>NZ_VJWX01000163.1 GCF_007713715.1 Amycolatopsis rhizosphaerae
GGAACGGCCTGGGCCCAGCACACCGGCATCGACCGGGGCGAGGTGCGGCTCGACGACGGGCCGTGGCGGCAGGCGGTGCTGTCGGCCGAAGTCACGGTCGATGCCTGGCGGATGTGGTGGGCCGAACTCGACGCCTCCCGCGGCGGTCACACGGTGACCGTGCGCGCCACCGACCGTACGGGGGCCACCCAGACCGACCGGATCGCCGACGTCGTGCCCGACGGCGCCACCGGCTGGCACACGATCACCTTCACCGCGTCCTGACCGCGGGCCCCGGCGGGTCCCCGATCGCTCGACCGCGGGGCCCCGGCACCCGGATTGTGTCTCTGGTCATGCCTCCGACCAGCGACTTTGTGCCTACGTTCACAAGTGGCTACCGTATTCCCGTACCCCTGCACCGTGGCCCGGCATCGAACCGGACTTCTGCCGGAAGGTCAAGGGGCAGTTTCAGGATCGGTGTGTCGAAACGGTGTTGACGGTGTCGGACGAGGAGGCCAGCGTGGTCGCACGGCGTGGCCGGCGCAATGGCGCGGAGGTTTCGCGGGTGGCGCGAAAGCTCGACGCCGACAACGCACCCACCGCCGAAATGCCCGCGGTCCAGCCGGGTGCGCCGGCAGGTGAGCAGGTGCGGGCCAAGTCCATCCCGGAGGCGGCGGTCGCCCGCCTGGCGGTCTACCTCCGGGTGCTCTCCGCCATGGCCGAGCAGGGCGCCACCACCGTGGCCAGCGAGGAACTCGCCGGGGTCGCCGGGGTGAACTCGGCCAAGTTGCGCAAGGACCTGTCCTATCTCGGCTCCTACGGCACCCGCGGCGTCGGCTACGACGTGCAGGTGCTCGTCGGCCAGATCGAGCGCACCCTCGGCCTGACCCGCCAGCACAAGGTGGCCGTGGTCGGAATCGGGAACCTCGGTCATGCGTTGGCCAATTATGGCGGGTTCCCCGGTCGCGGGTTTCCCGTCGAAGCGCTGTTCGATGTGGACCCGGATCTGATCGGGGTGCCGGTCGGCGGGATCCCGGTTTCCCACCTCGACGACATCCCGAAGGTGTGCGCGGAACGGGGCATCTCGATCGGTGTGATCGCGACGCCCCCGACCGCCGCCCAGTCGGTGTGCGACCGGCTGGTCGCGGGCGGGGTCGGCTGCATCCTGAACTTCGCGCCCGTGGTGCTGCAGGTGCCCGAACACGTCGAGGTGCGGAAGGTGGACCTCGCGGTCGAGCTGCAGATCCTGTCCTTCCACGTGGCGCGGCGCGCCGACGATACGAATGGGTCCCACGCGGTGGGCAACGGAATGGTGGTGCGGTAAGAGTGAGCGTCCTGGCTGTCGGGCTTTCGTATCGCACCGCCGATCTGCGGACCCTGGAACGGGTCGCGGTCGGCGCCGAGGAGTTCGGCAAGGTGCTGCACCAGTTGCAGCAGGCCCCCCACGTGAACGAGGCGATGCTCGTCTCCTCCTGCAACCGCGTCGAGGTCTACGCGGTCGTGGAGACCTTCCACGGCGGCCTGGCCGAGGTGTCCGAAGTGCTCGCGCAGCACGCCGGATGCGAGGTCGGCGAGCTCTACGACAACCTGTACGTGCACTACGCCGGTGCCGCGGTCGAGCACATCTTCTCCGTCGCCTCCGGCCTGGACTCCATGGTCGTCGGCGAGACCCAGATCCTCGGCCAGATCCGCAACGCCTACGCCACCGCCCGTGAGGCCGGCACCGTCGGCCGCACCCTGCACGAGCTCATCCAGACGACTCTGCGCGTCGGCAAGCGCGTGCACAGCGAGACCGGGCTGGACGCCCTCGGCGCCTCCGTGGTGTCGGCGGCGCTGGCCGAGGTCGAACGCATCGAGGGCAAGCACGCGGTGATCGTCGGTGCCGGTTCGATGGGCGCGCTGTCGGCGGGCCAGCTGAGCAAGGCCGGGATCGGCCGGGTCACCGTGGTGAACCGCACCCTGGACAAGGCGCACCGGCTCGCGGGCAAGGTCACCGGTCTCGGGGTGCCCGCGTCCGCGGCGGGACTCGACGAGCTCGCCGTCCACCTGGACGCGGCGGACGTCGTGGTCACCTGCACCGGGGCGCAGGACGTGGTGGTGGCGGCCGAGCACGTGCTGCCCCGTGTGGACCGGCCGCTGGTGATCTGCGACCTCGGGCTGCCGAGGGACGTGCACCCGGAGGTCGCCGAGGTGCCCGGGATCCGGGTGGTGGACCTGGAGACGATCCGCACCCGGATGAGAAACGGGGGCACCGGCGCCAGCGAACGTCAGGTCACCCGGGCCAACGGCATCGTGCTCGACGAGGTGCGCGAGTACCTGGCGGGCCAGCGCAGCGCCGCCGTCACGCCGACGGTGACCGCCCTGCGCAAGCGGGCCGCCGAGGTGGTCGACGCGGAGCTGCTGCGGCTGGACAACCGCCTTCCCGAGCTCGAACCGGCGGTGCGCGAGGAGTTCGCCCGCACCGTCCGCCGGGTGGTCGACAAGCTGCTGCACGCGCCGACCGTGCGGGTCAAGCAGCTCGCGGCCGACCCGCAGGGCACCGACTACGCCAGCGCGCTACGGGAACTGTTCGAGCTCGACCCGGCCTCGCCCGCCGTGGTGGCGAGCTCGAACGCCGAGCGCGTCCCCAACCTGGACGGTGAAATCCAGTGACACGGACCATCAGGATCGGGACGAGGGGAAGTGCCCTCGCCCTGGCACAGACCGGCATGATCGCGGACGACCTGCGCCGCGCCGGGCAGGACGTGGAGATCGTCACGATCACCACCCCCGGCGACCGCTCGCAGGCCCCGATCGCCGAGATCGGGGTCGGGGTGTTCACCTCGGCCCTGCGCGAGGCCCTGCTGAACAAGCAGGTCGACGTCGCGGTGCACTCGTACAAGGACCTGCCCACGGCGGGGGAGCGCGGGATCGTGCTCGCCGCCGTGCCGCCGCGGGAGGACCCGCGTGACGCGCTCGTCGCGCGGGACGGGCTGACCCTCGGCGAGCTTCCGCCGGGCGCGAAGGTGGGCACCGGCTCGCCGCGGCGCTCGGCCCAGCTGCGTGCGCTCGGCCTCGGGCTCGAGGTGGTGCCGATCCGCGGCAACATCGACACCCGGTTGCGCAAGGTGCACGACGGTGAGCTGGACGCGGTGATCCTCGCCAGAGCGGGTCTGGTCCGCCTGGGCCGGGCCGACGAGATCACCGAGGCACTGGACCCGATCCAGATGCTGCCCGCGCCCGCGCAGGGGGCGCTCGCGATCGAATGCCGCGTCGACGACGTGGACATCGAACACATGCTCCGGTCCACTGTGGACGACCCGTCCACCAGGGCCGCGGTGACCGCGGAGCGGGCCATGCTGGCCGCGCTCGAAGCCGGTTGCAGTGCCCCGGTGGGCGCGTTGGCGGAAGTGGTGGAGGACCTCGGCGCGGACGGTTCGGTGGTCGAGCGGATCTCGCTGCGCGGGGTCGCCGCCGCCGGGCTCGACGGGGAGTCCGTGGAGATGATCAGGGCATCGGCCGTCGCCGACAAGAGCGAAGCGGAGCGACTCGGCCGGGACCTGGCCGCGGAGCTGCTCGACCTGGGCGCCGGCGCGTTGTCCGGCCCGGGCCGCACCGTGAGTTGACAGAACATTCCGATGGAGAAAGAAACACAATGACCCCCGCGCGGAATACCGCTGGGCGCGTCGCGTTCGTGGGCTCCGGCCCCGGCGACGCCGGATTGCTGACCGTTCGTGCCCAGGAACTGCTGGCCAAGGCCGAGGTCGTGGTGACCGACCCGGATGTGCCCGCCGCCGTGCTGGCCGAAGCCAGTGCCTCCGCCGAGGTGCGGCCCGCCGTCGGGGAACCGGGTGAGGTGGCGAAGGACCTGGCGGGTGAGGCCAAGGCAGGCCGCCTCGTGCTGCGCCTCGTCAGCGGTGATCCGCTGACCCTTCCCGCGGTCGTGGCCGAGGTGCACGCCGTGGCCAAGACCAGCGCCGTCTTCGAGGTCGTTCCCGGGGTTTCCCCGGGCGCGGCCGTGCCCGCCTACGCCGGTATCGCGCTCGGCGGCACGCACGTCGAGGTCGACGTGCGCGGCGGTGAGGTGAACTGGGCCGGTCTGGCCGCCACTCCCGGGCCGATCGTGCTGCACGCCACGTCGAGCCACCTGGCCGAGGCGGCGGGCGCACTGGTCGAGCACGGCCTGCCGTCGACCACGCCGGTCGCGGTGACCTCGAACGGCACCATCAACACGCAGCGCACCGTGGACAGCACGCTGGCCACCCTCGCGCAGGACGCGGGCGAACTGGTCGGCCCGCTCGTGGTGACCATCGGCGAGGCCGCCGGGCAGCGTTCGAAGCTGTCCTGGTGGGAGTCCCGCGCCCTCTACGGCTGGAAGGTCCTGGTGCCGCGCACCAAGGAGCAGGCGGGCGAGATGGCCGAACGGCTTCGCGGCCACGGCGCGACCTCGCACGAAGTGCCCACCATCTCCGTCGAGCCGCCGCGCAGCCCGGCGCAGATGGAGCGGTCCGTCAAGGGCCTGGTCGACGGGCGCTACCAGTGGATCGTGTTCACCTCGGCCAACGCCGTGCGCGCGGTGTGGGAGAAGTTCGAGGAGTTCGGTCTGGACGCCCGCGCGTTCTCCGGCGTGAAGATCGCCTGTGTC
Source organism: Amycolatopsis rhizosphaerae (assembly GCF_007713715.1). Classification (GTDB taxonomy): domain Bacteria; phylum Actinomycetota; class Actinomycetes; order Mycobacteriales; family Pseudonocardiaceae; genus Amycolatopsis_E; species Amycolatopsis_E rhizosphaerae. Next base: position 4,604 of record NZ_VJWX01000163.1, read on the forward strand.
GGCGAGTCGACCGCGGAGCGCGTGCGCGCCTTCGGCATCAATCCCGAGCTGGTGCCCAAGGGTGAGCAGTCGAGCGAGGGCCTGCTCGCCGAGTTCCCGCCGTACGACGACATCCTGGACCCGGTGAACCGGGTGCTGCTGCCGCGCGCGGACATCGCCACCGAGACGCTGTCGGCGGGCCTGATCGACCGCGGCTGGGAGGTCGACGACGTCACCGCCTACCGCACCGTCCGGGCCGCCCCGCCGCCCGCCGAGACCCGCGAGATGATCAAGACCGGTGGTTTCGACGCGGTGTGCTTCACCTCGTCGTCGACCGTGCGGAACCTGGTCGGCATCGCGGGCAAGCCGCACACCCGGACCCTGGTGGCCTGCATCGGCCCGAAGACCGCGGAGACCGCGGTCGAGTTCGGCCTGCGGGTGGACGTGCAGCCGGAGAAGGCCGACGTGCCGCACCTGGTCGACGCGCTCGCCGCGTACGCGGCGAAGCTGCGTGCCGAGGGCGCGCTGCCGCCGCCGCGCAAGGCCAAGCGCACCCGCCGTTCCTGAGCACGGTCCGCGAAGTGCCCTCCGCCCCTGTGGTGGAGGGCACTTTCGTATCCCCAGGGCCGGTCGGGGCCCTTCACCGGAGTACCGTCGGCAGCGTGTTTCCCGAGCATCGTCCCCGCAGGTTGCGTGGCACGGCGGCGCTGCGGCGCCTGGTGAGTGAGACCACGCTTCGTCCCCGCCAGCTGATCCTTCCCCTGTTCGTCGCGGAGGGCGCCGACCAGCCGCGGCCCATCGCGAGCATGCCTGGTGTCGTCCAGCACACCCGTGATTCGCTGCGCAAGGCCGCGGTCGACGCGGTCCGCGCGGGCGTGGGCGGCCTGATGCTCTTCGGCGTGCCGGAGGAGCGGGACGCCACCGGCTCCGGCGCGGTCGCCGAGGACGGCGTCCTCAACGTCGCCCTGCGCGATCTTCGTGCCGAACTCGGTGACGACACCGTGCTCATGGCCGACACCTGCCTCGACGAGTTCACCGACCACGGCCACTGCGGCGTGCTCGATGCTTCCGGCGCGGTGGACAACGACGCGACGCTCGAGGTGTACGCCGAGATGGCGGTGGCGCAGGCGGAAGCCGGGGCGCACCTGCTCGGGCCGAGCGGGATGATGGACGGTCAGGTCGGCGTGATCCGCCGCGCCCTCGACGAGGCCGGGTACACGGGCACCGGCATTCTCGCCTACTCGGCGAAGTACGCGAGCGCCTTCTACGGCCCGTTCCGCGAAGCGGTGGACTCGCAGCTCAAGGGCGACCGCAAGAGCTACCAGCAGGACCCGGGCAATGCGCGTGAGGCGCTGCGGGAGATCGAGCTCGACCTCGCCGAGGGTGCCGACGCGATCATGGTCAAGCCCGCACTGGCCTACCTGGACGTGCTGCGGGCCGCCGCCGAGCTGTCACCGGTGCCCGTCGCCGCATACAACATCTCGGGCGAGTACGCGATGGTCGAAGCCGCCGCGGCGAACGGCTGGCTGGACCGGGAGCGCACCATCCTGGAGGTGCTCACCTCGATCCGCCGGGCGGGTGCGGACATGATCCTCACCTACTGGGCGACCGAGGCCGCCGCCTGGCTCGACTGAGCTGTTCCCCGCCGCAGGCGGCGGCAAGTATTGTCTGGGGCGTGAGCGAACCTGGGATCCCGACCGGCCAGACGCCCGAGCCGGTCGCCCCGCCGACCCCGGTGCGGATCTCCTTCGTGCTGTGGGTCGTCTCCGGCGTCCTGCTGATCGTCAACTACGTGCTCGTCCTGCTGTACCGGCAGCGGATCGTCGACGAGTACCTGAAGACGAACAAGGATCCCCGCGTCAACCGCGACAACCTCACCCACGGCGTCACGATCGCGATGACGCTGGCCCTGATCGCCGCGGTGTGCGTCACCGCGCTGCTGCTCCTGTTCGCCTGGAAGGCACGCCAGGGCACGCGGTCCGCCCGCACGGTGGTGACCGCGCTGTATGTCGCCGTCGTCGTGGTGCAGCTGCTGACAGGGCTGCTGTCGTCGTTGTTCACGGAACTGTCGGCGCTGCTCGGTTTCATCGCGCTGCTGCTGATGTACCTGCCGAAGGTGAGCGGCTACTTCCCGAAGGTCGGCCGTACCCTCCCGTGAGCGAGGCGCGGTATCTCGAGTACGGGGCGAAGTGGCGGGCCCTGTCATACGGCCCGCTGTTCGCGCTGGCCGGCCTCCTGGTCGAACTGGCGACAGGCAGGCCGCACACGGTCGCCTGGGTACTGGTCGCACTCGGTCTCGCCGTGATCACCGCGCCTTGGGTGCAGGCCCGCCGCCGGTTCCTCACCGTCCGGGTCACCGGCACCGACCTGTGGCAGGGCCGGGAGCAGGTGCCGCTCGGGCAGATCGCCGAGGTCACCGATGTCGGGGCCCCGGCGGGGGCCCGGGTGCTCGGTGGGGGGTGGAGCGCGCCGCGCCAGTACGACGAACTGCCTCTCCGGCTGACCGACGGCACGGTCGTGATCGCCTGGGCGAAGGACGTGCCCGCTCTCCGCGCCGCGCTGACCGCTGCCCAGGCGCCGGACACCCCTCGGCCGTGACGCCGGTGGAGATCGTGAGACGCTGGTCTGCGTGAACGAGGTTCAGGCTCAGGCGGCTCAGCTGCACCGGCCGTGGCGGAAACTGGTCGCGGTCGCCGAGTTGCTGGTGGCCGGGGCCGCGGTCTGGCTGGCCTTCCCCTGCTGGCAGCTGGGCGTGAGAACCGTCACGGTCACCTTGAGCGACGGGACGGTCCTGGTCTCCACCCGTTACTTCGGCAACTGGATGTCGGCGGCCGTCGGACTGGGCATGCTGGCCGCGATCCTGCTGGTCGACGCGGTGCGTGAGGTCATGCTCGGCGCCCGCGTGAAGCGCCGCCGACGGAACGCGAAGCAGGAGCAGGACGCCTCGAACGACGATTACGTGGCCCACCTGAACGGGGCTTGACAGCCCTTTTGCGAGACTGGAAGTCGTGACGCACGGAGTCGATCAGTCCAGGGCATGGTTCGAACGGGCAGCCGCCGCGACGCCCGGCGGGGTGAACTCGCCGGTTCGCGCCTTCAACTCGGTCGGCGGCACGCCGCGGTTCATGGTCCGCGGTGAGGGTCCCCACCTGTGGGACGTCGACGGGAACCGCTACGTGGACCTCGTCTCCTCGTGGGGGCCCATGATCCTGGGTCACGCCCACCCCGAGGTGGTCGCCGCGGCGCGGGCGGCCGCGAGTTCGGGGCTGTCCTTCGGCACCCCGACGACCGGTGAGGTCGAACTCGCCGAGGAGATCATCACGCGGGTCGATCCGGTACACCGGGTCCGACTGGTGAACTCGGGCACCGAAGCCACGATGAGCGCGATCCGGCTCGCGCGCGGGTTCACCGGCCGCAGCAGGATCATCAAGTTCGCCGGTTGCTACCACGGTCACGTGGATGCCCTGCTCGCCCAGGCGGGCTCCGGGGTCGCCACGCTCGGCCTCCCCACCTCGCCCGGTGTGACCGGCGCGCAGGCGGCCGACACGATCGTCTTGCCCTACAACGACATCGAAGCCGTCCGTCAGTCCTTTGCGGACAATCCGGACTCGATCGCGGCGATCATCACCGAGGCCGCGGCGGGCAACATGGGCGCGGTGGCCCCGGCCGCGGGCTTCAACGCCGCGCTGCTCGACCTCGCGCACGAGCACGGCGCCCTGCTGATCATGGACGAGGTGATGACCGGGTTCCGGGTCTCGCGCTCGGGCTGGTACGGCCTCGAATCGGTGCCCGGCGACCTGTACACCTTCGGCAAGGTGATGTCCGGCGGGCTGCCCGCCGCCGCGTTCGGCGGGCGCACCGACGTGATGTCCCGGCTCGCCCCCGGCGGCCCGGTCTACCAGGCGGGCACGCTTTCCGGGAACCCCGTGGCGGTGGCGGCGGGCCTGGCCACCCTCCGCGCCGCGGACGAGGAGGTGTACCGCGCCCTCGACCTCAACTCGCAGCGCCTCGGCGCGCTGTTCACCGACGCGCTCACCGCGGCCGGTGTGCCGCACCACGTCGCCTACGCCGGGAACCTGCTCAGCGTGTTCTTCACCGAGGAACCGGTCCGCAACTACCACGACGCGACCAACTCGCACACCTGGCGCTTCCCGCCCTTCTTCCACGCGCTCCTGGAGCACGGGGTGTACGGCCCGCCCAGCCCGTTCGAGGCCTGGTTCGTCAACGCGGCCATGGACGACGCCGCCTTCGAGGTCATCGAGGCGGCGCTGCCCGCGGCGGCGGCCGCCGCGGCGGCCGCGGAGGCCGCCCGGTGACCACGATCGTGCATCTCCTCCGGCACGGCGAAGTTCACAACCCGGACGGAATCCTCTACGGCCGTCTGCCCGGATTCCGGCTCTCCGAGCGGGGGCGGCGCCAGGCCCTCACGGTCGCGGAGGCGGTCGCCGGGCACGACATCACGCACGTGGTTGCCTCGCCGCTGGAGCGCGCGCAGGAGACGGCCGCGCCGATCGCCGGCGCGCACCGGCTCGACGTGCACACCGATCCTCGGCTGATCGAGGCGGCGAACGACTTCGAGGGGCAGCGCGTGGCCGTCGGCGACGGCGCCCTGCGCCAGCCGCGGCACTGGCCGAAGCTGCGCAACCCGTTCGTGCCCTCCTGGGGCGAGCCGTATCTGGAGATCGCGCACCGGATGCTCGGGGCCGTCCACCGTGCCCGCGCGGCGGCCGAGGGGCACGAGGCGTTGTGCGTCTCACACCAGTTGCCGATCTGGACGCTGCGCCGCTTCCTCGAAGCGAAACCCCTGTGGCACGACCCCCGTCGCCGCCAGTGCTCGCTGGCCTCGCTGACCAGCCTGGTGTTCAACGGGGAGGAGCTGGTCGACATCGTCTACAGCGAGCCGGCCGGTGCCACCGACCCGAAGGTGACCGGGGCATGAAACGGCTGCTCATCGCGCTGCTGGGACTGGTGCTGCTGGCGGGCTGCTCGACCGGCAGGGACGCGGTCAACCAGGGCAACACCTTCGAGTTCGTCTCGCCGGGCGGCAAGACCGACATCTTCTACAACGGGGACGAGCGCAAGCCCATCCCGAACCTGTCCGGCGAAGACCTGATGAACCAGGGCAAGCAGATCTCGCTCGCGGATTTCGCGGGCAAGGTCACGGTGCTCAACGTCTGGGGCCAGTGGTGCGCCCCGTGCCGCACGGAAGCCCCCGAGCTGGAGAAGCTCTTCCAGCAGAACCAGGCCGCCGGAGTGCAGGTGGTCGGCCTCGACGTGCGGGACGACGACCGGTCCGCGCCGCAGGATTTCGTGCGTGATCGTGGCCTCACCTACCCGTCGATCTATGATCCACCGGGCCGCAGCCTGCTGCGCCTGTCCGGCTATCCGGTGAACGTGGTGCCCTCCACGATCGTGCTGGACCGGCAGCACCGGGTGGCCGCGGTGTACCTGCGCAGCGTCCTGGCCAGCGACATCGCGCCGCTGGTGCAGCGACTGGCAGCCGAGTAGACACCGAGTAGATACCGAGTAGACCCGGCCGCACCCTGCCGCGGGCGCCTCGGCGCGGCCGGGGCCGGATGGGCGGACCCGACGAACTCACACGAAACACACTGCTTACCCTCAGCAGAGTGAACTCCTCCGTGACCGAGCTGGCGACCTCCGGTCCGCTGCTCGTCGCCGCCGGAGTCGCCCTCGTCGCGGGAGCCATCTCGTTCGCCTCCCCGTGCGTCGTACCACTGGTGCCGGGCTACCTCGCCTACCTCGCCGCGCTGGTCGGCGCGGAGGCGCCGGCGGTGAGCGTGGACGAGGGCCGCAAGAAGGGCCGCTACGCCGTGGTCGGCGCGGCCGCCCTGTTCGTGCTCGGGTTCACCGTGGTGTTCGTCGCCGGTATCGGCACCCTGGTCTGGCTCGCCGACGCCATGCTCGGCAACCAGGCGCTGCTGCAGCGTATCGGCGGTGTGGTCACCATCGCGATGGCCCTGGTCTTCCTCGGGTTGTTCCCCGCACTACAGAAGGACATCCGCTCGCACCGGGTGCCGCGCGGCGGGCTGCTCGGGGCGCCGCTGCTCGGCGCCGTGTTCGGGCTCGGCTGGACGCCGTGCATCGGCCCGACGCTGTCCGGCGTGCTCGCGATGGCCACCGCGACCGGCACCGCCGGCGCGCGGGGCTTCGTCCTCGTCCTCGTCTACTGCCTCGGCCTCGGCCTGCCGTTCCTGCTGATCGCGCTCGGCGCCCGATGGGCCGTAAGGGCCACCGACTGGTTGCGGCGGAACGGCCGGCGCGTGCAGCTGTTCGGCGGTGCCCTGCTGCTGGTGGTGGGCGTGCTCCTGGTCACCGGCCTGTGGGGTGAACTGGTGAACTGGCTGCGCAACGCGCTCGTCACGGACACGGTGCTGCCGCTGTGACCGCCACCGAAGCGCCACCGAAGTCGCCGGAGCCACAGAAGCCCTATCGGGCAGGTCCGGTGCGGCAGGCGCTGGCCTTCGTCCGCAACACCTGGCGCGGTCTGACTTCGATGCGGACCGCGCTGATCCTGCTGTTCCTGCTGGCGCTCGCCGCGATGCCCGGCGCGCTGCTGCCTCAGCGCGTGCTCAACGCGACGAAGACGGACCAGTACATCACCAGCCACGGCTGGTGGGGCACCCTGCTGGACCGGCTGCAGTTCTTCGAGGTCTATTCCAGCGTCTGGTTCTCCGCGATCTACCTGCTGCTGCTGGTGTCGCTGGTCGGCTGCCTCACCCCGCGCACCGGCGAGTACCTGCGCGCGATCCGCGCCAAGCCGGTCCTCACCCCGCGCAACCTGTCCCGGATGCCCCACTTCCGGGAGGGCACCGTCGGCCAGAGCACCGAAGAGATGCTCGAGAAGGCCCGCAAACGCCTGCGTGGCTGGCGGATCGCCGAACGGGACGAAGGCGACGGCGTCCGGTCCGTCAGCGCGGAAAAGGGCTACCTGCGGGAGACCGGGAACCTGGTCTTCCACTTCGGCATGCTCGGGCTGATCGTGGCCTTCGCCCTCGGCAAGATGTACAGCTACGAGGGCCAGGTCATCGTCCAGGCCGACGGTTCCCAGTTCTGCAACTCCGGGGTCTTCGCCTACGACACGTTCAACCCGGGGCTGCGCGTCGACGGCACCCGGCTGGACCCGTTCTGCGTCAAGGTCAACGACTTCAACGCGACCTACACCGCCGTGGGCCAGCCGCTGCACTACCGGGCGGACATCCAGTACCAGTCCGGCGCGGACCTGGAGACCGGCAGCTGGCGGCCCTACCAGCTCGAGGTGAACGAGCCGCTGCGGACCGCGGGCGACCGCGTCTACCTGCTCGGCTACGGCTACTCGCCGCGGTTCACCGTCACCTACCCGGACGGGACGACCCGGACGCAGACGACCCAGTGGCGCGCGTCGAACCAGGCCACGATGCTGTCCGAGGGTGCGACGAAATTCGATCCCCCCGGCGTGACGGACGCGGCCGAGCGGCGCACCAGGCAACTGGCGATCACCGGGCTGTTCGCGCCCTCGTCGCTGCTGCACGGCGGGATCCTGACCTCCACCGGCCCCGGGCTGGTCAACCCGATGGTCGCGATCGACGTGATGCGCGGCGATCTCGGGCTCGACTCCGGCCGCGCCCAGTCGATCTTCTCCATCGACCAGTCGATGGTGAAGGACGGCAGGCTCAAGCGCGTGGCGCGCAAGAACCTCGCGGTCGGGGAGTCGGTCACCCTCGACGACGGCACCAAGGTGAGCTTCGACGGGGTCCAGAAGTACGCGTCGCTGCAGGTTTCGCACGACCCCACCCAGGACTACGTGCTGGTCTTCGCGATCGCGATGCTGCTCGGTCTCGGGGCGTCCTTGCTGGTCAAGCGGCGCCGGGTGTGGCTGCGCGTCCGCCCTGCGGACGGCGACGGAAAAGGTACGGTGGTGCAGGTGGCTGGACTCGCCCGCACCGACCAGGCGGGATACGGGGAGGAGTTCACGCGCATGGCGGACGAGTTCCTCACTGAGGGAAAGAGGAAGTAGGCATGCCGATCAACGAGACGCTGTCCCGGTACAGCGACTGGTCGTACACCACCGCGACAGCGATCTACGTACTGGCGCTGCTGTTTTTCCTGATCGAGCAGTCCTTCGGCGTCAAGAGCCGCCGCGCCGCCGCGAGCGCCGGGGCCCGCGCCCGCGAGCTGGTCGGGGCGGGTGGCCCTGGCACCACCGAGGTCACCGCGGGCACCGGGACCGATGCCCCGGCGGTGACGCCCCCGGCGCTGCCCACGGGCCGTGCCGAGCGGATCGGCCGGATGGGTGCCGCGCTGACCGTGCTCGGTGTCCTGCTGCACCTGACCGCACTGGTGCTCCGCGGGTTCGCGACCGATCGCGCGCCGTGGGGCAACATGTACGAGTACATCATGCTGGCGACCTTCATCGGCATGGCGACCTGGCTGCTGGTGATCAAGAAGTTCCCGGTGCGGCATCTGTCCGGGTTCATGATGCTGCCGATCGTCATCCTGATGTTCATCAACGGCACGCTGCTCTACGCGACCGCCGCCCCGGTGCAGCCCGCGCTCCAGTCGTACTGGCTGGTCATCCACGTCTCCGCGGCCGCCATCTCGTCCGGCATCTTCCTGGTTCCCGGCGTGGCCAGCATCCTGTACCTGATCCGCCAGTCGCACGAGCAGAACCCGGCCCGCTTCGCGAAGTTCGCCGGCCGCCTGCCCGCCGCCGACGTGCTGGACCGGGTCGCCTACCGCACCACCGTGCTCGCCTTCCCGCTGTTCACCTTCGGCGTGCTCTGCGGCGCCGTGTGGGCGGAGTCGGCCTGGGGCCGGTTCTGGGGCTGGGACCCCAAGGAGACCACCGCCTTCGTGGCCTGGGTGATCTATGCGGCCTACCTGCACTCACGGGCGACCGCCGGCTGGCGGGGCGGCCGCGCTGCCGTGATCAACATCTTCGGGTTCGCCGCGACCGTGTTCAACCTGTTCTTCATCAACCTGGTCACCGCGGGCCTGCATTCCTACGCCGGGGTGGGCTGATGACGCCACCGCAGTCGCGGGGAGAGTCATATTTTTCCGACGAGAGCACCGACTCCACGCCTTATCCGGGGCCGGTGCCTTCGTCGTACCCGCCACCGCCTCCCCGGGGACAGGAC
>NZ_VJWX01000164.1 GCF_007713715.1 Amycolatopsis rhizosphaerae
CGCAGTTCTCCGGGGGTCAACTGCAGAGGATCGCGATCGCGCGGGCACTGATGCTGTCGCCACGGCTGCTCGTCTGCGATGAGGCGGTCAGCGCTCTCGATCTGTCCATCCAGGCACAGATCCTCAATTTGCTGCGCGACCTCCAACGGGAACTCGGGCTGAGCTACCTGTTCATCACACACGACCTCGCAGTGCTGCGGCACGTCTCCCACCGGGTCGCCGTGATGTACCGCGGCAAGATCATGGAAATCGGCAACGTCACGGACATCTGCGACCAACCCGCACATCCCTATACCCAGGCTCTGCTCGCCGCGGCACCGGTGCCCGACCCCGCGCAGCAGCGCCATCGTCACACTCGCCCGCCCGCCACTGTGGACCGTGACAACGGCTCGCCTGCCGACGCGGGATGTCCCTTCCGCGCCCGCTGCCCGCACGCCGTGGACCGCTGCGCCGACCCGCTGCCTGTGCACGACACCGGGAGACGCCGCGTGGCGTGCCACCGGTTCGGTGAACTGGAACCGGCCACGGACCCACTCGAAACGAGCACCGCCGACCCCGTCGCACAATCCGGAGGACACGGCACACCATGAGGCTCGACCCGCCTGTTCAGCAGTTCCTCGACGTCAACACCCGTGAACGGGAATTCCTCGCCCATCTCGGCGTGAGACGACAACGCCAGTACATGCGCCTGCTGATCGATCTGAACTTCCTGCGGTTCGGCCGTCCTGGTCCCGCCGTACACTCGGTGACCGATCACGCGGTGACCACAGTGGACGGTGAGATCAGATGCAGGATGTACCGGCCGAGCGGCCGGGGCCCCCTGCCCGCCCATCTCGCCTTCCACGGCGGTGGCTGGTGGCAGGGATCGATCGACGACCTCGTCGTCGACGCCCTCTGCCGGCAACGCTGCGCCGAGGCGAATCTGGTCGTGGTATCGGTGGATTATCGACTCGCTCCGGAGCATCCTTTCCCCGCGGGGCTGAGTGATGGCTTCGCGGCGTTCCACTGGATCGTCCGGAACGCCGAACAGTTCGGCATCGATCCCGGCACTGTTTCCGTCGGCGGAAGTTCTGCCGGAGCCAACATCGCCGCGGCACTGACCATCAAGTTGCGTGACAACGGCAGCCCCCAGCCCGTTCTGCAGTTGCTTGAGGTCCCCGTTGTCGACCTCACCCTCACGACGGCACGGCACGTTGCCGCGACCACCGGGGGAGAGCGGACGGTCGATGATCTCGAAGTGGCGGTGGGGCATTATCTGCGCGATGCCGCACAGGCACGCCACCCGCTCGCGTCGCCGCTGTTCGCCGACGATCTCAGTGGTCTGCCACCGGCGGTCATCTTCACCGCTGAGCATGACTTGCTGCGCCTGGACGGCGAGCGGTACGGTGCGCGGCTCGACGCGGCGGGTGTGCCGGCCCGGGTCGTCCCGCATCCCGGCGCGCTACACGGCACCGCCATGATCACCCGAACCTGGGACCCTGCCGCGCGCTGGCAACAGGAGGCCGCGACGGTACTTCGCGAGGCTCATTGGGGCCAAGCCGGGCTCGCGGCCGGATGAGCCGCACCTCTGTGAGCTGCCCGCGTCATCCCGACATCCAGGAAGTGAGGAGGACCTGTGCCCGCCGAGTCCCTGCCCGCCCCGTTGCGGCACCAGATCGTCCAGATCGCCCGAACTCCACGGCTGCTCGTCGCCTGCGACTACGACGGAACACTCGCTCCGTTCGGCGCGCACCCGGACGACGCCCGTCCGCACCCCCAGTCGGCGGGCGTGCTGCGCTCGCTGGCGGTGCTGCACGAGACCACCGCCGCGGTGATCTCCGGGCGGGCACTGCGGGATCTGTCCATCCTGTCTCGACTGCCGGCCGAGGTGCATCTCGTCGGCAGTCATGGGTCGGAGTTCGACCCTGGCTTCGTCCACGAACTCGACAGCGACGCCCGCGAGTTGCACGGCAGGCTGAAGCGAGAACTGGCCCGCCTCACCGACGACCTCGATGGCGTCCAGCTGGAGATCAAGCCTGCGAGCATTGCGGTGCACGTTCGCCGTGCCGAGCGCGACGTGGCCGAACGCCTTGTCCACACCATCCACAACGGACCTTCCCGCTGGGATGGTGTCACGACAACCCACGGCAAGGAGGTTGTCGAGCTGGCGGTGGTGCGAACCGACAAGGGCAACGCGCTCGACACCGTACGACACCGGGTCGCGGCGACCGCGGCGATCTTCTTCGGCGACGACCTGAGCGACGAGAAGGCCTTTGCCCGGCTGTCCGGTCCTGACGTCGGCGTCAAGGTCGGAGCTGGGGAAACCCTGGCCCAGCACCGGGTCGCGGGGGTGGAGGATGTCGCGACGATTCTGGCGTTCCTGCTGGAGGAGCGGCGAAACTGGCTGTTCGGCCAGCAGGCACCGCCGATCGAGAGACTGTCCATGTTGGCCGATGAACGGTCGGTCGCGCTCGTTACTCCCGACGCTCGACTGACCTGGTTGTGCCATCCCGGCCCGGACGCACCGGGAGTGTTCGCCGACTTGCTCGGCGGCACGAGCGCCGGTCACTTCTCGGTCCGTCCGCACCACTCCGGCCTGCCGCTGGGCCAGCGGTACTTGCAGGACACGATGACGGTGGAGACACGCTGGTCCCGATTGCGGGTGACGGACTACCTCGAGCCACACGGACCTGCGCACCGCACGGACATCGTGCGCGTGATCGAGGGGACGACAGACGCTTCGGTGGTGTTCGCGCCGCGACCGGAATTCGGTGCGGTGCCGATCAGGCTGGAGCCCGCCCGTGACGGCCTGCGAGTCACGGGCACCTCGGAGCCGTTCGCCCTCCGGTCGCCCGGTGTGCACTGGGAAATCACCAACGACGGTCTGCACGACACCGCGACCGCGACCGTCCGGCCCACCTCGGAAAGACCTGTGGTGCTGGAACTTCGCTGCGGCACCTGGGATCTGGAGCCACACGAACTGGCCGAAGGGCAGCGCCGGGTACGGGCGGGCACGTACTGGAGTGAGTGGGTCGCGGAGCTCACCCTGCCCGGTGTCGAGACCGATCTGGTCGCGCGGTCGGCGCTGACGCTGCGTGGGCTGTGCAACTCGGAGACGGGTGGTGTGCTCGCGGCCGCGACCACGTCGCTACCCGAGGAGATCGGCGGCATCCGAAACTGGGATTACCGCTACTGCTGGATTCGGGACGCCGCGATGACCGTACGCGCGTTGGTCGGCCTGGGGTCGACGACCGAAGCCGAGCGGTACCTGCAGTGGCTTCACCGCGTGCTCGCCAACTTGGCGGGGCCGGATCGTTTGTGCCCGCTGTACACGATCTCAGGCACGCAGGTCAGTGCGGAAGCCGTGATCGACCATCTACCCGGCTACGCCGGTTCGCGGCCGGTACGGGTGGGAAACCTGGCCAACCACCAGGTTCAGCTGGATGTGTTCGGACCAGTGGTCGAACTCGTCGCCGCCTTGGCCGAAGCCCGCGGTACGCTGCGCGACCGGCATTGGGAGATGGTGCACGCGATGGCCGAGGCCGTCACCCTCCGGTGGTTCGAGCCCGACCACGGCATCTGGGAGGAACGGCACGCGCCGCGACACCGCGTCTATTCCCGCGTCATGTGCTGGGTCACCATCGACCGCGCGATCCGGCTTGGCGAGAGCTTCACCCGCGCGGTCCCGGCCTCCTGGCACGAACTGCGTGAACGCATCGCCGACGACGTGCTCACCCACGGGTGGAACAAGGAGGCCAACGCCTTCACCGCTGCCTATGACGGCACCGACCTCGATGCGGCCTCACTGCTGATCGGCCTCGTCGGCCTGATCGAGCCGGCCGACGAACGGTTCGAGGCGACCGTCACGGCCGTCGAAGCCGAACTGCGCAGAGGACCGACCGTATACCGCTACCGGCGTGACGACGGTCTTCCTGGCGGCGAAGGCGGTTTTCATCTCTGCACCGCGTGGCTGATCGAGGCCTACCTACTGACCGGACGCCGCACCGAGGCCGAAGAACTGTTCAAGCAAATGGTCGAATCGGCCGGTCCCACCGGCCTCCTGCCCGAGCAGTACGACCCGATGGCAGAACGTTCGCTGGGCAACCATCCCCAGGCCTACAGCCATATCGGTCTCATCCGTTGCGCCACCCTTCTCTCGGAGGGCCCGTGAACCGTGGCGGGGAGGTGAGCGTGGGCCTTGCCGTGAGGGGCCCCTCACGGCACCCCATGTGTGATCACGTGTCCGGGTTTTTCTCCCAGATCGACACGTGTCTGGTGCTTTCGGCGGTGAGTTCCGAGCGGTCCCAGTCCGCCCAGCGGTGTTTCGGGCGCATCCCGGCGATGCGTGCCATGAGGTCCATCTCGGCGGGCCAGGCGTATCGGAAGGGAATTCGGCGGAACTGCCCGGTCCCGTCTGGTGACACGGTGACGTGGTTCGACGTGAACTCCTGCGTGACGCTCGAGTACCGGGCCGTCGGCGAGGTCTTCGAGGACGTCCACCGCGGGTGTCACCGCCTCGGGCGCGTTCGCACCGCCCGGGGTGTCGTAGCATGCGGCCACGCTCTCGGGGAACCAGCCGTCCGCCGGGTCGTCTTCCGCATTCGCCTCACCGGTCACGGTCGCCGACGCTACGCTCGCGACCCTGCGCTCCTCACCCCATTTTCGACGCCCGCGGCGATCGCCAGGGGCTTGACGGTGGCTGGCATCATCGACGGCAGTGCACCGCCGTCGGCATGATGACGGTCGTCGACGAGCGCTGAAGTCGCCATTCACTATCTGCTTAGGACAGTCAAGGAGGGCGGGCATCGGTGAAGGAGCCGCTGTATCGTCGCGTGAACACCCGCGCCAGGTTGGTCCACCACAAGCACGGCGGGGACTACCGGCACCAACGCAACACGAAACGGGAACGCGACTCCGATCTGACGCGCGGGTCCATGGGAAGGCGGGAACGCCGGGGCCTGGACTACACGCCGTTGTTCCGGTTTCTGCTCGGCAAGATCGGCGAGGACTGGGACGAGGTGCGCGACGAGGCCGCCGCTCGGCTCGACTCCCCGGACCCGATCTACTGGCTGGTCGCGCGGCAGCCGCAGGAACGACGCGACTACGTGCGGATCGGCGAGGCCAGCTACTACAGCGGCCTCTACGTAGACGACGACAACCGGTTGCGGGTCGTCAATCCCGAGCTGGGGGCTGACGACCTGGAACCGGCCTGCCCGTGCTGCACGCACACCTTCAACGGCGTCCGGTTCACCCGCAAGTACCGGCGCCCTCCGCTGTGATGGCGTCACCACTGTGGTAGTGAAAGAACGACGACAGCAATGCGCCGGTGCGGGCCTGATATCCGGTCCGCACCGGCGCGGCCTCCCGTGAGCGGCTGGTCAGGCGCGCGGGTTGAACGGGTCGGTGATGGTGTTCCCGGTGTCGATCCAGACGGTCTTGACCTCGGTGTACTCCTCGATCGCGTGGAACCCGTTCTCCCGGCCGATGCCGCTTTCCTTGAAGCCGCCGAACGGCGCGACGTAGTTGGTCTTGCGGTAGTTGTTGACCCATACGCTGCCGGCGCGCAGGCGGCGGGTCATGCGGTGGGCGCGGGCAAGGTCGCGGGTCCACACCCCGGCGGCGAGGCCGAAGGAGGTGTCGTTGGCGATCCGGACGGCGTCGTCCTCGTCGGTGAACCCGATGACCACGGCGACCGGCCCGAACACCTCCTCGCGGGCGATGCGCATGTCGTTGGTGACGCCGGTGAAGACGGTGGGCCGGACGAACAGGCCCTTGGCGAGCGCGGGGTCGTCGGGGCGCCCGCCGCCGGTGGCCAGGTGTGCGCCGTCGGCCTTGGCGACCTCGATGTAGTGCAGCACCTTGTCGTACTGGGCCTGGCAGGCGACGGTGCCCAGTTCGGTCTCGGGGTCGAGCGGGTCACCGATTTTGATCTTCGCGGTCTTCTCGACGAGCGCGGCGACGAACTCGTCGTGGACGTCCTCGTGGACGAGGACCCGCGAGCCCGCCATGCAGGTCTGCCCGGTCGCCGCGAAGATGCCCGCGATGACGCCGTTGACGGCGTTGGGCAGGTCGGCGTCGGGGAAGACGATGTTGGGGGATTTCCCGCCGAGTTCCAGGGAAACCCGCGCGAGCCGCTCGGCGGCGGTCACCGCGATCTTCTTGCCGACCGCGGTGGAGCCGGTGAAGGCGATCTTGTCGACCCCGTGGTGCCCGGCCAGTGCCGCACCCGCGGGACCGGCACCGGTCACGACATTGACCACGCCGTCGGGGAAACCGGCTTCCTGGATGAGCCTTCCCAGCACCAAAGTGGACACCGGGGTGATCTCCGAAGGCTTGATCACGACGGTGTTCCCTGCCGCGAGAGCGGGGCAGAGCTTCCACAGCAGCAAGGCCAGCGGGCTGTTCCACGGGGTGATGGCGGCGACCACGCCGATCGGCTCGCGGACCGTGAAGACCTGCATGTTGGGCACGCTGCTGGCGAGTGTTTCGCCGAGGGGGCTTTCGGCGACCCCGGCGAAGAAGTAGCAGTGGTTGGCCAGCGCGGTCGCCTGGCTGGCGACCTCGCGGATGAGCTTCCCGTTCTCCCGTACCTGGATGCGGGCGAGTTCGTCGGCGTTGTCCTTGATCAGGTCACCGAACCGGCGCAGCAGCGTCGCCCGCTGCAGCGGCGTCGTGCGGGCCCATGGCCCGTCCTCGAACGCGCGCCGGGCCGCGGTGACGGCGTCGTCGATGTCCTGGGGCGTGGCGTCCGGAACATGGGCCCAGGCCTGCCCGTCGAAGGGGTTGACCGAGGGGAAGGTGGCGCCGTCGGAGGCGTCGCGCCATTTGCCGTCGATCAGCATGGCGTAGGTTTCGGTACTCATGAAGTGGTTCTCCCGGACTGTCTTTCAGACGGACGTGGACGCGGCCGGTGCGACCGCCGCCGCCAGCGTCCGCTTGCGGTGCGGAATGGCGGCGACGGCGATGGCCGAGATGGCGGCGGAGGCGATGGTCAGCAGGGCGAGTGGCCACCATCGGGTGCCGTCACCGACCACGGCTTCGGCGATGAACGGCGTCGGCGCGCTGAAGATCAGTGCGCCCAGCGCGTTGCTCAACGCGGTGCCGCTGTAGCGGACCCTGGTGTCGAACTGGTCGGCGATGACGCTGGACACCACGGCGTAAACGGTGGCGTGGGCACCCAGCATCATCACGGTGATGACGACAGCGGTCGCGAAGACATGTTCGCGATCCATGAGCCAGAAGAACGGGAACACCGCCGCGGCGGTGAACAGGACACCCCCGAGCAGCACCGGCCGGGCCCCGATCCGGTCGCTGAGGGCGGCGACCACCGGCAGGACGAGCAGGTCGACGCCGGCCGCGATCATCACGATGAGCAGCGCGGTCTTGCGGGGCATCCCGAGCGAGGCCGTCGCGTAGGTCAGGAAGTACACCGAGATCAGGTAGAAGACGACGTTGACCGACGCCTGCACCCCGGTACCGACGGCGAGCCCCCGCAGGGCGCGCGTGAAGACCTCGCCCACCGGCAGCCGGGCCGTTTCCCCCGCCGACCTGAGTTCGCCGAACTCCTCGGGTTCGGCGACGCCGAGGCGGATCACCAGGCCGACGGCGACCAGCACGAAGCCCACGAGGAACGGGATACGCCATCCCCAGGCCAGCAACTGCGCGTCCGGCAGTGCCGAGACCGCGGACATCACGGCGGTGGCGAGGACCAGGCCGAGCGGGCTGCCCAGCTGCGGCGCGGACCCGAACAGGCGCCGCCGGGAGGCCGGTGCGTGCTCGACCGACATCAGCACCGCACCGCCCCATTCGCCGCCGACCGCCAGCCCCTGGAGCAGGCGCAGCGTGATGAGCAGCACGGGAGCCCAGACACCGAGGGTGCCGTACGTCGGCAGCAGGCCGATCAGGCCCGTCGAGACACCCATGATGCTCAGCGTGACGATCAGGGTGGTCCGGCGGCCGAACCTGTCGCCGAGGTGGCCGAACACCGCGGCACCGATGGGCCGGGCGAGGAACGCGACGCCGAGCGTGGCGAACGAGGCGAGCCGTCCACTGTGGGCGTCCACCGCGGGGAAGAACAGCTTGCCGAAGACCAGCGCCGCGGCGAGCCCGTAGATGAAGAAGTCGAACCATTCGATGGTGGTGCCGACGAGACTGGCGATCGCGGCGCGGCGGGGCATGTTCCCGGGGGCCTGCACTGCTTGTGTCATGACTGTCTCCCTTGACATCAGGACGCGGTGGTCGGGGTGGAGCAGCGTGCCGCCGCCGCTTCGCCCGCGACGCGGCCGAAGCAGAGGGCACGCAGGACGGACGTGGCGCCGGGATACTTGTGGTGGTAGATCCCGGCCACCTCGCCGACGGCGTACAGACCAGGGATGGGCGTGCCTTCGCGGTCGAGGACGTGTGCGTGTTCGTCGGTCTTGAGACCGCCGAAGGTGAAGGTGATCGCGCACGTGACGGGCCACGCCACGTACGGCGGCTCGTCGATGGGGCGCGCCCAGTTGGACTTCGGCGGTTCGAGACCGCTGGTCCCGACCCCGTCGAGCCGGTCCACCTCGAGCGGGCCCGGCCGGGCGGCGGCGTTGTACTTTTCCACCGTCGCGACGAGCGCGGCGGGATCGAGGTCGAGACGCTCCGCCAGCGCTTCGAGCGTGTCCGCGGATTCGGGCTCGCGGTCGGTCAGCACGGCGCGGGCGATGTCCTGGCGCACCAGCTTCTGGTCCGCGATCACGTACGCGAACTGGTCGGCGTCGCGCCAGATCCGGTAGGCCACCGACTCGAAGGTGTTGTCCGGGGTGTCGGCGCCCTCGTCGAGGAACCGCTGGGCCCGGTGGTCGACCAGGATCCCGTACGGGTAGACCATGACCAGGGCTTCCGGCGACCGGGTCCGCGGGTCGACGGGCTCGCCGTGGAAGCGTTCGAACTGGCCGTCGGTCGCCGCGCCGGCCCGGATGCCCATCTCGATGCCTTCGCCCTGGTTGGCGCGCCCGCCGGGCGCTATCGGCGAAAGCTCGTGGCCGCGCTCGCCGAGATGGCGGTCGAGCAGGGTCGCGCTGCCTTCGAAACCGCCGCAGGCGAGAACCACCGTCGGTGCCTGCCAACTCGTCCCGTCGGCCGTGACGACACCGGTCACGGCGCCGGTCTCGTCCTGGACGAGGTCCTGTGCGGTCGTCTCGTACCGGATGGTGCCGCCGAGGGCTTCGACCCGTGCGGCGAGGGTTTCCACGATCGCCGCGCCGCCGCCGACGGGCATCAGGCGCGGGCCCTTCGAGGTCAGGAAGTAGGTGAGGTCCGATTGCGTGGCGACCCCGTTCCGGTTGAGCCAGTTCATGGTCGGCTGGGCCAGCTCGGCCAGCCTGCCGATGATGGCGGGGTCGGTCCTGCCCTCGCTCAGTTCGAGCATGCGCGAGGAGAAGTCGGCCGCCGGGGCGCCGTCCGCTTCGAGCCGGAAGAACGATCCGGTCCACGCCGTGTTGCCGCCGCGCCGGGCCTTCGACGTCCGTTCGAGTACCACCACCCGGCCCGTCGGCCGGAGTTCCAGGAACCGCACCGCCGTGGCGAGTCCGCCGGCACCACAGCCGACCACGACCAGATCCGCCTGTTGTCGACTCACGAAACTCCCTTTCTCGTCCCAGCGCACCATTGAGCGGTTCTGGAGTTCCACTGGGCAGTCCAAGCACCGCGAGCAACAGAAGAACACCGAGACCACATCCATGTCAACCCACAATGTGGTTTTGAAAAACCGCAGAATGGTCTACGGTGGGGGACATGGTTGAGACTGACACCGGTTCCACCCGGGCCGACGGGGGCGTGCGCAGCATCGCGCGCGCCGTCGAGGTCCTGGAACTGTTCGACGCGGCGCATCCCCTCCGGCAGCTCCGTGACATCGTCACGCTGACCGGGTTGCCGAAGACCACGGTCGTGCGGCTGCTCGCGACGCTGGAGTCGCTCGGACTGATCGTCGACCGCGGCGACTCGTCCTACGGCCCCGGGCCGGGCTTCCTGCGCTGGGTCAAGCTCGCGGAGACGTTGTGGGAGGTCGGTCCCGAGGCCCGGCGGGTCATGTCGGGCCTGGTGGACGCCTTCGGCGAGACGGTCAACGTCTACATCCGGCGGGTTCTCGACCGGGTCTCGGTCGCCCAGGTCGAGGGCACCGCGACGGTCCGCAGCGTGGTCGAGGTGGGGGTGCCCTACCAGCTGGCCAGCGGTGCCGCCGGCAAGATCCTGCTCGGTGGCGCGCCGGACGAGGTGCTGCGCGACCTCGCCGCCCGCCGTTCCGACCTCGACCTGGAGTCGTTGCGGCGCGAGGTCGCCGGCATCCGCGAGGCGGGGTACGCGGTGACCCACGGCGATCGCGAGCTCGGCGCTTCCGCTGTGGCCGCGCCGATCTTCGGCAAGGACGGCCGGGTGATCGCCGCGCTGTCCGCCAGCGGACCGACTTCACGGTTCACCGCCGACCGCGTCGGCCGCTACGTCGACGCCGTCACCGCGGCGGCCCGCGAGATCAGCGAAGCCGGTCTCGGCCCGGTGGAGGTGTTCCTGTGACCGCCGATCTGCTCGAAGGCGTTCGCGTCGTCGACCTCACCAACGTGCTGGCCGGGCCGTTCGCCGGGTACCAGCTCGCGTTGATGGGGGCCGACGTGATCAAGGTGGAGACCCCGGGCGGCGGGGACCTGGCCCGTCAGCTCGGCGCCGACCCGAAGCTGGCCGGCGAGGGCCTCGGAGTGTCCTTTCTGGCCCAGAACTCCGGGAAGCGGTCCATCACGGTGGATCTCAAGAGCACCGGCGGCAAGACGGTCTTCGCCAAGCTCGTGGCGGAGGCGGATGTGCTGCTGGAGAACTTCCGGCCCGGTGTCCTGGAACGCCTCGGGTTCGGCTGGGACCGCCTGCGGGAGATCAACCCGCGGCTGGTCTACTGCGCCGTCTCGGGATTCGGTTCGACGGGGCCGATGCGCAGCAGGCCCGCTTATGACCAGGTGATCCAGGGTTTGTCCGGCATCATGAGCGTCACCGGGACGAAGGAGACCGCCCCGCTGCGCGTCGGCTTCCCGGTGTGCGACAGCTTCGGCGGGCTGGCCGCGGCGTTCGCGATCTCCTCGGCGCTGCTTCGCCAGCGGCGCACCGGCCGAGGCGCCTTCCTCGACACCTCGATGCTCGACGCCGCGCTCACCGCCATGGGCTGGGTGGTCTCGGACCACCTGATCGCCGGGCGGGAACCGGCGCCGATGGCCAACGAGAACATCACCTCGGCGCCGTCCGGCACGTTCGAGACGGCCGAGGGGGCGCTGAACATCGCGGCGAACAAGCAGGAACAGTACGAGACCCTCTGCCGGGTGCTCGGCCGCGAAGAACTGATCAGCGATCCCCGGTTCGCCGTTCGTGAGGACCGCAAGCGCAACCGGGACATCCTGCGGGCGGAACTGGAAACCTCGCTCAAGGAGAAGACCGCGGCGGAATGGGACGAGATCCTTCTCGGCACGGGAGTGCCCGCCGCGCCGGTGATTTCGGTGTCCGAGGCGCTGGCCTCTCCCCAGGTCGCGCACCGTGAACTCGTCACCGCCGTCGCCTCGCCCGCCTCCGCCGGTGGTCAGGTAAGGGTGCTCGGCGCACCCACGCGGGTCGACGGTGCCCGGGTGGGTGCGGACCTGCGGCCACCGAAGCTGGGGGAGCACACCGAAGCGATCTTGAGAGAACTGGGATTCGGGGAGGCCGAGATCGCGCGGCTGCGTGAGGAGAAGGCGGTATGACCTCCGCTCGTGAAGAGGCGATCCGCGCGACTTCGGTCCGCGACGTCACCGACTGGTGGTCCACCGCCGTGTCCGACATCGAGCCCGGGATCATCCGGTTGCGCGGCTATCCCGTGGAGGAGCTGATTCCGAACGCGGGTTTCGCGGAGACGATCTGGCTGATGGTGCGTGGTGAACTGCCGGGCAAGGCACAGGCCGCCCTGCTGGAGAAGGCCCTCGTCGCCGCCGTCGACCACGGGCCGCAGGCGCCGTCGATCGCCGCCGCCCGCATGGCGGCCACCTGCGGCGTCGGGCTGCACGGCGCGATGTCCACCGGTGTCGGGCTGCTCGGCGACGTGCACGGCGGTGCCGGGCAGCAATGCCTGGCGCTGCTCGAACGGCTCCGTGAAGTGTCCGAAAAGGAGGGTGTGGAGACCGCGGTCGCGAAGGCGCTGGCGGAGTCTCGGGCACGACGACAGCACGTACCCGGCTTCGGACATCGGTTCCACCCGCGCGATCCGCGGCGTGATCCCTTGCTGGAGGCGGTGGCCGAGCAGGTGGCGGCCGGGGTCGTGGAGGGGCGTCACCTGCGCATCGCCCAGGAACTCGAACGGCAGCTGGCAGCCGGAAGGAGCAGACCGGTGCCGATGAACATCGACGGCGCGACCGCCGTCGTCTACGGCGAACTCGGATTCCCGGCGGAACTGGCGCGCGGGTTGTTCATCCTGTCGCGCTCGGTGGGGATCCTCGCCCACGCCTGGGAGGAAACCCGGTCGGGACGCCGGATCAAGGGCCCGCTCCCACCGCCGCTGCTGCCCACCTACGTCGGCGCGGCCGAACGCCGGGTGCCGCGGTCATGATGCCCGACTCGTTCCGGGCGACACGCTCGCTGCCCGACGGCACCCGCTTCCTCAGCCTGCCCGCCGCCGAAGCGGCGGGAGCGGGTCCGCTGAGCCGCCTGCCCCACGCCAGCCGCGTCCTGGTGGAAAACCTGCTGCGCCACGAAAACGGTCGCACCGTCACCAGCGACCACGTGCGAGCGCTGGCCGAACGGGACACCACCGCCTCGATTCCCTTTTACCCCGAACGCATCCTGTTGCAGGACGCCTCCGGCATCCCGGTGCTGGCCGATCTGGTCACACTGGCCGAACGGGCCGCCGAACTCGGACTCGACCCCACCTCCGTCGCGCCGAAGCGCCGGATGGACCTGGTCGTCGACCACGCGCTGGAACTCGACCTGGCCGGTTCGGCCGGGGCGGCCGGGCACAACCTCGACCGCGAGTACGACCGCCACGCCGGCCGCTACCGGTTCCTGCGCTGGGCGCAGACCCGGTTCGGCGGCCTGCGCGTCGTGCCGCCCGGCATCGGCATCTGCCACCAGCTCAACCTCGAGGTGCTCGCCGACGTGGTCACCGGCGGCCCGCTCGCCCGGTTCGACTCCGTGGTCGGCACCGACAGCCACACCACCATGATCAACGCGCTGTCCGTGGCGGGCTGGGGGGTCGGCGGGATCGAGGCGACCGCCGCCGCGCTCGGCGAGCCGATCCTCCTGCGCGTGCCCGAGGTGGTCGGCGTCCGGCTGACCGGATCCACCCGGCCGGGGGTACTGGCGACCGACGTGGCGCTGACCCTCGCCGCACTGCTGCGGGCCCACGGGGTCGTGCAGCGGATCGTGGAGTTCCACGGGCCCGGTCTGGCCACGTTGGCGGTTCCCGACCGCGCCACGATCGCGAACATGGCCCCCGAGTACGGCGCGACCATGGCCTACTTCCCCGCCGACACCCGCACGCTCGACTACCTGGCCCGCACCGGCCGCCCGGCCGGCCCGATCCGCGACTACCTCACCGCACAAGGGATGTTGTCCGCCACCGAACCGGACTACGACGACCTGATCGAGCTGGACCTCGGCACGGTGGAGCGGACCCTGTCCGGCCCCTCCCGTCCACATGAGACGCTCCGTCCCGCCGACCTGCGCCGCCCCGCCACCGGCGGC
>NZ_VJWX01000165.1 GCF_007713715.1 Amycolatopsis rhizosphaerae
GTCGGGCAGCGGCGGAACATCGATCGGGGCGGAGCCGGAGCGCAGGGATTGCGTGGCGAGCGCGCCCGCCGCCACGGCCTCGCGGGCGGCGATCGGCGACAACGCCGGCGCTTCGCCGTGCGCGACGTACCGCAGAAACTCTTCATGGTAAGGAGATCCGCGTCGGCGTGTCCTGATGCGACGCCGTCGATCGGGTACTCGCGGTCGCCCTCGAACGACCAGTCCCGGCGGCGATTCCACACTTTCACCACGCCGTCGCCGGTGTCGCCGAAGTTCTCGGCACGGCCCTCGGTGCCGATCACGGTGTAGTTGCGCCAGTAGTCGGGCACGAAATGGCACTGTGCACAGCTGGCGAGCACGCCGTTGTCGGGTCTCATGCGGACCATCGAGAGGTCTCTGCCGCGACCCCGGTTTCCGCCACGTACCGCGCGATCTCGGCCCGCAGGCCGACACCGACCACGCCGACCCGCAGCATTCCGGGGTTCGCCACATCGCCACCTCATCTCTGCGTGAGATTGATCTGCATGATCGCAAATCAATCAGAAATGCGCAAGATATGGCGGGTTCGCTCAACCGGCGATAATCAGCTCCACCGAGGCGGCGGCCAGGTCGGCGGCGAACGACGCGGGCACCTTGGCGTCGGTGACCAGCACGTCGATCGCGTCGAGCCGGCAGATGCGGGCGAACGTGGCCTTCATCAGTTTCGTCGCGTCCGCCACCACGATCACGCGCCGCGCGACCTGGCTGAAATGCCGGCTGACCTCGGCTTCTCCCTCGTGCAGCGTGGTCGCGCCGTATTGGGCGCTGAGGCCGTCGACGCCGAGGATCACCGTGTCCAGCGCGAACGACGAGAGCGCCTCCGACACGAGCGAGCCGACCAGTTCGTAGGACTGCCGCCGGGCGACGCCGCCGGTCACGACGATCTTGATCTGTGCGCGCACCGACAGCTCGTAGGCGATGTTGAGCGCGTTGGTGACGACGGTCAGTCCGGTTTCGCCGTCGGCACGGATGAACCGCTCGCTCTTGCCCAGCGCGCGAGCGACCTCGGTGGTCGTGGTGCCGCCGTTGATGCCGACGGTTTCGCCTGGCCGGACCAGGTCCGCGGCGCGGCGGGCGATCGCGGTTTTCGCCTCGGCCTGCCGGGCGATCTTGTACTGCAGCGGCAGCTCGTAGCCGGTGCCCAGCGCTGCGGCCCCACCGTGCGTGCGGGTGATCAGTCGCTGGTCGGCGAGGATCGAAAGGTCCCGCCGCGCGGTCGCGGCGGAGATGCCGAGCGCGTCACCGATCTCCGCGATCGTGACGTTGCCCCGTTCGCTCACCAATTCGAGCAGGGCGTTCAGGCGTTGCTGGGGCGTCATGTGGGCTCTTTCGTTCCTGGTCGGAGGGGGGCGACCCTCATCCTAGGAGAGCGGCCCGTTCGGCTGAATGATCGAATTTGCTCTTTAAAGCGTAGACCCGTCAAAAACACTCAAGTAGGGTGACGGCTGCGATCACGTCCCCCGTCCTGGAACGAAAGGTCTCCATCCCGTGTCCTCCCTTCCGGATGCTCCCGGCTCCTTCGTGGCCGCCGAACTGGCGTCCCAGCCCGAGATGTGGCGCGCGGCAGCCGCCCTCGCCCCGTCCGTCGCCGGCGTTTTGCCGCAGCCCGGCGAGCGAGTCGCGGTAGTCGGCTGCGGAACCAGCTGGTTCATCGCGATGAGCTACGCCGTCGCCCGCGAACAACGCGGGCAAGGGGTCACCGACGCCTTCGCGGGTTCCGAATACCCGGCGTCCCGCGAGTACGACCGCGTCGTGGCGATCTCCCGCTCCGGCACCACGACGGAGATCGTCGACCTGCTCACCGCCGTGCCCGATCAGCGCACCGTGCTGATCACCGCGGTCAGCGACAGCCCGGCCGCCACCCGCGCGGACGAGGTGGTCGAACTGTCCTTTGCCGACGAACAATCCGTTGTGCAGACGCGGTTCGCCACCACCGCGCTCGCACTGCTGCGCGCCGGCCTCGGCGACGAGATCGTCCCGCTCGCCTCGGCCTGCGCGCGGGCGCTGACCGAACCCATCGACGACCTGCTCGACGCCGAGCAGGTCACCTTCGTCGGCCGCGGCCCTGCCGTCGGCCTTGCGTGCGAGGCCGCGCTGAAAACCCGCGAAGCCGCGCAGTTCTGGGCCGAGTCCTACCCGGCCATGGACTACCGGCACGGCCCGATCGCGATCGCGCAGCCAGGCCGTCTCGTCTGGTCGCTGGGCGAGGCACCCGCCGGGCTGGCCGAGGACGTAGCCCGTACCAGCGCGCGATTCGTGCACCACGACCTGGATCCGCTCGCCGCACTCGTGGTCGCGCAACGATTCGCCGTCGCGCTGGCCCACCGCCGAGGCCTGAACCCGGACCGCCCGCGTTCGCTGACGCGTTCGGTCATCCTCGTCTGATCCCCCGCCTCTTTCGATGATTGTCACTTTGACGCCGAACCCGGCCGTCGACGTCACCTACCGGATCGGAACCCACCTGCCCGGCGACACGAACCGGGTGCTGGAGGTGCAGCGACGACCAGGCGGCAAGGGCGTGAACGTCACTCGCGTGCTCGCCGCGCTGGAGGTCCCGGCCCGCGCCGTGCTCCCGCTGGGCGGCGACGCGGGCCGGTGGCTCGGCGGCGCACTGGACGTGCCGTTCGACGCCGTCCCCATTTCCGGCGAAAACCGCACCACCGTAACGGTGACCGGCGACGGCCACCCGACCGTCTACGCGGAACCCGGCCCGGAACTGTCCGAAGCGGAATGGGCCGCGTTCGCCAGGCGGCTCGCCGAAGGCCTCGCCGGTGCCAAGTTGCTGGTGGTTTCCGGCTCCCTGCCCCGCGGTGCAGCCCCGGACCTGGTCGCCGACTGGGTCCGCATCGCCCACCACGCCGGCGTACGAACGCTGGTCGACGCCTCCGGTCCGGCGCTGCTGGCCGCCGCCCGGGCCGGTGCCGTCGTGAAGCCGAACCACGCCGAACTGCTCGCCGCGACTTCTGCCGCCGACGAAACCAGCGGTGTCGCAACACTTCTCCGCCTCGGTGCCCAACTGGTGGTCGTCTCGCGCGGAGCCGACGGCATCGCCGCCTATACCCCTTGCGGTGTCCTGACAGTCCCCGCCGTGCCTGGCGTGCACGGCAACCCAACCGGTGCCGGCGACGCCGCGACCGCTGGACTGGCCGCCGCCCTCGCCACAGGCCGCCCCCTGCTCGAAGCCCTGCGCACTGCCGCAGCACTGGGTGCCGCAGCCGTCCTCCGCCCAGTCGCCGGCGAGGTCGATATTCCTGCGTATCAACGATTCCTGAACGGAGCCACCGCATGATCACCCGCCCCGACCTGCCCCGGCTGCTGGCCGCCGCCCGCGAGCGCGGTTCCGCCGTGGGCGCGTTCAACGTGATCATGCTGGAACACGCCGAGGCCATCGCCGAAGGCGCGGAACAGGCCGGATTGCCGGTGGTGCTGCAGATCAGCGAGAACTGCGTCCGCTACCACGGCGGCCTCGCCCCGCTCACCGCGGCGTCCTTGGAAATCGCTCGCCGCGCGTCCGTTGACGTGCTGGTGCACCTGGACCACATCGAAGACCCCGAGCTGATCCGCGAGGGCATCGCACTGGGCGTCGACAGCGTGATGTACGACGGATCGCGTCTGCCCTATGCGGAAAACCTCCGCGCGACCCGTGAAATCGCCGACCTGTGCCACGACGCGGGCGTGGCCGTGGAGGCGGAACTGGGCGAGGTCGGCGGCAAGGACGGAGTGCACGCTCCCGGTGCCCGCACCGACCCCGCCGAAGCCGCGGATTTCGTCGCAGCAACCGGCGTCGATGCGCTAGCCGTGGCGGTGGGCACGTCCCACGCCATGGTGGAACGCACTGCCCGGGTGGACCGTTCGCTCGTGGCGCGCTTGCGAGATACCGTACCGGTCCCGTTGGTATTGCACGGTTCGTCAGGGTTGTCGGACGAAGAACTGCGCGGCGCTGTGGTCAGCGGGATGGCGAAGGTGAATATCTCAACGCATCTCAATGGTCTGTTCACGCGCTCGGTACGGCAGTTCCTGGCGGAACAGCCAGACGCGGTCGACCCGAGGAAGTATGTCCGATTGGGCCGGACTGCGGTGGCGTCGGAGACTGCGCGGCTTCTGCGCTTGCTCGCGGGTTGAGCCGGTGTGGCCGGGTCCTGATGTCTTTCGCCACCAGGACCCGGCCGCCCGTCAATCACGACCGTGAGGGGACCCCTCACAGCAAACCCGCAGCCCCGTTCGGTGCCGGTCAGTCGCCTTCCAGGTCGCCTTCGGTGCGGAGGTAGACCTCGCGCAGCCGGGCCAGCAGGTCGGGGTCCGGTTCGGCCCACAGGCCGCGGTCCGCGGCCTCGGTCAGGCGCTCGACGATGCCGCGCAGGGCCCAGGGATTGGCCTGGGACAGGAACTCCTGGTTCTGCTGATCGAGCACATAGGACTCCGACAGCTTCTCGTACATCCAGTCGTCCACCACCCCGGCCGTGGCGTCGAAGCCGAACAGGTAGTCCACGGTGGCGGCGAGTTCGAAGGCGCCCTTGTAGCCGTGCCTGCGCATCGCCGCGAGCCAGCGCGGGTTGATCACCCGGGCGCGGAAGACCCGGGCGGTCTCCTCGGCGAGACTGCGCGTGCGCACGGCGTCGGGACTGGTGGAGTCGCCGACGTAGGACGCGGGCGCCTTACCGGTCAGCGCGCGGGTGAACGCGATCATGCCGCCGTGATACTGGAAGTAGTCGTCGGAGTCGGCGATGTCGTGTTCGCGCGTGTCGGTGTTCTTCGCCGCCACCACGATCCGGCGGTACGAGCTTTCCATGTCCTCGCGTGCGGGCTTACCGTCGAGCCCGCGGCCGTAGGCGTACCCGCCCCAGGTGGCGTACACCTCGGCGAGGTCGGCGTCGTCGCGCCAGTTGCCGGAATCCATCAGCGGCAGCAGCCCCGCCCCGTAGGCGCCGGGCTTCGAACCGAAGATCCGGGTGGTGGCACGGCGCTCGTCACCGTGCTCGCGCAGATCCGCCCGCGCGTGGGCGCGGACGTAGTTCTCCGACTCGGGCTCGTCGAGGGCGGCGACCAGGCGCACGGCGTCGTCGAGCAGGTCGATCACGTGCGGGAAGGCGTCACGGAAGAAACCGCTGATGCGCACGGTCACGTCGATGCGGGGGCGGCCGAGTTCGGCGAGCGGGATGGGTTCCAGCCCCGTCACGCGCCGCGAAGCCTCGTCCCAGAGCGGTTGCACGCCCAGCAGCGCCAGCACCTCCGCGGCGTCGTCGCCGGAGGTGCGCATCGCGGAGGTGCCCCACACCGAAAGCCCGACGGAGCGCGGCCAGTCCCCGGTGTCCTCGCGGTACCGGCGGAGCAGCGAATCCGCCAGTGCCTGACCGGTTTCCCAGGCGAGCCTGCTGGGGATCGCCTTGGGGTCGACGGTGTAGAAGTTGCGGCCGGTGGGCAGCACGTTCACCAGGCCGCGCAGGGGCGAGCCGCTCGGCCCGGCGGGGACGTAGCCGCCGTCGAGGGCGTGCAGCACGACGTCCAGTTCCGCGCCGGTGCCCGCCAGCCGGGGCACGATCTCCGTCGCGGCGAAGGACAGCACCCGGGCGACCCCGGGCTCCTCGGCTCCGAGAAGTTCGGCGCATACGGCGGAAACCGCGCCCGGAGCCCAGTCCCGTTCCTCCATCGCGAGCACCAGTGAGCGCGCCGTGCGCTCGACCGCGTCCACTTCGGACAGTTCGGCGCCCTCCTTGAGTCCCAGCGCCGAACGCAGGCCCGGTACCGCCCCGGCCTGACCGCCCCACATCTGCTGGGCGCGCAGCATGGCCAGCACCAGGTTCACCCTGGCCTCACCGGTGGGTGCCTCGCCGAGCACGTGCAGGCCGTCGCGGATCTGAGCGTCCTTGACCTCGCACAGCCAGCCGTCGATGTGCAGCAGGAAGTCGTCGAACTCCGCGTCGTGCGGACGTTCGCTCACGCCGAGGTCGTGGTCGAGCTTCGCGGCCTGGATCAGCGTCCAGATCTGCGCGCGGACCGCGGGCAGTTTGGCCGGGTCCATCGCGGCGATGTTCGCGTGCTCGTCGAGCAACTGCTCCAGCCGGGCGAGATCGCCGTAGCTCTCGGCGCGGGCCATCGGCGGGATCAGGTGGTCCACAATGGTCGCGTGCGCCCGGCGCTTGGCCTGCGCGCCCTCGCCGGGATCGTTGATGAGGAACGGGTAGATCAACGGCAGGTTGCCCAGCACCGCGTCCGGGGCGCACGAGGCGGACAGCCCGGCCGTCTTGCCGGGCAGCCACTCCAGCGAGCCGTGTTTGCCCAGGTGGACCACCGCGTGCGCGCCGAACTCCCGCTCCAGCCAGCGGTACGCGGCGAGGTAGTGGTGGCTCGGCGGGAGGTCCGGGTTGTGGTAGATGGCCACCGGGTTCTCACCGAACCCGCGGGGCGGCTGGATCATCAGCACCAGGTTGCCCGCCCGCAGGGAGGCGAGCACGATGTCACCGTCCGGATTGGACGACCGGTCGACGTAGAGCTCGCCGGGCGGCGGGCCCCAGTGCCGTTCCACCTCCTCCCGCAGATCCTCCGGCAGCTCCGCGAACCACGCGCGGTACCGGGCGGCCGGAACGCGGATCGGGTTGCCCGCCAGCTGCTCCTCCGTCAGCCACTCCGGGTCCTGCCCGCCCGCCGCGATCAACGCGTGGATCAGCTCGTCACCGTCGCCCGATTCGACGCCGGGGAACGGCTCCGGGCCCAGGTCGTACCCCTGCTCGGCCATCCGGCGCAGCAGCCGCACCGCGGACGCCGGGGTGTCCAGCCCGACCGCGTTGCCGACCCGGGAGTGCTTGGTGGGGTAAGCGGAGAGCATCAGCGCGATCCTGCGCTCGGCGGGCGGCGTGTGCCGGAGCCGGGCGTGTGCGAGCGCGATTCCGGCGACCCGGGCGGCCCGCTCCGGATCGGGGACGTAGTGCGGCAGCCCGTCGGCGTCGATCTCCTTGAAGGAGAACGGAACGGTGATGAGTCTGCCGTCGAACTCCGGCACCGCCATCTGGTTCCCGGCATCCAAAGGGGACAGTCCGTCGTCGTTGGCGTCCCAGGTCTCCCGGTCGCTGGTCAGGCAGAGCGCCTGCAGGATCGGCACGTCGAGCGCGGCGAGTTCGGCCACGTCCCAGGCCTCGTCGTCACCGCCCGCCCCGGCTTCGGCGGGACGGGTGCCCCCGGCCGCGAGCACGGTGACCAGCAGGGCGTCCGCCTTGCGCAGCTCAGCCATCAGTTCCGGCTCGCGGGAACGCAGTGAAGCGCAGTAGAGGGGCAGGGCGCGGCCTCCCGCGTCCTCGACGGCGGTGGCGAGGGCGTCGACGAACGCCGTGTTGCCGGAGAGGTGATGCGCGCGGTAGTACAGGATCGCCACCACCGGGCCGTCTCCCGGCCGCGATTCCCGCTCGAGCACCCCCCAGGAGGGTTGCGGCGCCGGGGGCTCGAAGCCGTGGCCGGTGAGCAGCAGCGTGTCGGAGAGGAAGCGGTGCAACTGGACGAGGTTCGCCGGACCGCCCTGCGCGAGGTAGGCGTGGGCCTCGGTGGCGATGCCCGCGGGCACGGTGGACAGCTCCATCAGCTCGGCGTCCGGGCTCTGCTCGCCGCCGAGCACCACGACGTGCGCGCCGGTGGCCCGGACCACGTCCAGGCCCTCCTGCCAGGTCCGGGCCGAGCCGAGGATCCGCACCACGACGATCTCGGCGCCGTCGAGCAGCGCGGGCAGCTCGGCGAGGTCGAGCCGGGCGGGGTTGGCCAGCCGGTAGCCGGCCCCGCCCGCGCGGGCGCTCAGCAGGTCGGTGTCCGAAGTGGACAGCAGCAGGATCACGGGCCCTCCTCTTTCTCGCCCCACACTCTCCGGGGCCGGGCGCGTCCGCGTCAAGGTGACCTGCGCCCGGCACGGCGAGTCCCACGCTCGTGCGCGTGAGTCCCACGCTCCGTCCGCTGAGTTCCACGCTCGCGGCGGGGAGCGTGGAACTCAGGCCGGGCGTTCGCCCAGCCGCGGGAACGGGCCGGTGGAGAAGATCACCTCGACGCTGACGTCGAAGTACTGGGCGATCCTCAGCGCAAGGTGGAGGCTCGGGCTGTACTCGCCGCGCTCCAGGTACCCGATCGTCTGGTAGTGCACGCCCAGTGCCTCGGCGAGCTGCCGCCGCGAAATCCCCCGCTCCGCGCGCAACATGGCGATGCGGTTGTAGATCGTCTCGCTCATCCTGGCATCCGCCGCAAAGCCCTCTCCCGGCGAGCGGCCACACTCGAGCCGGACTCGCGACGCGCCATCCTACGCAACACGACCGGCGCCACCGCGAGGCCGATCACCGCCCACAACCCGAGCACCCCCACCATCTCCAGGTGCCGCCAGCCGTGCCCGATTTCGACCGCCGCCATCGCGTCCGGCAGCAGCGCCGAACGGGTACCGAGGCCGAGCCAGTAGACCGGGAACAGCTGGCCGATCGAGGCCAGCCACGACGGCAGGGCGGTGATCGGGTAGAAGATGCCGGAGATCGCGATGAGCCCCATCATCGGCAGCATCACCACGCCCATCGAGCGCGGACTGGACACCAGTGACCCGATGACCGCGCCCAGCGGCATGGTCGCGACCAGTCCGAGCGCCAGCACCCCGACCAGCGACAGCAGCGAACCCGGACTCACGTCCAACCCGCCGAACAGGAACATTCCCGGGAGGAGCACCAGCGCGCAGCCGATCAGCAGCATGCCGGAGACCTGCACGATCTTGCCGACCAGATAGCCGGTCATGCCGTTCGGGATGGCCTTGGCGCGCAGCAGCGTGCCGTCTTCGCGCTCGACGGCCAGTTGCTGGGCCAGGTTGACCAGCCCGCCGAACCCGATGTTCATCCCCAGCACGCTGGGGAGGGTCAGCGAGCTGAGCGAGAAGTTCATCCCGGGCACGGTCGAACCGCGCATGAAGATCATCACCATCGTCAGTGCGACCGCCGGGAACAGGTAGGACCACAGGTCCTGGGTGTTGGTGAAGGTGTGCCGCAGCTCGATGCGGCCGCGCGCCAGCCCGGACCGCACGGCGTCGAAGGGGGCGGGAAGGCCGGTGCGGAACGCCCTGCTCGAGTCTGTCATCACGCGCCCCTTCCGTTCTCGTGTTCGCGTACCAGTGCCATGTAGGTGTCCTCCAAGGTCCCTCGCCGCACTTCGAGGTCTTCGACGGCCTCGCCGTACTGCCGGAACAGGCCGTGCACGAACTTCGTCGCCTCACGGGTGGAGTGCACGTACCGCGTGCCGTCGCGGGTCCACTTCACCTCGGTCTCGGTGGCCATGCGCCGGGACAGCTCATCGGCCGAGCCGTCGGCGATGATCGACCCGCCGGCCAGGATGAGGATGCGGTCGGCCAGTTTCTCGGCCTCGTCCAGGTCGTGGGTGGTGAGCAGGATGGTGGTGTTCTCGTCGTCGGAGAGCCGGTGCACGAGATCGTGGAACTCGCGGCGGGCCTCGGGGTCGAAGCCGACCGTGGGTTCGTCGAGGAACAGCAGTTCGGGGCGGCCGACGATGCCGATGGCGACGTCGAGCCGCCGCCGCTGCCCGCCGGAAAGCCGGGCGACGCGCTTGTGCGCGTGTTCGGTCAGCCCCACGGCGGCGATCAGCTCGTCCACCGGCCAGGGCCGGGCGATCCGCTCGGTGGAGTACCGGGCGTAGAACGAGCCGAGGTGGGCGAGCAGCTCGCGGATCCGCCACTTCGAGTGGTCGCGCCACGACTGCAGCACCACGCCCAGTCGTGCCCGCCAGGACTCGTCGCCGCGCGCCGGATCCACCCCCAGCACGCTGACCTGGCCCGACGAGCGCAGGCGGAAGCCTTCGAGGATCTCGATCGTGGTGGTCTTGCCCGCCCCGTTCGGGCCGAGCAGGGCGAGGACTTCGCCCCGGCGCGCGGTGAAGTTCAGCCCGGTGAGCACGTCCTGGCTGCCGTAGCGCATGCGCAGATCGCGGACGTCGAGGACGGGATCGCGATCGTCGGAGCCCGCCGGGGCGACCGCCGAAGCGGGCCCGGTCACGCTTGTCATACCTGTTCCCCCAATCAACGAATGATCGCGATGGAATGTAGCAGTACTACTACATTTCTGCCAAGGACTGCTGTGAGCTGTTCCGGGGGTCGCCCTTTACAGTGAGGACCATGGCCATCCCCGCACGCGCTCGCCCGGACGCTTGCCCGGGCGTTTTCGCCACCCACGAGGCAGCCGACGGCTTTCTGGCGCGGGTGCGCCTGCCCGGCGGCCGCGTCTCCGCCGCGCAACTGGGCGTCCTCGCCGCCTGCGCCGAGGACCTCGGTGACGGCTCGGTGCACCTGACCTCGCGAGCCAACGTCCAGTTCCGTGGTCTCTCCCCGGACACCGGCGAACTGGCCGGACGGCTGGCCGCCGCCGGGCTGCTGCCCGCGCCCGCCCACGAACGCGTCCGCAACTACCTCGCCTCGCCGCTGAGCGGGCTGGCGGGCGGACTGCTCGACGTGCGGCCGCTGGTTCGCGAGCTGGACACGGCGGTGTGCGCCCGGCCCGAGCTCGCCGGACTGCCGGGCCGGTTCCTGTTCGCCTTCGACGACGGCCGGGGGGACATGGCCGCGGAGGAACCGGACCTGTGCTGGCAGGCCGTGGACGGCGACGCCGGGATCCTGTTGAGGGCGGGCGAACCCGGGGAACGGGTGCCGGTGACGGGGGCGGTCGACGCGCTGGTGCGGGAAGCCCTGCGGTTCCTCGACATCCGGGGTACGGCCTGGCGCATGCGAGAGCTTCCGGGTTTCAGCGGTGGGAAAGCGTTCCCAGCGGGGAAAGCGCTGCCCGCAGGGCCCTTCAGCCGGGACGACGGGGGCCAGGGCCTGTGCGTGGTGCCGCTGTTCGGCGAACTGTCCGCGGCGCAGTTGCGCACGCTCGCCGAAGCCGCGCCGGAGGTCGTGGTGACCCCGTGGCGCAGTGTCGTCGTGCCCGGGTACGACCCCGCGTCCGGTCCGGCCCTGCTCGCCCTGTCCACCGACCGGGGCGTCAGCGCGTGCATCGGGCTGCCCGGCTGTGCGAAGTCACGGGCCGACGTCCGGGCCGACGCGCGCCGCACGACCAGTGCCGTCCCGGCGCACTTCTCGGGCTGCGAGCGCCGGTGCGGTAAGCCGCGCGGCACGGCCGACGTGCTCGCCGCCGACGGCGGTTACCTCATCGACGGCGCTTTCGTGCCGGTCGAGGGGCTTGCGGACTTTTTCGCGGCAACAGCACAGAAGGGACAACGGTGATCGACTACATCCGCGACGGGGCGGAGATCTACCGCCACTCGTTCGCCACGATCCGGGAAGAAGCCGATCTCGCGATCCTTCCCGAGGACCTGGAACCGGTCGCGGTCCGCATGATCCACGCCTGCGGCATGGTCGATCTCGTCGACGATCTGGCCTACTCGCTCGACGTGGTGGAGTCGGCGCGCGCCGCGCTGGCCGCGGGCGCGCCCGTGCTGTGCGACGCCCAGATGATCGCCAGCGGGGTCACGCGCCGCCGGCTGCCCGCCGGGAACGAGGTGCTGTGCACGCTCTCGGACGAGCGCGTGCCCGCGCTGGCCGAACGGCTGGGCACCACCCGTTCCGCGGCCGCGCTGGAGCTGTGGCGCGACCGGCTCGCCGGTTCCGTGGTGGCGATCGGCAACGCGCCCACCGCGCTGTTCCACCTGCTGGAGATGCTGCGGGCGGGCGCGGGGGTGCCCGCCGCGATCATCGGGGTCCCGGTCGGTTTCGTCGGCGCCGCGGAGTCCAAAGAGGAACTCGCGAAGCAGGCGCCCGCACCGTACCTCGTGGTGCAGGGCAGGCGGGGCGGCAGCGCCATGGCGGTCGCCGCGGTCAACGCGCTGGCGAGCGAGGCCGAATGAGCACGGGCAAGCTCTGGGGAGTGGGTCTCGGTCCCGGTGACCCGGAGTTGATGACGGTCAAGGCGGCACGCCTGATCGGCGAGGCCGAGGTGATCGCCTACCACAGCGCGCGCCACGGGCGCAGCATCGCGCGTTCGGTGGCCGAGCCGTACCTGCGCGAGGGGCAGATCGAGGAGGCGCTGGTCTACCCGGTCACCACCGAGACCACCGACCATCCCGGTGGGTACGAGGGTGCGCTCGCCGAGTTCTACGAGGTGAGCGCGAAGCGGCTCGCCGAGCACCTCGACGCGGGACGGGACGTCGTACTGCTGTGCGAGGGCGATCCGTTCTTCTTCGGTTCCTACATGTACATGCACGAGCGGCTCACCGACCGGTACGAGGCCGAGGCGGTGCCGGGGGTGACCTCGGTGAGCGCGGCGTCGGCCGTGCTCGGCAGGCCGCTGGTGCAGCGGGACGAGGTGCTGACCCTGCTGCCGGGCACGCTGCCCGCGCCCGAACTGGCCCGCCGCCTTGCCGACACGGACGCGGCCGCCGTGCTGAAACTGGGCCGCACCTTCGATTCGGTGCGGGAGGCGCTGGCCGAGGCGGGCAAACTCGACGACGCGTACTACGTCGAGCGCGCGACCTGGCAGAACCAGCGGGTGGCGCCGTTCGCGGAGGTCGATCCGGAGACGGTGCCGTACTTCTCCGTCGCCGTGGTGCCCAGCCCGGCCTATACGGCGAGGAAGTCCGGGCTCGCGGAAGAACGGCCCGCGCCGCGCGGGGAGCCGGTGGACGGCGGGCAGGTGGTCGTCGTCGGGCTCGGCCCGGCGGGACCGCAGTGGCTCACCCCCGAGGCGGCGGAGGCGCTCGCCGAGGCCGAACACCTGGTCGGATACGGGCCGTACCTGGCGAAGGTGCCGCAGCGGGCGGGGCAGCGGCGGCATGCCTCGGGAAACCGGGTGGAGGCCGACCGGGCGCGGGAAGCGCTGAGCCTGGCGCGGGGCGGGGCGAAGGTCGCCGTCGTGTCCTCCGGTGACCCGGGGGTGTTCGCGATGGCTTCGGCGGTGCTGGAACAGGCTTCGCTGCTGGACGAGCCGGTGCCCGTGCGCGTGCTGCCCGGGGTGACCGCGGCACAGGCGGCCGCCTCCCGCGTGGGGGCACCGCTGGGGCACGACTACTGCGTGGTGTCGCTGTCCGACCGGCTCAAGCCGTGGGAGGTCGTCGAGCGCCGCCTGGACGCGGCCGGGGCGGCGGATCTGGTGCTGGCGCTGTACAACCCCGCGTCCCGTACCCGCACGACACAGCTCGCCAAGGCGCGCGAAGTGCTGCTGCGCCACCGGGAAGCGGGCACCCCGGTGGTGGTCGCGCGGGACGTCGGCGGCCCGGAGGAGGACGTGCGGGTGACCACGCTCGGCGAGCTGGATCCGTCCACCGTGGACATGCGGTGCCTGCTGATCGTCGGCTCCTCCCGCACCCGTGTCACCAACGGCCAGGTCTGGACCCCCCGGACCTACTGACCGCGGCGGAGGGCCGTGAGGGACCCCCTCACGGTCGTATCGACCAGGGTCCCGGCAAAGTCGCGTGAGTGTTGGCCGTGAAGGGTCCCTTCACAGTCGATTTGACTGTGAAGGGACCCTTCACGGCGCCCAACACCGCGCGAGCGTGGGACTCGCCCGGAGGACGGGTCGTGCACCGCCGTGCGGGCCGGGAGCCCCGGGGCTCCGGGG
>NZ_VJWX01000166.1 GCF_007713715.1 Amycolatopsis rhizosphaerae
GGTCAGTGCGTGCTCACCGACCCCGACGTGTTCGACCAGAGCGACGAGGACGGCACCGTCGTCGTCCTCGTCGAGCGGCCGGACGATCTGGAGAAGGTCCGGGAGGCCGTGCACATCTGCCCCAGCCAGGCCCTCTCCCTCGTCGAGGACTGAGCGGCGGCGCGTGCACGCGGTGCCGTGAAGGGTCCCTTCACAGTCGATTCGACTGTGAAGGGACCCTTCACGGCAAACCGCGGCTGCTAGCGGACGTGGACCGGGAGCGTGTCGAGGCCGTAGACGACGGAGGTCGCGCGGTAGGACAGCTCTCCCGGCTCGACGGCGAGGCGCAGTTCCGGGAAACGCCGCACCAACGCCGGGTACGCGATGCGCAACTCCATGCGTGCCAGTTCCGCACCGATGCAGCGGTGCGCGCCCCACCCGAAGGCCAGATGCTGCGCGGGCTCACGGCGCGGATCGAAATCCTCCATTTCGGACCCGAGCACGGCATCGCGGTTGGCCCCGCTCAGGGACACGAACACCACGTCGCCCGCCTTGACCCGCACGCCACCGACGTCGAGATCCTCCTTGGCGAAACGGGGGAACGCCACCTGCACGACGGTGAGGTACCGCAGCAGTTCCTCCACGAAGCCGTTGATCGCCTCGTCCTCGTCGCGCACGAGGTCGAAAGTGGACGGATCGCTCAGCAGCGCGATGGCACCGAGCGCCAGCATGCTGGCCGTGGTTTCCAGGCCACCGGTGAGCACCCCGTCGGCCAGACCTGCCAGCTCCCGGTCGGAGATCTCGTCGCCGTGCTCCTTGACGAGCATGCCGAGCAGCCCGTCCCCCGGCGATTCCCGCTGCTTCTTCACGATGTCGAGCAGGTACGACAGCGACTCGGAGATCGCGCCGAACGAAGCACCCGCACCGGCGAACAGATCGAACCGCGCGGTGCTCAGCCGCTGGAAGTCCGCGCGATCCTCGTAGGAAACCCCGAGCAGCTCGCAGATCGTCAACGACGGGATGGGAAACGCGAAGGACTGCACGAGATCCACCGGACCCTCACTCGCAGCCATCGCGTCGAGCTGATCTCCGACGATTTCCTGAATGCGCGGGGTGAGCCTGGCGAGCCGGCGCATCGTGAATTCCGGGGTGAGCAGTTTCCGCAACCGGGTGTGATCGGGCGGATCCGCGAAACCGAGTCCACCCGGGTTCTGCTCGGCCGACATTCCGGCCGTGCCGACCAGGTTCGTGTAGTCGTTGCTGAACTTCCCCGTCGCCGCCAGCACCTCCTTGGCCTCGGCATACCCGGTGACCAGCCAGGCACGCAGGCCGAAGGGCAGCCGCAGCGAAGCGACCGGTTCGGTGTCGCGCCTGCCCGCCAGTTCGGGCACCGGATCCAATCCGTTCCGGCGCAACGGCATCAGCGTGGAATCGGGCAGCAGGGAAAGCAGATCGACGCCCTTTTTCTGCTTTCGTTCGATGTATCTGCGCCCCAACCACGCAATGACGCGCGTGCGAAGATCGCTCATACCCGGGATGCTACACGGACCCACCTGAGGATCAGTGGAACAGCGGAATTCGCGGTCCGGATCGCTGTGCTCAGAGCTGGTCGACGGCGGTGATGCGGAGGACGGCGGCGCCTGCTTCGTCGGAGGCCGGGAGGTCGACCTCCGCGCTGATCCCCCAGTCGTGATCGCCCGCGGGGTCGTCGAAGATCTGCCGCACCCGCCACACCGGCGGTTCCTTCTCGATGATGAGCAGCGCCGGGCCCCGCGCGTCGGGGCCGATGCCGATCTCGTCGTGTTCCTCGAAGTACGGCTCCAGCGCGGCTTCCCATTCGACCGCGTCCCAGCCCGAACCCGCGTCCAGCTCGCCCAGTTCCTCGTAGGCACCGCGTGCCGCGAACTCGACCCGCCGGAACAGCTCGTTGCGCACCAGCACCCGGAAGGCGCGTTCGTTCGCGGTGACCGGCGGCGGTCCCTGCGGCAGTTGCGGGGCGTGCAGGCCTTCCACCTCGCCGGGATGCCGCAGTGCCTCCCACTCGTCCAGCAGGCTCGAATCGACCTGCCGCACCAGCTCACCCAGCCAGGCGATGAGGTCCTGCAACGGTTCCGTCTTCGCCTCGTCGGGCACGGTGTGCCGCAGGGCGTCGTAGGAGTCCGCCAGGTACCGCAGCACCAGTCCCTCCGAGCGCGCCAGCGAGTAGAAGTTCACGTACTCGACGAAGTTCATCGCCCGCTCGTACATGTCCCGCACGACCGACTTCGGTGAC
This sequence comes from Amycolatopsis rhizosphaerae, assembly GCF_007713715.1. Classification (GTDB taxonomy): domain Bacteria; phylum Actinomycetota; class Actinomycetes; order Mycobacteriales; family Pseudonocardiaceae; genus Amycolatopsis_E; species Amycolatopsis_E rhizosphaerae. Next base: position 2,252 of record NZ_VJWX01000166.1, read on the forward strand.
AACTCGTAGTCGGCGACCCAGGGGTGGCCGCGCTTGTAGGTCTCGTACGCCGCGTGCAGCAGCTCTTCCATCGGCTTCGGGTAGGTGACCTCGTCGAGCATCGCCATGCGCTCGTCGTACTCCATGCCCTCGGCCTTCATCGCCGCCACGGCCTCGCCCCTGGCCTTGAACTGCTGCTGCGACAGCACCGGGCGCGGATCGTCCACAGTGGACTCGATGACGGACACCACGTCGAGCGGGTAGCCCGGCGCTTCGGGGTCGAGCAGGTCGATGGCGGCCAGCGCGAACGGCGACAGCGGCTGGTTCAGCGCGAAGTCGAACTGCAGGTCCACGGTGAGCCGGACGGTCCGGCCCTCCTCGTCCGGCTCGTCGAGCCGTTCCACCACGCCCGCGGCGAGCAGCGCCCGGTAGATCGCGATGGCGCGGAGGATGTGCCTGCGCTGGGCGGGCCGGTCCTCGTGGTTGTCCTCCAGCAGGTGCCGCATGTGCTCGAAGGCGTTGCCCGGCCGCGAGATCACGTTGAGCAGCATCGAGTGGCTCACCCGGAAGCTGGAGGTCAGCGGCTCCGGCGGCGAGGCGATCAACCGCTCGAAGGTGCTCTCCGTCCAGTTCACGAAACCCTCGGGCGCCTTCTTCCGGACGATCTTGCGCTTCTTCTTCGGATCGTCGCCCGCCTTCTCCAGCGCCTTCGCGTTCTCCACCACGTGATCGGGCGCCTGCACCACCACGTACCCGTCGGTGTCGAACCCGGCACGGCCCGCGCGCCCGGCGATCTGGTGGAATTCGCGGGCCTTCAGGTGCCGCTGGCGGACGCCGTCGTACTTCGTGAGCGCCGAGAACACCACCGTCCTGATCGGCACGTTGATGCCGACGCCGAGGGTGTCGGTCCCGCAGATCACCTTCAACAGGCCCGACTGCGCCAGTTGTTCGACCAGCCGCCGGTACTTGGGCAGCATGCCGGCGTGGTGCACGCCGATGCCGTGCCGCACCAGCCGGGACAGCGTCTTGCCGAACCCCGCCGAGAACCGGAAGTCGCCGACCGCCTCGGCGATCGCGTCCTTCTCCGCGCGGGTGGTCACGTTGATGCTCATCAGCGCCTGGGCCCGCTCCACGGCGGCGGCCTGCGAGAAGTGCACCACGTAGACCGGCGCCTGCCCGCCGTGGAGCAGCTCCGACATGGTCTCGTGCAGCGGAGTGAGCGCGTAGCGGTAGGTGAGCGGCACCGGCCGCTGTGCGGAGGTGACCACCGCGGTGGGCCGCCCCGTGCGCCGGGCGAGGTCCTTCTCGAAGAAGGAAACGTCGCCCAGCGTGGCCGACATGAGCACGAACTGTGCCTGCGGCAGTTCGAGCAGCGGCACCTGCCACGCCCAGCCGCGGTCGGGCTCCGAGTAGAAGTGGAACTCGTCGGCCACCACCTGGCCGACCGGGGCGTCCGCACCGAACCGCAACGCGATGTTCGCCAGGATTTCCGCCGTGCAGCAGATGATCGGCGCGTCCGGGTTGACGTTGGAGTCCCCGGTCATCATGCCGACGTTCTCCGCGCCGAAGATGTCGATCAGCGCGAAGAACTTCTCCGAGACCAGCGCCTTGATCGGCGCGGTGTAGTAACTGCGCTTGCCCTGCGCCATGGCAGTGAAGTGCGCACCGACCGCGACCAGGCTCTTCCCCGATCCGGTCGGCGTGGACAGGATGACGTTCGCCCCCGAGACGACCTCGATCAGCGCCTCTTCCTGAGCCGGGTACAGCTCGAGGCCCCGATCGGCCGTCCAGGTGGAAAACGCCTCGAACAGGGTGTCGGGATCAGGATGCGCTGGTAGGAGATCTGCGAGTGTCATTATGTCTCCATCGTGCCATCCCCGGCGGCACAGGGCGTGGGGCCCATCGCGGCCCGGCCCGCAAACCCGTAGGCTTCGCACACACAGGTGGTAATCCGGAGGGCTGGCATGGCACAGGACATCGTCCCGATCGAACTCGGGTTGCCGCAGGGGGACCTGGTGACCCTCTGGGCTCCGCGCTGGCGGGAAGACGGCGAGGAATGGGAGGCCTTCCTCGGCGACGGCGACGATCTGTACGCCTTCCCGGACGCCGCGCATCTGGCCGCGTACGTCCGCACCGCCGAGCAGCACGACCTCATCGACCACCCGGCCTGGTCGGCGGTTCCCGCGCTGAACGTGCCGGAGCTGATCCCCGACGACGACCACTCCTACGACCTCGTCGGGGTGCCCGAACTGGTCGCCGAGGACCCGGACTCGTGGACGATCAGCGAACTGGCCGAGATCGTCGGCATCGTGCGTTCGCTGGCGGACGTGTGCGAGCTCGACGAGGTCCACGAGGTCCTCGACGCCACCGAGGGTTTCTCGCTGCTCGAACAGGGCCGCCTGCCCTTCACCGGGCGCGAGGGCGAGCGGCTGTGGACCGATCTGTCCGAAGCGGTGTCGGAGAAGTGGGACATCGTGCTCGACGCGATCGACGGGCTGATCACCGTCCCCGAGGTCGACGCGACGGTGCTGGAGCAGACCGCCGAGGAGCTGGCGGCGTTCCTGGAGGAGTCCGCCGAGTCCGAGGCCGGTGTCGACACCGAGGCCGAGGAGCTGGACGAGGAGCTCACCGCCGCGGACGACGACGAGGAGGACGAGGCCCCGACCGGCTTCTGGGCCGAGGTCGGCATCGACCCGATCAAGATCATCACCAACGAGCGCGAGTACTACACGCTCCGGTGCTACCTGGACGACGAGCCCGTCTTCCTCGGCCGGGACGGCCGGATCGACGTCTGGACCTCCCCGAAGGCGCTCGCGCGCAAGCTGGCCGACGCCAACGAGTTCGCCGAGGCCGACCTGGCCGAGGTGTCCACTTGGGACGATGTGCTGGCCAGTGCCACCGCGGGTGAGCTGGAGATCGAGGTCGACGCGGACAACACCTACGTGCTGGCCGGTCTCGCCGAGGACATCGCCGATGGCACCGATTCGATCGACCCGACCCAGCTGGAACTGGCGGTGGAACTGCTCACCGACGCCGCGGACTGGGCCGGCGACGAGAGCGTCGGCAACGCACTGTCCACTTCGGAAAGCCTCGGCTGGCTGGTGTCGTTCGTGCTCCGGCCGGACCCGAACCGGCTCGCGCCGAGCGCCCCGTTCGACGGTGAGCAGAGCGAGTGGCGCAAGCTGGTCGAGTCCTTCGAAGCCCGCCTAGAGGTTCACTAGCCGGACGATGGTGCCGCCGAGCACCAGATCGCGGACCTCGCCGGGCGAGGTGACGCGCTCGACCATGGCGCGGGCGAGCACCGGGTCGCCGTAGGGCGCGTCGGAGCCGAAAAGGGTGCGCTCGGGCAGTTCCGCGATGGCGATCCGGACCGCGAACACGATGTTCGCGGTGGACAGTTCGAGGTACAGGCTGGGCACGTCGCGTGCCAGCTCGATGGCGTCCATCCAGTGCGCGCCACCGAGCTGGCTCACCACGAGCGGCACCCTCGGGTAGCGGCGGGCGAGCGCGGCCAGCGTGTGCAGGTCCTTGCGGGTGGTGGGCGCGGCGCCGTGCACGACCACGGGAAGCCCGCCGCGGTCGGCCGCGGCGCGTAGCACCGGTTCGACCGTTTCCGCCCGGTCCGGCGGCGGGGTCAGCTCCCCGATCCCGCGCAGCCCTTCGACGTCGGGCTCGGTCAGGGAAACCTTGGCGAAGGGCAGGAAGCGGTCCGGATAGGCACGTGCCGCCCGCTCCCACTCCCGGACCGCGGCCTCCCGCGGTGCCGCTTCGTCACCTTCGAGGGTGCGTGTCAGCGCGTCCATCTCACGGCGCAGCGAGGCAAGGTCCACCGCACGCTCGGGATGGGGACGGGTGCCGAACAGAACCGCCTTGTCGACACCGGCTTCGTCCAGTGCGGCGATCTGGAGCTCCACCGGGTCGTGGACATGACTGTGCGCGTCGATGATCAAGGTCTCTCCTGGGGCCGGAATCGCTGGGTCGGTCCGAGTGTTGATCCCTGACACCGTGGGAGGGTCAAGTCATGCTGATCGGTGAACTGGCGCGCCGCACGGCCACGAGCGAGCGGCTGCTGCGGCACTACGAACGGACCGGTCTGCTGACCGCGCGGCGGCGCGAGAACGGCTACCGGGACTACGAGGAAGACGCCGAAGCGCGCGTCCGGCAGATCCGCGCGCTGCTCGCGGCCGGGCTGCCGACCCGGGTGATCCGCCAGGTCCTCCCCTGCGCGTATCCGGACGGCTCGCTCGACGCCTGCCCTGGCACCCTGGACACCCTGCGCGAGCGGCTCGCCGTCCTGGACCGCCAGGCCGCCGAGCTCGACACCGCCCGTGATCTCCTTCGCCGCACCATCGCCACCACCGAGGCGCGGGTCCGGTAACCGCTTACTCGCGCGCGGCCTCTTCGGCCTTGACCGGGGTCAGGCCGACGGCGAGGACGGGGAAGATCGCCGCCACGCAGAACGCCGGCGCGTACCGCGAGTCCCCGATGACCAGGCCCAGCAGCGGCGGGGTCAGCGAAGCCGCGAGGTTCTGCGCGGTGTTCTGCGCGCCCATCGCCCGCCCGGCCCAGGAGATCCCGGCCAGTTCGGCCGAGGCGGTGAAGCCCAGGCCGTTGTCCGCGACCGTGATCACCGCCGCCAGGGCCAGCGCCAGCAGGACGACCCACGGCCAGGTCGCATCCCCCACCGCGACCAGCAGCATCACCGCGGCGGCGGCCACCGCGAGCAGCCGCATCGGCCGCAGCCTGCTGCCCACGCGGTCCGACCAGTAGCCCGAACCCAGCCTGCCGAGCGCGCCCAGGACCTGCACCCCGGCGAGGAACCAGCCCGCGGCCAGCGGATCCCAGTGCTGCTTCGATTCCAGGTAGACCGGCGCGAACGCGGACACCGCGAACTGGGGCACCACCAGCAGGGCGCTCGCCCCGTGCAACCGCCACAGAGCGGGTTTCCGGTAGGGCGAGGCCGCCTTGGGCGCGCCGGACGCACGCCCCGGCCGGGGCGGGTCGAGCACCAGCCAGGCCACCAGGACGGCGACCACCAGGGCGAACACCCCGGGGAACAGCAAGGCGGCGTGGAATCCCCAGCGTTGCGCCAGTGGGGGCAGCGCGAGCGCGGCGACGCCCACCCCCAGGGGTTGCGCCGTTTGCCGGATGCCCATCGCGATACCGCGCTCCCGGACTCCGAACCAGCCCATCACGGCGCGGCCGCTCGCGGCGTTGACGCTGGCCGTGCTCGCCCCGGCCAGCAGGAACAGCGCGAACAGCCCGGGCAACGGTGGCGCCGCGATCCCGGTGACCAGCAGCAGGATCCCGGAGACGCCCAGCCCGATCGCCATCACCAGGCGCTCACCGTAGCGATCGGCCACGGCTCCCCACGCGATCAGCGTGAACAGCAGCCCGATGCTGGGCGCGGCGACCACGGCACCGGCCTGGGCCAGGGTCAGTCCCTCTGCCTCCCGCATCCGTGAGACCAGGAACGGGATGCCGTAGAGGAAGGAGCAACTCGCGGTCTGGGCGGCGAGGCCCAGCGCGAGGATGCCCCAGCGCCGTTTGCTTTGCGTACCCGCCGCGACCGCGTGCCCCATTCCACCAACCATCCCAGTATGTGAGAATTATGTCTTACATCTTGGACGCTACTGGGGACGAGCGGCTCCACGCAACGTGTTTCTCGTCGTGAACAGGTGCGTGGCGAAGGCGAAGGCCCAGACCCAGGTGAGACCTAGGGGCGCGAAGAAGACCAGCCTGACCATCGGGTTGCCGGTGACGTCAGCGCCGGGGGCCAGCGGGTTGTGGGCCGCGAGCATGACGGCGCCCAGGACGGGGACGGCGGCCACCGTGAACCAGGCCCAGGCCCGGCGCCCTTCGGCGGCGAACGACCACGCGATCACCAGGCTCGCCATGGTGAGGACGAGATAGCCGCCCCCGCGTGCGCCTTGGTGCACGATGCCGTGCCAGGTGGTCCGCACCATCTCCGGGGTCGTTCCGGCCGGGAAGCCGGGCTGCGGGTCCGAGGGGAAGATGCCGCCGACCATGATGGCGACGCCGTACAGCCCGAGCAGTCGCGCCCCCCACGCGGCGAAACGACCCGTGCGCAGTACCCGGCTCACCCCGACCGCGAAGAGCACCATCAGCACTCCGGTCAGCAGCCCGTTTGTCCTCTGGAGCCACCCGAGGTCACCGGTGGTCATGACGTTGAAGGTGTGCACCCTCGGGTCGAAGCCGTCGCGCGTCAGCCCCTGGACCAGCGTCACCACCACGTACAGGGGACCGGCCACGACGCCGCACGCCAGCAACGAACGGGTCGCGCGTGCCGACCTCACCCCGGTGGTCGTCATCGCGTCACCTCCGCCATCTCCCGGGCAGTGACGCGGCGGGCGCGGGCCAGGGCCGTCCCGCCGAGGATGATCGCGATCAGCCCCAGCACCAGTGCCCCGGCGGCCCCCACGACTCCGTTGCCGGTGCCGGGACCACCGTCGGCGACGGCCAGGGTCAGCGCGCCGTTGACCCCGGCGATCAGCCCCGCCGCCAGTGCGACGACGGCTCCCCTTCTTCCGCCGTTGCCGATGCGACGGGCGGAGCGAACCAGCGCTACGACGCCGATGACCACGCCGGCCAGCGCCAGGAGCGCGGCCGCGGAGGCCCACATTCGCTCGGGGGTGAAGCCGTACGGGCCGGGGGCGGCGGACTGGACCAGGACGTGCGCGGCCTCCGGTGGGGCAAGCACAAATCGGACGGACATGAGGTGCTCCTTTTCCTCCCTCGACGGGACCTGCGAGGGCTGGTCCGATCCTTTCGGCCGGGCCGTTGCCCGTCGTCCCGCGAACGCGGACAGTTCACGCTGCCGCGGATGCCGTACTCGGCTGCCGCAAGCACCGCAGGAGCCACGGAACTACCGCGTGCGCGGTAAGCGGCTGATCATCCGAGCGGAGGAGTCGCCCCCGCGAAAAGCTGGCTAGGGTGCGGGGTGTGCGCAAGGGTCCGATCGGTGTCGGGGACTGGTTGATCGCCGTCGGCGTGGCGGCGACGCTGCTGGTCACCGGGCTGTCCGAGCAGGCCCCGGCCACGGGTCCCGCCCCGCTGGGCTACGCGTTGCTGATCACTGGCGGGCTGGCGCTGGCCGCGCGCCGTCGGGCTCCGGTTGTCGTGCTGGCCGTGACCGGGTTGTGCGCACTCGGCTACCAGGCCGCCGGTTTCGGCGTGCCTGTCGTCGCGTACCTGTTCGCCGTGTACGCCACGATGAGGGCGGGACACCGGGTCGTCACGGTGGCGGGTTCGGTGCTCATGATCGCCGCGCTCCCGTTCGCGGCCCTGGTCTCCCTGCACGACCTGAGCAAGGCGTACGCACAGTCCCGAGGCGCCCTCGAACTGGCGTGGCTGGTCGCCGCCGGTGCGGCGGGTGAGGCGCTGCGGCAGGCCGAGCGTCGCGCGGAGGAGGCCGAACGCACCCGTGAGGAGACCGCGCGGCGCCGTGCCGACGAGGAGCGGCTGCACATCGCGCGGGAGCTGCACGATTCGCTGACCCACCAGATCTCGGTCATCAAGGTGCAGGCCGAAGCGGCGGTCCACCTCGCCCGCAAGCGTGGCGAACAGGTGCCGGAGGCGCTGCTGGCGATCCGGGAAGCCGGTCGTGAGGCGACTCGGGAACTGCGCGCCACCCTGGGAGCACTGCGCAGCGACACGAACCCTGACGACGACAACGACGGCATGAGCCCGTCGCATGGGATCGATCACGTGCCGGGGCTGGTGGCACAGGCCCGTACGACCGGCCTGGACGCGACACTGGCCATCGAGGGACGCCGGCGTGCCATACCGGCCGCGGTGGATCGCACCGCCTACCGGATCGTCCAGGAGTCACTCACGAACATCGCCCGTCACGCGGACGCCACGACGGCGTCGGTCCGGATCGACTACCGTCCCGACGCCCTTGCCATCCGGGTCGATGACGACGGCAGGGCCACTCCGGACACCGCGCCGGTGCCCGGCAGGGTGTCCGGAGTGGGGTTGCTCGGGATGCGCGAAAGAGTCACCGCCCTCGGGGGTCGCCTCCGCGCGGAACCGCGCGGCGGTGGTGGCTTCACCGTCCACGCCGAACTCCCCGTGGACCGGACACCGGACCGCACGTCGTGATCCGTGTCCTGTTGGTCGACGACCAGCCACTCATCCGCAGCGGGTTCCGCGCGTTCCTCGACGCGGAAGACGACATCGAGGTCGTGGCCGAGGCCGGGGACGGGAGCGAGGGCCTGAGGCTGGCCCGGCAGCACTTACCGGACATCGCGCTCGTCGATGTCCAGATGCCGGTCGTCGACGGTATCGAGACGACCCGGCGCATCGCCGCGGATCCGGCCCTGGCCGGCCTCCACGTCGTCATCCTCACGAACTACGGCTTGGACGAATACGTTTTCCAAGCGCTGCGCGCCGGCGCCGCCGGGTTCCTCGTCAAGGACATCCAGCCGGAGGACTTCCTGCACGCCATCCGTGTCGCCGCTCGCGGCGACGCCCTGCTCGCCCCGTCGATCACCCGCAGACTGATCGATCGGTACGTCACCCAGCCGTTCGCCACCGGCGGCGGCACCTCCACCGGTGCGGTGCTGGGGCGGCTGACCAACCGTGAACGTGAGGCCGTGGCCCTGGTCGCGCGGGGACTGTCCAACGACGAGATCGCCGACCGCATGGTGATCAGCCCGATGACCGCGAAAACCCACATCAACCGGGCCATGACCAAGCTCCACGCCCGCGACCGCGCCCAACTCGTCGTCATTGCCTACGAATCGGGCCTGGTAACCCCCCGCAGCCCCTGACGGGCGCGGACAGAACCACACGGTCCGGGCTTGACGATGCCTGTCCGAGGGGCGCCCTCCCCGACCCCGGCGCGACGCCCGCCGCCCGGGTCACCGTGGGACCCGGGCGCGCCCGCACCGTATTTCTCGTCGTGAATAGCGGGTTTTCTAGGCCGAGACGAACGGCGCGTAGCCGGGCTTGATCACGTTGTTGATCAGGTCCAGCCGCTGATCGAAATCGAGGAAGGCGGACTTCATCGCGTTGATCGTGAACCACTGGAGATCGTCCCAGCCATAGCCGAACGTCTCGGCCAGCGCGGCGAACTCACTCGACATCGAGCAGCCGCTCATCAGCCGGTTGTCCGTGTTCACGGTGACCCGGAAGTGCAGCCGCGCCAGCAGGCCGATCGGGTGCTCGGCGATGGAGGCGGCGGCGCCGGTCTGCACGTTCGACGACGGGCAGATCTCCAATGGGATCCGGCGGTCGCGGACATAGGCGGCCAGCCTGCCCAGCCGCACCGTCCCGTCCGGACCCGTTTCGATGTCGTCCACAATGCGCACGCCATGGCCAAGCCGTTCCGCGCCGCAATGCTGGATGGCCTCCCAAATGGAGGCCAGTCCGAAGGCCTCGCCGGCGTGAATCGTGAAATGCGCGTTATTGGTCCGCAAATATTCGAAAGCGTCGAGATTGCGGGTCGGCGGGAATCCGGCTTCGGGACCGGCGATGTCGAATCCCACCACTCCGCCGTCCCGGTAACGCACCGCGAGCTCGGCTATCTCCAGTGCGCGAGCATGCTGACGCATCGCACACAAGAGAGTACCCATTCGGATGAATTTTCCCCGTTTGGCTGCTCGACGCTCACCCTCCGCGAAACCGGCCTGAACGGCCTCGACCACGGCCTCCAGCGACAGCCCCCGTTCGACGAACAACTCGGGCGCATAGCGCACCTCGGCGTAGACCACGCCGTCCGCCGCCAGGTCCTCCACCGCTTCGGCGGCCACCCTGACCAGGGCGTCCTCGGTCTGCATCACTCCGCACGTGTGCGCGAAGGTCTCCAGGTACGACTCCAGCGACCCCGAATCCGCCGCCTCCCGGAACCATTTGCCCAGTTCATCGACCTCGCTGGAGGGCAGACCGGAGTACCCGTGTGCCTCCGCCAACTCGAGCACGGTGCGCGGTCGCAGCCCGCCGTCCAGGTGATCGTGGAGTAACACCTTGGGCACAGTCCGAAGGGATTCCAAGGTCATCGAGGGGGTCTCCGAGGTCATGCCGTCCACCGTACCCAGCGGCCCCGCCGCCGATGGCCGACGACGCTCGGCGCGGCTCCCGCCATCGGTGTCCGGAGAATGACCGGGGCACGGCACACCGCCCCCGCACACCTTTACGGGGGTGATACCCAACCCAATTCCGCAATGGATAAGCTTCGCTCCACGTCCCTTCTTTCCCCGCCGACGAAGGACATCGAAGTGACCACTGACAATCACATTGGAGCTCCGTCCTTCGACCGGATGCGCAACATGCTGGTGCGCGCGGCCGAAGTACGCGAGAGCGAGCAGCAGCAGATCTTCGACGCGCTCGACGACATCTACGCGCGTCTGGCGCCGGTGGACTCACTCGGTGCCGTGCGGAAGCGCCTGTCCGAGCTGCCCGACCGGACCGAGGTCGGTGTTCTCGCCGAGCGCCTCGACGAGGCGATGACGAAGCTCGAGGCCCAGGACAACGCGATCGCGGACCTCGCTCGTGCGGTGGAAAGCATCGTCGACAAGCTGGCGAAGCCGTTCGCGCAGCTCGACGGCAGGCTCGACGGCGTGGCCGCCCGGTTCGAGGGCGTCGCGGGACGGATGGACGGCCTCGAGGACAAGCTGGCGAGCATCCACCGGCGCCTCGACGAGCTGAACGCGCACCTGGACAAGCAGGACAGCAAGCTCGACGCGCTGCCCGCCGCCGTGCAGGGACCGCTCAAGGAGCGCCTCGAACTGGCCGAGTCGACGCTGCGGGAGCGCATCGACACCGGCGACGCCGACCTCAAGGCCCGCGTCGAGGCGCTCGACGGGGCGACCCGCGAACGGATCGACGGAGCCACCCAGGCGCTGCGCACCGCGCTCGAGGAGACCGGCGAGATGGTCGACTCCTCCTCGCGGCTGGAGCAGATCACCAACCGGCTCGACCAGGTCACCGGCCGCCTCGACGACCTGACCGGCCGGATCGACAAGGTCGAGGACGGCATCAACGCGCAGTTCGGCGACCTCGGCGGCACGGTGAAGGGCGCTTTCTCGCGGGTGGAGAACACGCTCTCCGTCCAGCCCGACACCGAGTCGGTGAGCTCGCTGGTGCGCCGCCACAACGAGGAGTCCGAGCGCCGCATCGGCGGTCAGCTCGACGAGGCGATGGCGACCTTCGCGGAGCTGATGCTCGGCGGGGGCCCCGCGGTGCCGCAGATCGCCGCGCCCGCCCCGAACCCGCGCCAGCCGCGCCGCGCCCGCAACGGCCGCGCCCCCAAGGGCCCGGAGATCAAGGGCAAGACCGAGACCGGCGACGAGTCCAGCGAGTCCTGACC
>NZ_VJWX01000167.1 GCF_007713715.1 Amycolatopsis rhizosphaerae
AGCGTGAGGAGACCGCCCTTCGAGGCGTCGTAGCCGATCTGGCGGAAGAAGCCGGTCACCGCCACCGAGCAGATGTTGACGATCGCGCCGTGGCCGGAGGCGGCGAGGTGGTCCACCGCGGCCTGCGCGAGGAAGAACGGCGCGCTCAGGTTGACCGCGAGGATGCGGTGCCACTGTCCGGTGGTGTACTCGCGGAAGGGAACGCGGTGCAGGATGCCCGCGTTGTTCACCAGCACGTCGAGCGCGCCCAGTTGCCCGGCGGTGCCGTCGACGATCCGTCCGGCGAGGGACGGTTCGCCGATGTCGCCGGGGACCGCGACGGCGCTGCCCCCGCTGTCGCGGATTCTGTCCACTGTGGCCTGTGCGGTAGCCGCGTCGAGGTCGTTGACGGCCACGGCGGCACCGTCGGCGGCCAGCCGGGTGGCGATCGCCGCGCCGATACCCCGTCCGGCGCCGGTCACCAGCGCGACCCGCCCGTCCAAAGAGGATCCCATCGGCGTGCCCCCCGTTCAGCTCGGTTCTTCCCAGCCGAGCAGCCTCGCCGCGTTGCCGTAGAGCCAGGCCTCGCGGCAGCGCTCGTCGATGTCGAACTCGGCGGTCTCGGCGGCCAGTTGCCCGGTGGTCCGGCCGTGGATCCATTCCAGGCCACCGAAAAGAATCTTGTGGCGGACGGTGGACGTGCCGTGGGCGAACAGCGGTTCCCAGCCCGATCCCGGTTGTTTCATCTGGCGCGGGCGGTAGGTGGAGAACTCCAGGTACACGTTGGGGTGCCGCTGGCACAGGGCCATCATTTCGGGGATCCAGGGCCAGCCGCCGTGCCCGGCCACCAGGACCAGGCCGGGGTGGCGGACGGCGATGGCGTCGAGTGCCCGCCAGGTGCACCAGTCCATCCGCAGCCGGGAGGACAGGTTGTGTCCGGTGTGGACCCACAGCGGCAGGCCCAGCTCTTCGAGGACGTCGTAGAAGGCGTGGGCTCCCTCGGACAGCGGATCGGCGGCGGTGAGGAAATGCGACACCGCGGCGCCCCGCATGCCCAGTTGTCCCGCGCAGCGCCGGATCTCCGTGATCGCACCGTCCGGATCGGACAGGTCCACGCAACCCCAGCCCTCGAACAGCGTGGGGTACTTGGCCACGAACTCGGCGACGCGGTCGTTGACCACGCCGCCCCCGCGCAGCGGACGGTAGTTGCTCAGCAGGACCTGGTGGCGCACGCCCTCGCCGGCCAGCCGGGCGGCGTAGGCGTCGAGGTCGAGATCGAAGGCACCGCCGGAGAGCAGCCAGGTGACCGCTTCCCGCGGATCGCGGCGGGCCAGTGCGGCGAATTCGCGAGGGTCCAGCCCCGCCATGCGGGACAGCCGCGGGCCGAACACGCGAAAGTAGTCTTCGGCGGTCTCGGCGAAGCCGAGCAGGTAGGCCTCCCAGCACTCCCGGTCGAGCAGCATCCCGGCCATGTCGATGACCGGCCGGGGGCCCGCTTCCGCCGTCATGTCCCCACCCCGAATCTGTACGAGCGTTCATACAGTACGTGTTCAGGTTACTGGCTCGTCCGGCACGACGCCAGCGCACGGGAGGGCGGTCTCGTCCCGCTCACCGTTTTGTCGGACCCTTGCGGCATCGTGGCCCCATGGACTGGAAACCATGGCTGACCCGGTGGAGCGAGGAGTGGATCAGCGCGGCCGAACCGGACGAACTCGATTCCGCGGTGCTGCGCGACCGCTGGCTCGGCTTCGCGCCGGCGACCGAGGACGAGGTTGCCGCGGCCGAGGCGCGGCTCGGCCTGCGCCTGCCCCCTTCGTACCGGGAGTTCCTGCTGACCACGAACGGCTGGCGCGACGCCGGCTGCTTCGTGTACCGCATGCGGGACACCTCCGACCTCGGCTGGCTGCGTGATCACGAACCGTATTGGGAGGACTGGGAGGGCCTGAGCCCGGAGGACAATCCCGATCTGGCCAACGACAACCGTTTCACCCGCGGCCTACTGCTTTCCCAGGACGCCGACGCCGGCATCCTGTTCCTCGACCCGGGTGACGTCGACGAGGCCGGTGAGTGGGCCGCCTACAGCCTGTTCTCGTGGCGGGCCGAGGCGCCCGCCCGGTTCGCCTCGTTCAGGGAGCTGATGGAGGACCTGTACGCAGAGTTCCACCAGATACGCCGGCCCGAGGGCGAGACCCGGGACTTCTGGGACGCCCAGGTCGAGCAGGCACGGCTCGACGTGCTCGCCGGGAACATCGACGGTCCCGACAAGGTGCTGGAGCGCGCCGAGGACTTCGGGCGGGTGCGGGCCACCGTGCTTCGCGCTCAGATCCTGTTGTTCCTGGGGCGCCGGGATGAGGCGGGACAACTGCTGGGACGGCTGCTGCACCCGTCGTTCGTGCCCGGCAGTTTTCTCACGGACCCGCTGTTCACCGAGGAGTTCCTGCCGTACCTGTTCGGCGAGCACACCCGCGAGGCCCCTTCCTTTTCCGTGCTCGATGCCGCGATGATCGGCGAGCAGCCGCAGATCATGGACATGATCGCCGAGCACGAGCCCCGGTTCCGCGTGGCCGGGCAGGGCTTCGTCTACGGCAATCCGGAGTTCGACGAACCGATCCGCCGTGCCCGGGTCACGCACGCGGACGATACCGACGCGCTCTGGGCGGCGATCCGGGAGGCGATGCCCCACTGGCGGCCCCGCACCGCCGACCACATCGCCCCGGTCGCGCTGCTCGCCGACCCGGTCCTGGCCGCCGTCCTCACCCCCGAACGGGGCCGCGAGCTGCTGGCGATCCCGAGTGGAGGTGCCTGAAAACCGATCAGCGGGCGAGGACGGACCGCACGATCAGTTCGGCGTAGAAACGGGAGAACTCGGTGTCCGACAGCGGGCCCTCGGCGTGGAACCAGCCCGCGACCCGGAAGGCCATGTCCAGAAACGCCATCGCGGCGATGCGGGTGGGATCGCCGTCCGGCAGTTCGGGGAGGACGAACTCGCCCGAGGCGACACCGGCGCGCAACACGTCTTCGAAGCGGGCGCGCACGCGGAGCCGGTTCTCCCGGACCTCCTTGCGGTGGTCCTCGTCCAGCGCGCGCCACTCGTCGCCGACCGTCGCCTCCCGGCTCAGCCTCGTGTGGTGCAGGACGAACACCTCCACCAGTCCGCGCAGCCGCTGCGCCGGGGGCGCGTCGGCGGGCACCGCGTCGAGATTGCGGTCGAGCGCGGCGTGGGCCTCCATGATGATCGAGTAGAGGACGTCCTCTTTCGACTCGAAGTGGTTGTACAGCGAGCCGGAGGTCAGCCCGCAGGCCTCGGTGATGTCCCGGACCGAAGTGGCGTGGAAACCCCGCTCGTGGAACAGCCGGGTGCCCGCCTCCTGAAGCCGTTCACGGGGATGCCGATCCGATGCCACTCGTGCCCGAGCCCTGGTCCTCCCCGGCATTCTCACCCCGTCGGCGGTCGATGGCGCTGGCGCGCGCTGGTCGGTGACGGCCTCCACGATAGCCGAGCGGGTCTATGAGCGTTCATTCGCCGAGGTGGGGGTGTGCCGCCCCCGCCTCATTCCGCCGCACCGACCACGAAACTCACCGCGGTGCTGCAACTGCCGCCGATGTTGAGGGTGGCCGCGGTGCGCGCGCCGTCGACCTGGTACCCGCCCGCGGTGCCGGTGACCTGGCGGTGGGCGTCGAGCAGCATGCGCACCCCGGTCGCGCCCACCGGATGGCCCGCCCCGATCAGGCCGCCGGAGGGGTTGACCGGGAGACTCCCGCCGAACTCGATCCGCCCGTCCTCGACGGCTTCCCAGGCGCGCCCGGGCTCGGTCAGCCCGAAGTGTTCGAGTGCGACGTACTCGTTGACGGTGAAGCAGTCGTGGGTCTCGATCACGTCGAGTTCGCGTGGGCCGTCGATCCCGGCCCGGCGGTAGGCGTCGGTGATCGCCTGGCGCACGTTGGGAAACAGGTACCCGCCGTCCGCGCTGAGGGCGAGCTTCGCGGCCAGCGGGAGCGGTGCGGTGCGGTGGCCCCAGCCCCGGATGACCCCGGCCTGCGGGGCGGACCGGCGCCGAGCCCACTGCTCGGCGAACCGGCGGCTCGCCAGCAGCACCACGGCGGCGCCGTCGGTGATCCGGCCGCAGTCGCTCTTGCGGATGCGGCCCGCCACCACGGGGTTGACCACCTCGTCGTCGCCGAACTGCGCCGCGTCGTTGGTCCAGGCGCGGGTCTGGGCGAGCGGGTTGCGCCGGGCGTTGGCGCGGTTGATCTCCGCGATGCGGGTGAGGTGGGTCCGGTCGAGTCCGTGGCGGCGCTCCACCTCCCCGGCGATGCGGTCGAACAGGCCGGGCCAGGGAAGGACGTCGTCGCCGGTCTCCTCCCGGGTCCACGCGGCGCTGCCGAGGTGTCGCGCGGCCTGCTCGCTGTGCACGTTGCGCATCAGTTCGAGCCCGGCGACCAGCGCCAGGTCGTAGCGGCCCGCTTCGATCTCGGCCATCGCCGCGAGGACGGCCGTGCTCCCGGACGCGCACGCGGCCTCGTGCCGGCTGGTGGGCAGGGAAGACCACGACGGCTGCAGCATGGGCACCATGGCGCCGAGGTGGGCCTGGGCGGCGAACAGTTCCGCCCCGAAGTTCGCCACGTGGGCGGTCTCCACCTTCTCCGGGGCCACTCCGGTCGCGTCGAGGCAACCGGCGACGGCCTCCTCGAGCATCTCGTAGAGCGCGTTGTCGCTGTCCTTGGACCAGTTCCTGGCGAAGTCCGTCTGGCTCCCGCCCAGCACGTAGACCGGTTCGCGCACGGCCCGACCTCCCGCTCGTGGTGAACTGTATAAACGTACGTACAGTGTCGCGCGCGCCGGGGCCTTTGACAACCCGCGACGGCGCGCCGTCTGCGTCCTCACCCCGCTGGGGTGAGGGTGCATACGCGCACGCCCGGCGGTGTGGCGGTCCATAAAGGACGTTCCAGCAAAGCGCGTCCAAAGCCGGCGAGAAGCGAACTTAAAGGTTCGCGACGTAGGTTCACCCCGTTTGATCTTGAAACGAAGGCGGGGGCCATGGGGCGGCGGAACACGCGAAGGCTCGGGATCCTGGGACTGCTGTGGGCGTCCTGGCCCGCGAAGCTGGTGGCGCTGGGGCTCACGGTGGCCCTGCTGGCAGGCACGGCTGGCGATGCGATCGTGGGCCTGCCCGGCAGCGCGGGCCCGGACGGGCGCGGCGGCGCCGCGCACGGACCGGGGCAGCGCTGGGGCACCGCCGCGGGCGGCGGCAGCCATGTCGAGGGCAGCGGGAAGAACCGCACCGTGCCCGCCTCGTTCAGGAGCGCCTATCCGGCGCTGACCTGGAACACCGCGCAGAACAGCGCGGAACTCGCCGCGGCACCCGAGGTTCCCCGGCACGGTTTCGACGCCGCGACCAGCAAGGAGATCCCGGAGGCCCGCGACGCCTACGACCGCACCTACACCAACACCGACGGGACCGAGACCACCGAGTTCTCCTCGGTGCCGGTCAACTACCGCACCCCGGACGGCTGGGCGCCCATCGACACCCGGCTCACCGCGGACGCCGACGGCTGGCGCAACACCGCGGACTCGGTCGGCCTGCGGTTCGCGCCCCGCGCCGATCGCGGCGAACTGGCCACGGTCAGCACGGGCGGCGGCCGGCAGGTGTCCTTCGGGCTGTCCGGTGCCGCCGGTTCGGCCGGTGAGGTCACCGGAAGCACCGTCACCTACCGCGGGGTGCGGCCGCAAACCGACCTCGAGCTGGAGTCGCGGCCCGGCGGTGTCAAGGAAACCGTCGTCCTCACCTCCCGTGACGCCCCGGCCTCCTTCGTCTTCCCGTTGCACACCAACGGCCTGACCCCGCGCCTGGACGGCGGCCAGGTGGTGCTGGCCGACGCCGCCGGCGTCACCAGGGCGGTGATCCCGGCCGGGGACATGACCGACGCCGCGCAGGCCCGCTCCACTGGCGTCACCTACCGGCTCGTCGACGGGCCCGCGCTCGAGGTCACCCTCGACACGGCCTGGCTGAACGATCCCGCCCGGGTCTACCCGGTGCGCGTGGACCCGACCGTGCAGGTTCCCGTGGACGGCGCCGCCGCCGACAGCGCGATGTACGTGCAGGGGTCGAGTTCCGCCTCGGGGAGCTCGCAACTGCTGGTCGGCACGGTGGACGGGCAGAACTCGGCCTCCTACCTCAGGTTCGGCGGCCTGGTGAGCAAGCTCCAGTACCACACGATCTTCGGGGCCGCGCTGTGGGCGGTGAACTACGATTCCGACTCCTGCCAGGCGCGGCAGGTCAGCGTGCACCCGGTGACCTCGTCCTGGACGGCCGGTTCGGGCTACTCCTACCCGGGGCCCTCCGTGGGCGCCGCGCTGACCAGCAAGTCCTTCGCGCACGGCTACATCGCCTTCGGGCAGTCCTCGTCGGCCTGCCCCACCGCGGGGGAGGTGTTCGACCTCGGCGCCGACGGCCGCGACCTGGTCCAGCGCTGGGTCGACGGCACACAGGCCAACTACGGCCTTTCGCTGCGGGCTTCGACGGATTCCCTGTCCGGCAAGCGGTTCACCGGGACCGGTACCGCCAACCCGCCGAAGCTCTACGTCACGCACAGCCCGTACAACGCGGCCTACGCGATCCCGAACCCGGTGCCCAACCCGACCGTGCTGCAGAACCAGGACGGCAAGATCAAGGTCACCGTCACGAACAAGAGCGCGGCGGACTGGGCGGCGAGCGACTACTACCTCGCCTACCGGGCCTACAACGCCGACACGGGCGCGGCCGTGACGCAGCAGCGTTCGGCGAGTCTCACGGCGACCGTCACGCGGGGCGGCAAGGTGACGCTGGACGCGACGATCAAGGCACTGCCGCCCGGCAAGTACTTCCTCGACTTCACCATGGTCAAGACCGGCGGGGTCGTGTTCACCGACTACCAGGTGCCGCCCGCACGGCTGGTGCTGCAGGTCTTCGACATCCCGCCGGTGGTGCAGGAACTCTATCCGCCCAACGGTTACCAGGCCCCGACGCTGACCCCGCAGCTGTGGGCCAGGGCGCTGGACATCGACGCGCCGCCCAGTTCGAGCCTGCAGTTCAAGTTCGAGATCTGCCAGCGTGACGACGCGGGGAACCCGACCGGCTGCACCAACTCCGGGTACGGCACGAAGACGGCCTGGACGGTGCCGTCGGGAACGCTGTCCTGGAGCAGGGCCTACCTGTGGCGTACCTACGTCAAGGACGCCACCACCGAGGTCGTCTCGCCCTATTCGGCCCTGCTGGCCTGGGTGCCGCAGCCGGACGTCACCTCCCGGCTGGCGGGCGCCCCCTACGGTGAGCGGCAGCAGGAGTTCGACCCGCTGGTGGGCAACTACAGCACCGTGGCGGTGGACGCCGTGGTGGCCACGGCGGGGCCGGAGCTGACCCTGACCCGGACCTACAACAGCCTCGACCCGCGACGGGACGGGCTGTTCGGGGCCGGGTGGACCAGCCGTTACGACATGAAGCTGGTGACCGACGACGACGGTTCCGGCAACGTGGTGGTGACCTATCCGGACGGCCAGGAGGTGCGGTTCGGCAAGAACGCCGACGGCACCTATGCCGCGCCGTGGGGCCGCACGGCCTCGCTCACGGTCGACTCGACGTCCTGGAAGCTGCTCGACACCTCCGGCACCACCTACCAGTTCTCCCTGGCCGGGCGGCTGACGCGGATCACCGACAACTCCTCCCACGCGGTCGTGCTGAGCTACGACACCACGACGGGCAAGCTCGCCAAGGCGCAGGTGTCCAACAGCCAGACCAACACCGCGGGCCGGTCGCTGACCTTCACCTGGACCGGGGCGCACGTCACGAACGTCAAGACCGACCCGGTCGACGGTGCGGCGCTCGCCTGGGACTACACCTACACCGGCGACCTGCTGACCAAGGTCTGCGGCCCCGGCTCGGCGTGCACGGGCTACGAGTACGCGGCCGGTTCGCACTACCGCAACGCCGTGCTGGATTCGCGGCCGGAGTCGTACTGGCGGCTCGGCGAGGGCGACGGCACGGCGGCGGGCAGCGAGGTGACGGTCAACCTCGGCAAGGACGCGGGCACTTATTCCGGCATCACCCTCGGCACCGTGGGGCCGATCGCCGGTTCCCCGGACACGGCCGCCTCGTTCAACGGTACGACGTCCAAAGTAGACCTTCCCAAGGGGACGCTGAAGAAGGGCCGCGACGGCGCGGTCGAGCTGTGGTTCAAGAACTCGCTGACCGGTTCGGGCGGCCCGCTGCTGGGCTACCAGGACAAGGCGCTCGGGACCGCGTCCACCACCGGCGTGCCGGTGCTCTACGTCGGCACCGACGGGAAGCTGCGCGGTCAGTTCGGGACCGGGAGCATCAACCCGATCACCTCCGCCACCGCGGTGAACGACGGCAAGTGGCACCACGTGGTGCTTTCGTCCATGGGCAGCACCCAGACGCTGTACCTGGACGGCGCGAAGGTGGGCGACCTCACCGGCAAGACCATCGACCACTCGCTGCTGACCTTCAACCAGATCGGCGCGGCCTACGCCACCACCCCGGCCTCCTGGCCCGCCTGGGGTTCGGCGGCGCAGCGTTCCTACGCCGGTGCCATCGACGAGGTCGCGTACTACACCGGACCGCTGGGTGCGGCCGCGGTCGCCGCGCACTACAAGGCCGGGACCGCCCAGGCCGACCAGCTGACCAGGGTCGCCCTGCCCAGCGGCAAGACCGCCTCCGCCGCGACCTACGACGTGGTCAAGGACCGCGTCAAGGACTACACCGACGACAACGGCGGCCGCTGGAAGATCGGCACGCCCACGGTGTACGGCGGGAGCACCGACCTGCGCCGCAGCGTCGAGGTGCTCGATCCGGCCGACCGGCCCAGCCTGTACGAGTACGACGCGATCGGGGGCTGGCTGCTGCGGCTCGGGCAGCCGCTCGGCCTCGAAACCCGCAGCGAGGACGCCCCGGGGGAGCCGGTGCCGACCTCGCCGCCGCCCACCGAAAGCTGCACCACGCCGGACGCGAACGACCCTTCGTTCTGCACCACGATCCCTGGTGACTCCGGCGGCCCGGTGTTCGTCCGCTACGACGCGGAGGGCACCAGCATCCGCTCGTTCGGCTACGACGCCGACGGCAACCTGGCCACCGTCACCGACGAAAACGGCGACACCACCTCCCTCACCTACGACAAGCGCGGCAATGTCGACTCGACGAAGACCTGCCGCAGCGCGACCGAGTGCCACACCAGCTACACCACCTACCCGGCGACGGTGACCAACCTCTACGACCCGCGGAACAACCTGCCCACCGAGACCAGGGACGCGCGGTCGCCGAGCGCCACCGACACGACCTACCGCACCAGCTACACCTACCACCCCAGCGGCCAGGTGCTGACCCAGACCAATCCGGACGGCAGTTCGCTGAAGAACACCTACACCACCGGCGCCGAGGCGGCCGTGGGCGGCGGCATCCCGCCGTCGGGCCTGCTCGCCACCGCGACCGACATCCGCGGCAAGGTGACGAAGTACGAGTACTACGCCAACGGCGACCTCGCCCGGCTCACCGAACCCTCCGGGCTGGTCACCGAGTTCACCTACGACGCGATCGGGCGCAAGATCTCGGAGAAGGAGATCTCCGACAGCTTCCCCGCCGGGATCGTCACCACCTACACCTACGACGGGATGTCGCGGCCGCTGACCCAGACCGACCCGGTGACCACGAACGCGGTGACCGGGGCCAAGCACCAGCAGCGCACGGCCAACACCTACGACGCCGACGGGAACCTGACCGCCGCCACCTTGTCGGACGTGCTCGGCAACGACCCCGCCCGCGTCACCACCACGCTCTACGACGAGCACAACCACCCGATTCTGGTGACCGACCCCGAGGGCGGCGAGCGCGTCCGCAACTACGACGTGTTCGGCAACCTCACCACCGAGATCGACCCCGGCGGCAACCGCTACGACCTGGCCTACACCGCCCGCAACAGCATCGCCGAGGTGCGGCTGCGGGACTGGCACAGCGACCCGGACGGCGCGCCCGCCACCGGGACCGGCGACTACCTGGTGCTGAGGTCCTACTCCTACGACTTCGCCGGCAGGCTCGCCAGCAGGACCGACGCGATGGGCCGCCGGACCGAGTACCAGTACTACGGCGACGGGCTGCTGCACAAGGAAGTGCTCAAGAACTTCCACGACCCCGACGGCAGCACGCGCGACTTCGTGGTGCAGGACAACACCTATGACGCCGACGGCAACCTGACCACGAAGGTGACCGGCAACGGCCGCAACACCGAGCAGTACACGATCGACGTGATGGGCCGGGTTTCGTCCATGGTGGAGGATCCGGGCGGCCTCGGGCGCACCACGTCCTACAACTTCGACGCCGAAGGCAACGTCACCCGCAGCACGCTGAGCGGCAAGGCGTCCAATGTGCCCTGGATCACCTCCGCCACTCCGGAGACCAGCGAGTACGCCTACGACGACAACGGCAACCTGACCGACGCGACCATCACCGACGGCACCACCCGGCTCACCACGCACTACGGCTACGACCAGCGCGGCCTGCGCGTCTCGGTCACCGATCCGCGCGGCGGGGATGCCTACACCAGCAGGACCACCTACGACGAGGCCGGCCGTGCGGTGACGGTCACCGGCGCGCCGGTGGCCGCGGAAAGCGGCGGGGGAGCGGCGAGCACGGTCAAGCCGGTCAAGACCTTCGGCTACGACACCTTCGGCGAGCAGACCGAGGCCGCCGACGAACTGGGCAACGTCGGCCGGACCACCTACGACCGCAACGGAAGGCCGGTGAGCGCCGCCGATCCGGCCTACACCGCGCCGGGCGCGAGCGGCGCGATCACCCCGACCACGCTGATCTCCTACGACCGCAACGGAAACGTCGTTTCGGTCACCGATCCGCGCGGCGGGATCACCCGGCGGTCCTATGACCAGCTCAACCGGCTGGTCGGCGTCGACGAACCGGCGTCCACCAACGACGAGCGCGCGGTCACCTCCTACACCTACAGCCGCACCGGGAAGGTGCTCTCCAGCACCGACCCCACCGGGGCGCGGACCGAAGCCACCTACGACGACCTCGACCGGCAGGTCACGGACACGGTGGTGGAGCGCCGTCCGGCCGCGGCGGCCTACACCACGAAGGTGACCTACAACGACTCCGGTGACGTGCTCGCCGCGGTTTCCCCGAGCGGGGCGGTCACCAGCAACACCTACGACCTGCTGGGCAGGCTGACCAAGACGATCGACCCGAGCGGGCTGCCGGAGGAGTTCGGCTACGACTTCGCCGGACGGCAGGTCCGCGGCGCCGACGGGCTGGGCCGCACCTCCCAGCAGTCCTACGACCTGTTCGGCAGGCTGGCGGCCTCGGCGGATCTCGCGCCGGACGGCACCACGCTGCGCACCACGCGGTACGGCTACGACCCGGCCGGGAACCTGACCTCGGTCACCGACCCGAACCAGACCACGAGAAGTTACGCCTACGACGCGGCGAACCGGCTGGTCGGCCAGACCGAGCCGGTGACCGACACCCGGTCGATCACCACCACCTTCGGGTACGACGCCGCGGGCCACCGCACCCGCTACACCGACGGCCGCGGTAACGCCACTATCACCACCTACAACAGCCTCGGCCTGCCCGAGACGGAGATCGAACCGGCGACGGCGACCGCGCCGAACCTCGCCGACCGCACCTGGACCACTGCCTACGACGCCAACGGCAACGCCGTGGCCGAGACGGAACCGGGCGGGGTGACCACGCAGGCCACCTACGACGCGGCGGACCGGCTGGTCACCGAGACCGGGACCGGCGCCGAGGCGGCCACGGCCACCCGGCACCTCGGCTACGACCTGGCGGGCCGCACCACCTCGATCGACGCGGTGACCGGCACGAACTACTACAGCTACGACGACCGCGGGAACCTGCTGGGCTCCGGCGGCCCCGGCGGCACCTCGTCGTTCGCCTACGACGGCGACGGGAACATGACCGTCCGCAAGGACGCCGCCGGGAACGCGACCTACGGCTACACCAACGGCAGGCTGGCCTCGATGACCGACGGGCTCACCGGCGCCACCGAAACCCTCGGCTATGACGGGTCCGGAGCGGTGAAGACCGTCTCCTACGGCGGCGGCCGGACCCGCACCTTCGGGTACGACAACCTGGGACACCAGATTTCGGACGTCCTGACCAACCAGGCGGGCCAGACGGTGTCCTCGGCGGCCTACGCCTTCGGGCTCGACGACTCGCTCACCCGGGAGACCACCACGGGGACCGCGGGCGCCGGCGACTTCACCTACACCTACGACAAGGCGGGGCGGCTCACCGGCCGGACCGGCGGCGGCCAGACCACCGCCTACGGCTGGGACGACGCGGGCAACCGGGTCCAGAACGGGGCCAAGACCGCGACCTACGACGAGCGCAACCGGCTGCTGTCCGATGGCGACTACACCTACACCTACAGCACCCGGGGCACGGTCGCCTCGCGCACCAGCGCCGGGCTCACCGACCGGTTCGCCTTCGACGCCTTCGACCGGCTGATCACCGCCGCGGGCCAGAACTACGTCTACGACTCGCTGGACCGGATGGTTTCGCGCAACGGCACCGGGTTCACCTACGCCGGGCCGGACGGCGAGGTCGTCTCCGACGGGGCGCAGAGCTTCGCCCGCGGCCCGGAGGACGAACTGCTCGCCACCGGCAGGGGCGACACCAAGCGACTGTCCCTTTCGGACAACCACGGCGACGTGGTCGGCGGTTTCGACCCCGCCGACACCACGCTGGCGCAGCTGCCGGACTCCACGGGGTACGACCCGTTCGGCAAGGTCACCGCGAAGACCGGCGATACCGGGGCGCTGTCGTTCCAGGGCGACTGGACCGACTCGGCCACCGGGCAGGTGAACATGGGCGCCCGCTGGTACGACCCGGGCACCGGCGGATTCGTCTCCCGGGACAGCATCACCTCGGACACCGGAGAGAACGCGGTGATGGCCAACCGGTACACCTACGGCGCGGCGGACCCGCTGGACTTCACCGACCCCGACGGGCACAAGGCGGAGCCCAGCGACACGGTGGAAAGCTGCGACGGCGGCCCGAATGACGACTTCTTCGGCTGCTTCCAGTACCAGTTCTACTTCGTGTCGCTGGCCCTCGAACGGCAGGCACAGGCCCAGGCGGACGCCGCGGCGCACAAGCACCACAAGTCGGCGCCGGGGGCGAACGACACCTACCCGTCGTACGCGCCGGGCCCGGCCTACCGGGGCTCGGGCGGGGGCGGAAGCTGCGGCGCCTGCTACGACCCGTACGCCGCCTACAAGCGCGCGAAGCGGATCAGTGACGCGGCCATCGCCTCGAACGCGTACCGGGCCAGGACCACCCACATCGGGGTGAGTTCCTCGGCGCGCACGCCGAACTTCTCCGGCGGCAAGATCGTGTCGTCCAGTCCCTCGGTGCCCGCTCGGGCTACGGGCGCGAAACGCAATGTCGTCGCGGACCAGAAGAAGGGTTCGGACCGCATTTACC
>NZ_VJWX01000168.1 GCF_007713715.1 Amycolatopsis rhizosphaerae
CCCCCGAACCGGGCCGCGTGCCGGGCTCCGACTGATCCAGGACGGAGTAGGGCACCTCATCACCTGACCGGAAAGGTTCAGCCATGCCGTCCTACGTCGCGTCCATCGATCAGGGAACCACCTCGACCAGGACGATGATCTTCGATCATTCCGGCCAGGCCGTGGCCTCCGACCAGCGGGAGCACCGGCAGATCTTCCCGCGCGCCGGCTGGGTCGAGCACGACGCCGAGGAGATCTGGGAGAACACCCGCGCGGTCACCGCGGGCGCGCTCGCCAAGGCCGACCTGCAGGCGAGCGACATCGCGGCGGTCGGCCTCACCAACCAGCGTGAGACCACGCTCGTCTGGGACCGCACCACCGGCAAGCCCGTCCACAACGCGATCGTCTGGCAGGACACCCGCACGGACAAGATCGTCGAGGAGCTGGGCGCGCTCGGCGGCGGCCAGGAGCGTTATCGCGCCAAGACCGGGTTGCCGCTGGCCACGTATTTCTCCGGACCGAAGGTGAAGTGGATTCTGGACAATGTGGACGGTGCGCGCGAGCGCGCCGAAGCCGGGGACCTCCTTTTCGGCAACATGGACACCTGGGTGCTGTGGAACATGACCGGCGGGCCGGAGGGCGGGCTGCACATCACCGACCCGACGAACGCCTCGCGCACCCTGCTGATGAACCTGGACACGCTGTCCTGGGAAGCCGACCACGCCGCGGACATGGGCATCCCGATGTCCATGCTCCCCGAGATCCGTTCGTCCTCTGAGGTGTACGCCCCGGGCAGGGAACGCGGCGCCCTTTCCGGGGTGCCCATCGCGGGCATCCTCGGTGACCAGCAGGCGGCCACCTTCGGTCAGGCGTGCCTGTCCCCCGGTGAGGCAAAAAACACCTACGGCACCGGCAATTTCGTGCTTCTCAACACCGGCACCGAGAAGGTCATGTCGCAGAACGGGCTGCTCACCACGGTCTGCTACAAGATCGGCTCGAACGACACCGTCTACGCGCTTGAGGGCTCCATCGCGGTGACGGGCGCACTGGTGCAGTGGCTGCGCGACAACCTCGGCCTGATCAGCTCCGCCGCCGAAATCGAAGAACACGCGAGAACCGTCGAAAACAACGGCGGCGCCTACTTCGTCCCGGCCTTTTCCGGTTTGTTCGCCCCGTACTGGCGCTCCGATGCCAGGGGTGCCATCGTCGGCCTCACCCGGTTCGTGAACAAGGGCCATCTCGCCCGCGCGGTCCTCGAAGCGACCGCCTTCCAGTCCCGTGAAGTGATCGAGGCGATGAACGCCGATTCCGGGGTGCCGCTGAAGTCCCTCAAGGTGGACGGCGGCATGGTCGTCAACGAACTGCTCATGCAGTTCCAGGCCGACATCCTGGGCGTGCCGGTGATCCGCCCGGTGGTCAGCGAGACCACCGCGCTGGGCGCGGCCTACGCCGCCGGCCTCGCCGTCGGGTTCTGGGAGAGCGAGGACGACATCCGGAACAACTGGGCCAAGGACAAGGAGTGGACCCCGTCGATGGACGAACAGCGGCGCGAAGCCGAATTCCACAACTGGAAGAAGGCGGTGACGAAGACCTTCGGCTGGGTGGAGTGAGGACGGCCGCCGGAGCTATCCGCCCACCGAGATCACGCAGAAGGGCACTCCCTGATCGTCGGTCACCTGAGCCATCCGCCCGTAGGGCGAGTCCATGGGCTCGCGGATCACCTTGCCGCCCAGTTCCGTCACCTTCGCCACCGTGGCGTCCGTGTCGGCGACCCCGAAATACGTCGACCAGTGCGGCGGGATCTCCGCGGGCACTTCGGAGGGCAGCTCGCCAAGTCCGCCCACGCCGTTGCCGCCGACCTTGAGCACCGCGTACTTGAAGTCCCCACTCGACATGTCGTCGAGTTCATAGCCGAAAACGTTGGTGTAGAAGGATTTCGCGACCTCGAAATCCCGGGTCATGCACTCGTTCCAGGTGAGCGCGCCGGGCACGTTGGCAATCTGCGCCCCGGTGGTCTCCCGGGACTGCCACAACCCGAAGACGGCCCCGGCCGGATCGGCCACCACGGCCATCCGCCCCTTCTGGCCGATGTCCTCCGGCGGCATCAGGACCCGTCCTCCGGCCCCGGTGATCTTGGCAGCGGTGGCGTCGGCGCTGTCCACGGCCAGATAGGTCTGCCAGAAAGAGGGGATCTCCCGATCAGGCGGCTTGGGGCCGAGCGCCGCGGTGGCCCTTCCGCCGACCAGCGCGACCGCGTAGTGACCGTGTTCCTCGCCCTGATCCGCGAACTGCCAGCCGAAGAGTGCCGTGTAGAACTCCTGCGCGCGACGGCCTTCGGAGACCATCAGGTCGACCCAGCACGGGGTGCCTTCGGGCCAGGGTGTGATGCGCTCGGTCATGGTGACTTTTCCTTTCGTCGGTGCTGTGCTTGCGGTCACAGTCTCGCACCGGGCACCGACAGAAACGGGCGCCGCGAAGCCGAGGCTCCGCGGCGCGGGAAAAGCCGACCTGTTCGAGTGAACAGGGTGCGAAATCAGTCGAGGTCGTCGTGGCGCATGAGCTGGCGGCCCGCCTCGGTGATCGAGCCGGACAGGGACGGATACACCGAGAAGGTCAGCGCAAGATGATCCACCGTGAGCTGGTTCTGCACGGCGAGCGCGATCGGCAGGATCAGTTCGCTCGCGGTCGGGGCCACCACCACGCCGCCCACGACCACGCCCGTCGCCGGGCGGCAGAACAGCTTGACGAAACCGTGCCGCAGACCCTCCATCTTGGCGCGCGCGTTGGTGGCCAGCGGCAGCATGATCGTGCGGGCGGGCACCTCGCCGGAGTCGATCGCGCTCTGCGAGATCCCGACCGTGGCGATCTCGGGGTGGGTGAACACGTTCGCCGCGACCGTCTTGAGCTTGATCGGCGCGACCCCCTCGCCCAGGGCGTGCCACATCGCGATCCGGCCCTGCATGCTGGCCACCGAGGCCAGCATCATGACGCCGGTGCAGTCGCCCGCGGCGTAGATACCGGGCACGCTGGTGCGCGACACCCTGTCGACGGTGAGGAACCCGCCGGGGCCGGGCTCGATGCCGACCCGCTCCAGACCGATGTCGTTGGTGTTCGGGATCGAACCGACGGTCATCAGCGCGTGGCTGGCCTCGATGACGCGGCCGTCGGCCAGATGCACCGCCACGCCCTTCTCCGTGCGCTCGACCTTTTCGGCACGGGCGTGCTTGGCGACCGAGGTACCGCGCTGCCAGAAGACCTCTTCCAGCACCGCCGCGGCGTCGGCGTCCTCGTGCGGCAGCACGCGATCCCGGCTGGACACCAGGGTGACCTTCACGCCCATCTCGGTGTACGCGGAGGCGAACTCGGCGCCGGTGACGCCCGAGCCGACCACGACCAGGTGCTCCGGGAGCTCGCACAGGTCGTACAGCTGGCGCCAGTCGAGGATGCGTTCCCCGTCCGGCACCGCGCCCGGCAGGACGCGGGGAGTCGCCCCTGTGGCGATCAGCACAACGTCGGCGTCCAGCACCTCGGGGTCACCCGAGCGGGGGGTGACGTAGACCTGGTGGGTGGCAAGACCCGGCTCGGCGTCGTCGAACCGCGCGGTGCCGATGATCACCCGGACGCCTTCGCGCTGGACGCGGGCGCGGATGTCGGCCGACTGGGCGAGCGCGAGGGCCTTGACCCGGCCGTGCACGGTCCGCAGGTCGATGCTCGTGTCCGCCATCTCGGTGACAATGCCCAGCTCACCGAGGCCGTGCATGCTGGCGCGGGCCCCCGAGGAGGCGATGAAGGTCTTGGACGGGACACAGTCGTAGAGCACACAGGCGCCCCCGAGCCCATCACGTTCCACGATCGTGACGTTCGCACCGTGCTGAGCCGCCACCAGTGCCGCCTCGTAGCCCGCCGGGCCCCCGCCCATGATCACGATCCTGGTCACTTCGTCCTCCTTGTTGCACCGCTCGTACCCACCTTAGGAGGGCAGTGCCGGAGTAGGTCCGGTCGGGTGAGCGACGGGTCGCTAGGCTGTGGCAGTGCCGTTGTATGCCGCTTACGGATCCAACATGGAGCCCGCGCAGATGATGGAGCGCGCTCCGCACTCGCCGATGGCGGGCACCGGCTGGCTGGAAGGCTGGCGGCTGACATTCGGCGGTGAGGACATCGGCTGGGAGGGCGCGCTCGCCACGATCGTGGAAGACCCGGGTTCCCGGGTGTTCGTGGTGCTCTACGACGTCACCCCGCTCGACGAGGCCCAGCTCGACCGCTGGGAGGGTGACGAGCTCGGCCTGCACAACAAGATCAGACTCCGGGTGCAGACCATGGACGGTTCGGTGCTGGCCTGGCTGTACGTACTGGACGCGTACGAAGGCGGCCTGCCCTCCGCCCGCTACCTCGGCGTCCTCGCGGATGCCGCCGAAGCGGCCGGCGCTCCCGCCGACTACGTCGAAGACCTGCGGACCCGCCCCTGCCGCGGCATCGCCACCTGACCTGGCGAGTCCCACCTCCAGGCGCTTGTGTCCCACCTCCAGGCGCCTGTGTCCCACCCTCGGGCCGGTAACTACGCGGCCTGGCGCCGCGAGCGGAAGGCGGCCCGCACCGCGACGACCAGGCGCGAAAGGTCCTTCAGATCGCTCGCATCGGCGCGGATCACGATCCAGCCCCGCCGCCGCAAGTCCTCGTCCCGCGCGGCGTCCTGTTCCCCGCGGGCCTCATGCGCCTCGTACCCGTCGTACTCCACGGCGATCCGCGCCTCGCGCCAGCCAAGATCGAGCCGGTAAACCTCGTTCCCCTTGAGGTCGAGGATGCTCACCTGCTGTTCCGGGACCGGCAGTCCCGCGTCCACCAACCCCAGCAGCAGCCAACTCTCGGGCGGTGACTCGGCGAGTCCGGTCGCGAGGTCCAGCAGTGCGAGGCCGCGCAGGGTGCCTCGACGGTCCGGCCGGCCCCGGATCCGCTCCTCGGTCCACGCCCGGAACTCGTCGCGGTCCGCCTCCGGCAGCATCGCCAACGCCTGGTCCGCACAGGCGATACCGGCGCGTCGGCTCCCACGACACAGCACCTCGGCCAGTGCCGAATCCAAAGACAGCACACGCATCTCTTCGCGCACCTGGATGTCCCGCTCGTCGAACTGTCCGTAGTGGACAGTGATGCCGGGTCGCGTCCGCATCTTCCTGTGATACGGGAGCAGGACGTGGACCGACGCCTCGTCCGCCGCCGGACAGCCGTGCAGGACCAGCGCGCTGTGTCCGGTCAGGACGGCAGGCGGCCCCGCAGCCAGCAGGCTCGCGGCGGCCCGGGTGCGAAATTCGGTGGCTCGTCGGCGATCCACCAGAACCTCACGCGAGAAGGGCGTCAAAAGGCCCCGTTCTACAGCGGTGCGCACCGCATACCTGCCGACCTCGTGGTTCAGCTGAGATCGCGTGTAGGCGCCGTGCAATCCCTCATGTAATAACAACACGTGCTCAGCATGTCGCAGAACGCATCCACGTTGAGCCTGTGGATAAAAATCTGTGGATAACCCTGTTACCTGTGGATAACCCGAATGCTCGTGAAGGTGGGACACACCTCCACGAGCGTGGGACACAAGTGCCGGAGCGTGGGACTCAAGCGCCTGGGGGTGGGACACAGGCGCCCGAGCGTGGGACTCAGGCGAGGGCGGCGAGGGCGGTGTGGACCATGACGCGGATGCCGACGGCGAGCGCGCGCTCGTCGAGTTGGAAGGTCGGGCGGTGCAGGTCCCTCATCTCCCCTTCACCCGACCACACGCCAAGGCGGGCGAACGCGCCGGGGACGTGCTCCAGGTACCACGCGAAGTCCTCGCCGCCGGAGGACTGCTCCGTGCCGGTGAGGGCCTCCTCGCCGAGGGCCGCCTCCGCCCCCGCGCGCAGCAGCGCGGTGCTGTCCTGGTCGCCCACCAGCGGCGGCACGCCGCGCCGGTAGTCCAGTTTGAACCCGACGCCGGTCGGCGCGAGCAGCGACTCCACGGAGGACGCGACCAGCGGCTCCAGCGCCTTCCACACCTCGTGCTCGGCGGTGCGCAGGGTGCCGCGGAGCACGCCGTCCTGCGGCACCGCGTTCGCCGCCTGCCCGGCGTGCACCGCGCCCCACACCAGCACGGTGCCGGATCGGGGGTCCACCCGGCGCGACAGCAGCGAGGGCAGCGACGTGATCACCACGCCCAGGGCGTGCACGAGGTCGGCGGTCAGGTGCGGGCGCGACGTGTGCCCGCCCGGCGAGGTGAGCTGCAGTTCGATCAGGTCGGCCGCGGAGGTCAGCGGCCCGATCCGGGAGCCGATTCGCCCGACCTGCAGCCGCGGGTCGCAGTGCAGGCCGAAGATCCGGTCGACCCCTTCGAGGCCGCCCGCGTTGATCACGTCCAGCGCACCGCCGGGCATGACCTCCTCGGCGGGCTGGAAGATCAGCCGGACGCGGCCCGGCAGTTCGGGCGCCGAGGCCAGCGCCAGGCCCGCGCCGAGCAGGATCGCCGTGTGCGCGTCGTGGCCGCAGGCGTGCATGGCGCCTTCGACGGCGGAGGCGAAGGGCAGCCCGGTGGCCTCGGTCAGCGGCAGCGCGTCGATGTCCCCGCGAAGGGCGACGCAGACCGGGCCGCTGCCGACGTCGCAGAGGACGCCGGTGCCGCCGGGCAGCACGGTGGGCTCCAGGCCGGCCGAGCGCAGCACCGCGATGATCAGTTCCGTGGTCGAGAACTCCTGACGCGCGAGTTCCGGGTTGGCGTGGATGTGCCGCCGCCAGGCCACGACGTCAGCGCCCGCGCGCGCGAGCCACTCGTCGAGCCAGAACGGTCCTCTTCCCGCACCGAGGTCGGTCACAGGTGCCATGCTGACGCCATCCGCGGAGATGAGCGCGTCCCATGCCCCGAATGAGGCATGTGACCCCTCGCGGTCGCCGGGAATGTCCCGCCGTGAGTCCAGCACGGTCACGCCAAACCTCCATCTGCCAGTCGTGTGTAACCCGTTTGCCGCAATCCTGCACCATACGGCGGGGGGCCAGAAACCACACGGTGGCTTCCCGGGACGGCCGGTAGTGGATCTGCGTTGAACGGCAGCCAAGAGTTCGGTCCACCTGTACCCGCGCACCGGCCCGGCGGCCTTTCGGCCGCCCGCGGTCAGGCCTGCTTCTTCTTCTTGGCCCGCCTGCTGTGGCCCCACACGACGATCACGGCGAGCACCGCCGCGATCACCCCGACGATGATCTTGTTCTTGGCCTTCTGGGCGTTAGCGCGCGCGTTGTCCGAAGGATCGATCCGCGGGCCGGGGGGCGCCGTGGTCTGCTGCGCGACCAGCGCCACCGTCGCACCGGACACCGCCTCCGGCGCGGGCAACGCCACCGGGACCGGCATCGGCTCGGCGAGGGCCGGCGCGGCCGGCGTCGTGAGCGGCACCAGTACCCCGAGCATCAACCCGCCGAGCACCGCCCGAACCCTGTTCAGCACTGTCGCCTCCCTCGCCCCGGCACAGATCACGATCAGTGTGCCCGCGGAAAGAGCCGAAGTCACGCTCCGAAGGCGTCCAGAATACGCTGCGCCGCCAGCGTGGGGGTGAGTTCGCCGTCGCGCACGGCCCGTTCGACGTCCCGTTCCACCGCCCGCACCCCGGGGTGCTGCTCCAGCCGGGACAACAGTTGCTCTCGGACCATGGCCCACATCCACTCGACCTGCTGCGTGCTGCGCTTGCGGTCCAGCTCACCCGATTCGAGCAGCTGGGCGCGGTGGCGCTCGATCTGCTGCCAGACGACGTCGAGCCCCTTGTCGTGCAACCCGCTGCAGGTCAGCACCGGCGGGGTCCAGGAGGCGTCGGAGCCGTAGATCATCCGCAGCGCGCCGGAAAGCTCCCGCGCGGCCCGTTTGGCATCGCGCTCGTGCTCGCCGTCGGCCTTGTTCACCGCGATCACGTCGGCGAGTTCGAGCACGCCCTTCTTGATGCCCTGCAACTGGTCACCGGTGCGGGCCAGGGTCAGGAACAGGAAGCAGTCGACCATGTTCGCCACGGTGACCTCGGACTGGCCGACACCGACGGTCTCCACCAGCACGACGTCGTACCCGGCGGCCTCCATCAGCACGATCGTCTCGCGGGTGGCGCGGGCGACCCCACCGAGGGTGCCGGAGGTCGGCGACGGCCGGATGAAGGCCGCCGGATCCACCGCCAGCCGGGCCATGCGGGTCTTGTCGCCGAGGATGCTGCCGCCGGTACGGGTGGACGAAGGGTCCACCGCGAGCACCGCCACGCGGTGCCCGGCGGCCGTCAGGTCGATTCCGAGCTGGTCGATGAAGGTCGATTTGCCGACACCGGGCACGCCGGTGATACCGACCCGCCGGGCGCCGCCGGCGTGCGGGAGCAGCTCGACCAGCAGCTCCTGCGCCTGCCTGCGGTGATCCTCACGGTTCGACTCGACCAGGGTGATGGCCCTGGACAGGATGCCGCGGTCCCCCGCGAGCACCCCCTTGGCGTAGGCGTCGACGTCGATCCGGCGGGCCACTCAGCCTGCCTGCTGTTCGAGCCGTTCGAGCAGTTCGAGTGCGGAGTCCGCGATCACCGTGCCCGGGCCGAAGATCGCCGCCGCGCCCGCCTCCCGCAGCTGTTCGTAGTCCTGCGGCGGAATGACGCCGCCGACCACGATCATGATGTCGGACCGGTCCAGGTTCGCCAGCTCCTCGCGCAGCGCGGGCACCAGGGACAGGTGCCCGGCGGCCAGCGAAGACACCCCGACCACGTGCACGTCGGCCTCCACGGCCTGCCGCGCGACCTCCGCCGGGGTGGAGAACAGCGGGCCCACGTCCACGTCGAAGCCGAGGTCGGCGAAGGCGGTGGCGATCACCTTCTGGCCCCGGTCGTGGCCGTCCTGGCCCATCTTCGCGACGAGGATGCGGGGGCGGCGGCCCTCGGCCTCGGCGAAGGCCTCGACCCGCTCACGCACCTTGGTCACGTTCTCGGACTTCCCGACCTCGTCGCGGTACACACCGGAGATGGTACGAATCTGCCCGGCGTGCCGCCCCCAGATCTTCTCCAGCGCTTCGGAGATCTCGCCCACGGTGGCCTTGGCGCGTGCCGCGTCGACGGCCAGTTCGAGCAGGTTCCCGCTGCCCTCGGCGCCCGCCGTGAGCCGGCGCAGGGCGTCCTGGGTGGCGTTCTCGTCGCGCTCCTCGCGCAGCCTGCGCAGCTTCTCCAGCTGCTGAGCGCGCACCCCCGCGTTGTCCACCTTGAGCACGTCGATCTGCTCGTCGGAGTCCACGCGGTACTTGTTGACCCCGATCACCGGCTGACGGCCGGAGTCGATCCGCGCCTGGGTGCGGGCGGCGGCCTCTTCGATCCGCAGCTTGGGGATGCCCGCGTCGATCGCGCGGGCCATGCCGCCCGCGGCCTCGACCTCGCCGATGTGGCCCCACGCCTTGCGCGCCAGGTCGTAGGTGAGCCGTTCGACGAACGCGCTGCCGCCCCACGGGTCGATCACGCGGGTGGTACCGGACTCCTGCTGCAGCAGCAGCTGGGTGTTCCGCGCGATGCGGGCCGAGAAGTCGGTGGGCAGTGCGAGCGCCTCGTCGAGTGCGTTGGTGTGCAGCGACTGGGTGTGCCCCTGGGTCGCCGCCATCGCCTCCACGCAGGTGCGGACGACGTTGTTGTAGACGTCCTGGGCGGTCAGCGACCAGCCGGAGGTCTGGCTGTGGGTCCGCAGGCTCAGCGACTTCTCCGACTTCGGCTCGAACTGCTTGACCAACTTGGCCCACAGCAGCCGGGCCGCGCGCATCTTCGCGACCTCCATGAAGAAGTTCATGCCGATCGCCCAGAAGAACGACAGCCGGGGCGCGAACTTGTCGATTTCCAGCCCGGCGTCGAGCCCGGCGCGGAGGTACTCGACCCCGTCGGCGAGGGTGTAGGCCAGCTCCAGATCGGCGGTGGCCCCCGCCTCCTGCATGTGGTAGCCGGAGATGGAGATCGAGTTGAACCGCGGCATCTTCTGCGAGGTGTAGGCGAAGATGTCGGAGATGATCCGCATCGAGGGCTGCGGCGGGTAGATGTAGGTGTTGCGGACCATGAACTCCTTGAGGATGTCGTTCTGGATGGTCCCGGCCAGCTTGTCCGGCGTGACACCCTGCTCTTCCGCGGCGACGATGTAGAGCGCCATCACCGGCAGCACGGCGCCGTTCATGGTCATCGACACGCTCATCCGGTCCAGCGGGATGCCGTCGAAGAGCTGCCGCATGTCGTAGATCGAGTCGATCGCCACGCCCGCCATGCCGACGTCACCGGCGACGCGGGGGTGGTCGGAGTCGTAGCCGCGGTGGGTGGCCAGGTCGAAGGCGACGGAAAGCCCCTTCTGCCCGGCGGCGAGGTTGCGGCGGTAGAAGGCGTTGGACTCCTCGGCGGTGGAGAACCCGGCGTACTGCCGGATGGTCCACGGCTGGTTCACGTACATGGTGGGGTACGGCCCGCGCAGGAACGGCGCGATCCCCGGGTAGGTGTTCAGGAAGTCCAGACCGGACAGGTCTTCGGCGCCGTAGACCGGCTTGATGCCGATGCCCTCCGGGGTCTCCCACTCCAGCGCGTCGGCTCCCTTGCCGGTGCTCGCGTGCAGCGCCTCGGCCCAGTCTGCCTGGCCTGCCGGGTCGGGGATGCCGAGTTCGACGTCGGAGAAGTCGGGGATGGCCATCACTTCACTCCCAGCGTTTCGAGTGTGCTGGTCAGCACGGCGAGCGCGTCACAGCCGGTGTAGGCGAAGGCGCTGATCCCACCGTAGGACTCGTCCGGTTTGCCGGCGAGGAGGACGGCTTTCGCCCCCGCTTCGCGCAGGGCCGCCGCGACCTCACCGGCCTGCTCGGCGTAGGACCGGTCGCTGCCGCACAGGCAGGCGACGGTCGCGCCGCTGTCCCGGAACGCGGCGAGAAGATCGTCCACCGCTCCCGGGTTGACCGGCTCGATGCCACCGGCCTGGAACAGGTTCGAGGCGAAGGTGGCGCGCGCGGTGTGCGAAGCGACCGGACCGAGCGTCGCCAGGAAGACCTTCGGCCGCTCGCCGTGCTCGGCCAGGTACGCGTCGGAGCGGTCCCGCAGCTGCTCGTAGGCCTGGGCGTAGCGCACCTTCGACAGCCCGCCGGTGTCCACAGTGGAGGAATACGGGGTGCGCTCGACGGGCTTCTCGGCAAGGTTCGGGAACTCGCTGACCCCGGTGACCGGGTCACGGCGGGTGGCCAGCCGGGACGAGCGGGCCGCCCAGGTCCCGGCCAGACGGCCGGCGACGAACCCGGAGTCGAGCGCGGCCTCGATGCCGCCCTGCCGTTCGAGTTCGGTGAACTCGCGCCAGGCGGCGTTGGCGAGTGCGTCGGTGAGGTTCTCCACGTACCAGGAGCCGCCCGCGGGGTCGATCACGCCGGCCAGGCGCGACTCCTCGAGCAGGATCGCCTGCGTGTTGCGGGCGATGCGCCGGGAGAACGCGTCGGGCAGGCCGATCGCCGCGTCGAACGGCAGGACGGTGACGGCGTCCGCGCCGCCGACGCCCGCGGCGAAGCAGGCGACGGTGGTGCGGAGCATGTTCACCCACGGGTCACGCTGGGTCAGCATCGCCGTGGAGGTGACCGCGTGCTGCTTCATGCCTCGCGCGCGCGCCCCCGCGACCTCGGTGACCCGGGCCCACAGGCGGCGGGCGGCCCGCAGTTTCGCGATGGTGAGGAACTGGTCGGCGGTGGCGGCCAGCCGGAATTCCAGCTGGTCGGCGGCCTGGTCGACGGTGAGCCCCGCGTCGGTGAGGGCACGCAGGTAGGCCACCCCGGCGGCGATCGCGGCGCCGAGTTCCTGTGCGTCGGAACCGCCCGCCTCGTGGTAGGGCAGGCCGTCCACGACCAGCGTGCGCAGCTTCGGGTACCGCCCGGCGACACGGGCGGCCAGCGCGGCGGCGGCCGCGGTCTCCTGGGCGTTGCCGGTGCGGGCGCGCAGCCCGATCGGGTCCACCCCGAGGTTGCCGGTGACCGCGCTGTCCGGGATGCCCTTCTCGGCGTACACGGCGAACAGGGCGTCGGCCGCGGCCTGGTAGTCCGCGCCCGCGTCGAGCACCACCGGGGCGAGGTCGAGGTAGACCTCGTTGAGCGCGTCGGCGAGGGACTCCGGCGCGATTCCGCCGTCCCC
The DNA here is from genome assembly GCF_007713715.1 of Amycolatopsis rhizosphaerae. Classification (GTDB taxonomy): domain Bacteria; phylum Actinomycetota; class Actinomycetes; order Mycobacteriales; family Pseudonocardiaceae; genus Amycolatopsis_E; species Amycolatopsis_E rhizosphaerae. Next base: position 12,111 of record NZ_VJWX01000168.1, read on the forward strand.
GACCTTGAGCCAGACCGAGGTGGCACCGTTCTCGAGGTCGGCGAGGATCGCCTTGTTCGTGGCGGCGGGATCGGGATCGGCGTGCAGTGATCGCACGTCCCAGCCGGTGCCCACCGCCCCTTCCGGCCTGGTGCCCCGCACGAACGGCGGGAGGCCGGGGTAGCCGGCGGGCGGCGCGGTCTCGTCGGCGGTGTAGAGCGGCTGGATCTCGATGCCGTCGTAGGTCTGGGAGCTCAGCAGGCCTTCCGGCGCGCCCGCGAAGTCCTCCGGCAGCGCCCCGCTCTTCGCGAGCACCCCAGCGACGAGTTTCTGCCAGTCGGCGCGTTGTGGCGCGGCGAACTCGGCGGCGAGCGCGAGCTCGGGGCCACCCGCATCGGGCGCCGTTGTCCCAGCCTGAGTCATAGTTAACGATGGTAGGGGGGACGCCGACACCGCAAGTGTGAGCCTGCTCGCGGTCGGGGTGGGGCGCATCCGCAACAATGTGCGGGTGGCCACCGCGAGCGAAGAGCCCCGCGTCGTCGCCGGACGCTACCGGCTGCGGTCCGTCCTGGGTTCGGGATCGATGGGCACCGTCTGGTCGGCCTACGACGAGTTCCTGCGCAGGCCGGTGGCCGTCAAGGAGATCCGGCTGCCACCGGGCGTGACCGCCGGGCAGGCCGACGAGTTGCGGGAACGGACCCTGCGCGAGGCCAGGGCCATCGCCGTACTGTCCCACCCGAACGTGATCGTGCTGCACGATGTGGCCCGCCAGGACGGCGAGCCCTACGTCGTGATGGAGCTGCTGCCCTCACACAGCCTGGCCGAGCTGCTCAAGGCACACGGCCCGCTGAGCACCGAGCAGGCCGCCGCCGTGGGGGACGCGGTCGCCGCGGCGCTCGAAGCGGCCCACGAGGCCGGTATCACCCACCGTGACGTCAAACCCGGGAACGTCCTCGTCGCCGAGGACGGCCGGATCAAGCTGACCGACTTCGGCATCGCCCGCAACGTCTCCGAAGCGACCATGACGCGTACCGGCATGACGCTCGGTTCGCCGGCCTACATCGCCCCGGAGGTCGCCTCCGGCAAGGCGGTGACGCCCGCCGCGGATCTGTGGGGCCTGGGCGCGACGCTGTTCAGCGCGGTCGAGGGGCGCCCCCCTTACGACGCCGACGGCGACCCGCTGGAGACCATCGGCAAGGTCGTCAAGGGCGAGGTGCCGCGGCCGTCGCCGGGTCCGCTGGCCGCCGTGATCAGCGGCCTGATGGCGAAGGAACCGCTCGACCGGACTCCGCTGCGGGAGGTACGGCTGCAGCTGTACCCGATGCTCACGAAGGCCCCCAGGATCCTGTTCGGACCCGAGATGTTC
>NZ_VJWX01000169.1 GCF_007713715.1 Amycolatopsis rhizosphaerae
GGGCAGGGAAGATCAGCGCGCCCGGGCCGCGGCCCGCTTCCCGACCGGGACATGGGTTTCGGCCATCCGGACGGCCACGACGACGCCGGAGGCCGCGGTGAGCGCGGCCACCACCCAGACCGCGGCGCGCAGCCCCCATAGATCGGCCGCCACCCCGGACAGGACGGCTCCGACGGCGAATCCGCCGTCCCGCCACAGCCGGTAGACGCCGACGGCGCGGGCCCGCCATGCCGGATGCGCCACGTCCCCGATCACGGCGAGCAGGGTGGGGTAGACCATGGCGGTTCCCGCGCCGAGCAGCACCGCGGCCACGAGCCATCCGGAGTAGGAGTGCGACATCGCGACGAGGGCCAGCGCCACCGCCTGCGTCAGCATCCCGCCGGTGATCAGGTGCTTGCGGCCCCAGCGGTCCGACAGCGGGCCGGTGATCAGCTGCCCCATCCCCCAGACGGCCGGGTAGACCGCGGCGAGGACGCCGATGCGGGACACCGAAAGCCCGGCCGTGGCGAACAGGAGGGGGAACAGGCCCCAGGCGAGGCCGTCGTTGAGGTTGTTGACCAGTCCGGCCTGGCTGGCCGCGGACAGGCTCGGCTCGCGCAGGCTCGTGTAGCCCAGTACCTGCCGGGTGGTCAGCCCGCCGCCCGCCGGGCCGGTGTGGCCCGCGGCCTCCAGCCGCGCGTGCGCGTGGGTCTCCCGCACCGCGAAGGTGGTCAGGCCGAGGCCGAGCGCGGCGTAGGACAGGCCGAGCAGGAACGGGGCGGGACGCAGGCCGTAGTAGGCCGCGAGGTAGCCGGTGACCAGCGCGGTGACCGCGACGGCGAGGTATCCGGCGGCCTCGTTGAGGCCCATCGCCAGCCCGCGCCGGGCCGGGCCCGCCAGGTCGATCTTCATGATCACCGTGGTGGACCAGGTGAGGCCCTGGTTGACGCCCAGCAGCACGTTGGCCGCCACGATCCAGCCCCAGGACGGCGCCCAGATCAGCAGCAGCGGCACCGGCACCGCGATCAGCCAGCCCGCGAGCAGCACTGGGCGGCGGCCGAAGCGGTCGGAGAGGGTGCCCGCGAAGTAGTTGGTGGCCGCCTTGGTGAGGCCGAAGGCGAGCACGTAGGTCAGCAGGAAGGTGTACCCGGTCAGGTGGAAGACCTGCCCGGCGAGCAGGGGCAGGACGGTGCGCTCCTGGCCGAGCATGCCGCCGACCAGTGCGTTGACCGCGACGAGCAGGCTGAACTGGGCCAGATTGGCGCGGATGCCGAGCCCGATCGTGGCGGTGGTGTCCCGTGGCATGGCTTCTATACTATTCCAAGGAAGATTGGAGAACCATGGGCGACCGTGCCGCGAAGACCGCGTTGTTCGACCAGCTGGCCCGGGTGGGCAAGGCGCTGGGCAGTGGCAAGCGGCTCGAACTGCTGGACCTGCTGGCCCAGGGCGAGCGCACGGTGGAGGCGCTGGCCAGGGCCGCCGACCTGGGGCTGAGCACCGCGTCGGCACATCTGCAGTCGCTCAAGCAGGCCGGACTGGTGACCACCCGGCGCGAGGGCACGAAGATCCACTACCGGCTCGCCGGTCCCGACGTCGCGGCGCTGTACGCGCTGGCCCGCACGGTCGCCGGGCGCCGCCTTCCCGACGTGGCCGCGGCCCGCGACGGCTACCTCGGCCCGGCCGCCGGGGAGGAGGTCACCCGGGAGGAACTGCTGCACCGGATCGAAGCCGGCGCGACCGTCGTGATCGACGTCCGGCCCCGCGAGGAGTACGAGGCCGGACACATCCCCTCCGCGGTGTCGATCCCGCTGGAGGAACTGGCCGCGCGGCTGGAGGAGCTGCCGCCGGACCAGGAGATCGTGGCCTACTGCCGTGGCGCGTACTGCGTGCTCGCGCACGACGCGGTCCGGCTGCTCGCCGGCCGGGGCCGCACCGCCCGCCGCCTCACCGACGGCATGCTGGAGTGGCGGCTCGCCAAGCTCCCCGTTGCCTCCTGAACTGCCTCCCGAACCCCCTCGTTGACGTCCCCCGGGGCCGGTCACGGACACTGGGGAGGTGCGTGGCGAGGTGGAACTGGACGATTCGCTCGACCCGGACGTCGACCTCCGGGTCCCGTCGCAGCGCCATGAGCTGATCGGGCAGCACGGCCCCGTCCTCGGCGTGATCGCGCTCGGCGGCGGCCTCGGTGCGCTCGCGCGCTACGGGCTCGCCCAGGCGCTGCCCGCAGGGCCCGGCCAGTTCCCCTGGGCCACCTTCGTCACCAACGTGCTCGGCTGCCTGCTCATCGGTGTGCTGATGGTGCTCATCACCGAGGTGTGGACCGCGCACCGGCTCGTGCGGCCGTTCCTCGGGGTCGGGATCCTCGGCGGGTTCACCACGTTCTCCACCTACGTCGTGGAGACCAGGGGGTTGCTGCGGCCGGGAACGGTGCCACTCGCCTTCGCCTACCTCGCCGGGACCCTGGTTGCCGCGCTGTGCGCGGTCGTCGCCGGGGTCTGGGCGGCCCGGGCGGCCGTGCGCCGTACCGGTCATCGACGGGAGAAGGCGGTCTGAGATGGCTCTTTCCGGACGTGCCCTGCGCTTGACGGTGTTCCTCGGCGAGGACGACCTGTGGCACCACAAGCCGCTCTACCACGAGATCGTCCGGCGCGCCCACCAGGCGGGTCTCGCCGGTGCGACGGTGCTGCGCGGCTGTGAGGGCTACGGGGCCTCCTCGATGATCCACACCACCCGTCTGCTCAGTCTCAGCGAGGACCTCCCGCTGGTGGTGATCATCGTGGACGCCGAGGAACGCATTCGCGAGTTCCTGCCGCGGCTGGACGAGCTGGCGATCGAGGGGCTGATGACCCTCGATGAGGTCGAGGTCGTGCGCCACGCGGGGAGGACCGGGGCGTGATCCTGGCACTGGTGTTCCTGGGGGCGGTGGTCGGCGCCCCGCTGCGGTACCTCACCGACCGCGCGGTGCAGGCGCGCCACGACAGCCTCTTCCCGTGGGGCACGTTCAGCGTCAACCTGGCGGGCAGCCTGATCCTCGGCGGGCTCGCCGGGGCCGGGTCGGCGCTTCCGCCGTCACTCGCGGCCCTGCTGGGCACGGGCTTCTGCGGCGCGCTGACCACGTACAGCACGTTCAGCTACGAAACCCTCCGGCTGGCCGAGCAGAAGGCGTACTTCTACGCGGTGATGAACGTCGTGGTCAGCGTGGTCGCCGGGCTCGGCGCCGCCCTGCTGGGCTACACCGTGACCTCCTCGCTGCTGGGCTGATCCTTGCCGTCCCTCCCGCCCCAAGGGTAGCTTTGCTCGCAAATACGGTTTGCTTTCAAAGCAAAGGAGCTGGGGGATGACGATTCTGGTCACCGGGGCCCGCGGCGGCATCGGCAGCCTGGTCGTGGCGAAACTCGCCGAGGCCGGGCACCGCGTCCGCGGCTCGGCGCGAGACCCGGAGGCGCTCACGCTGCCGGAAGGTGCCGAGCCCGCCGGGCTCGACCTCGCCACCGGGCGCGGCGCGGAGGACGCCCTGCGCGGGGTGGATCGCGTTTTCCTTTACCCCACAAGGGAAGGGATCAAGCCGTTCGTCGATGCCGCGGTGGCCGCGGGGGTGCCTTACGTCGTGCTGCTCTCGTCACCGGCCTCCTACGAGGCGAGCGAGTACCGGGGCCGGATCGGCCTGCTGCACCGCGAGGCGGAGCGGACGCTGGAAACCTCCGGCCTGCCCCACACCGTCCTGTATCCGAGCTGGCTCGCCACCAACGCGAAGCGGGACTGGGCGGCCGGGATCCGCGCCGAGGGCCGCGTGCGGATCGCCTTCCCGGACGCGCGGTTCGCGCCGATCCACCCGGGCGACGTCGCCGCCGTCGCCGCCGACCTGCTCACCCGCGAGACCCACCGGGCGAGAACGCAGGTGATCACCGGACCGGAATCGCTGCGCCTGCGCGACATCGTCGCGGTTCTCGGCGAGGTCCTCGGGCGCCCGTTGCCCGTTGACGAGCTGACGCGGGAACAGGCGCACGAACAGCGTGAGCCGTGGATGCCGTCGGCGACCCTCGACGCGCTGCTCGACGCGACCGAGGCGGCGGTCGGGCCGCCCGCGACCGTGACCAACGGGGTCGAGCGCGTCACCGGGCACCCGGCCCGCGCCTTCCGCGAGTGGGCCCGGGAGCACCGGGCCGATTTCATTTCGCGGTGAGGAAATCGAGCACCAGCGGCCCGGCCACCTCGCGGTACTCCTCGAAGTAGGCGTGCCGGGCGCCGGGGATGAGTTCGAGCCGGGCGCCCGGGATGCGCCCGGCGAGCAGGGGCGCGTTCGCCGCGGGGTTGAAGACGTCGTCGGTGCCGTGCACGACGAGGGTGGGCGCGGTGATCTCCGGCAGCACGTCCCAGCTGTCGTGCCCGGCGCTGGCCGCCAGATGCCGCCGCCGCGCGTACGGCGGCATCTCCGGATCGCCGAGCGTGCGATGGGGGCCGGGATGGGTTTCGAGCCAGGCAGGCGAGTACATCAGCTCCAGCAGTGCCCGTCGCGCGGCCGCGGCGTCCCGCTGCGCCAGCGACCGGCGCACTTCGGCGCTGCGCTCGACGCCGTGCGGGGCACCGGGTGACGTGCAGCCCAGGACGAGCCTGCCCACCCGGTCCGGATGCGCGGCGGCGAGCCACTGCGCCACCCGCCCGCCCATGGAGGTGCCGTACACGTGCGTGCGCGCACAGCCGATTTCGTCCAGGATCACGCGCACGTCCTCGGCGAAACCCCTGGTGCTGTAGGAATCCGTGTCCGGTTTGCCGCTGCGGCCGGTGCCCCGGTAGTCGAAGGTGACGGTGCGGAAGTGCGCGTCGAAGTCCGCCCGCACCGAATCCCACCAGTGGTGGGTGTTCGCCTGCCCGGCCAGCAGCAGGAGCGTGTCCTCGCCCTCGCCGTGCACCTCGTAGTACAGGGAAACACCGTCGGCCGTTCGCACATGGGGCACACCTGATCCTAGAACCCCCGCCGGGAGAGCGGTTTCTCCGTTTTGAAACACCCGGTCAGGTGGTTGTTGCGCCGGTGGCGTGCTTTCGGGATGCGGAACGCGCGGTGCCGCCCTTTACTTTCCTCCGATTGTGGGAGGGGCGGCGATGATCATGCCAGCAGTGGCCGCGGGCGAATCCGGGGCGGGGCGACGGCGGTGAGCAGGGCACTGTTCGTGATGGAGACCTCGGCAAGGGTCGTCACGGGCGCGGGGATGCTCGCGCTCTGGGACGTGGCCCGCTATCGGAGCATCGTCGACTACGACAGCTGGGAACTGGAACTTTCCGGCGAACGGGAGTTGCACCGGCACATCCGGGCCGGTGGCCTGGTCCCGATCAACATCGGCGCCGACGGCGCCTGGCAGGTGCTGGTGCGGGCCGGGCGGCCCGGGGAGCGGGTGCGGCTCACCGAACGAGAGGCCTCCTTCGTGTTCGCCACCTCGGAGCCGTACCTGCTGGTGACCACCGGCCGGGTGGCACTCAGCGGTCTGGAGCACATCGACGCGGCCGGGGCCGGGGAGGAGATCGAACTCCTGGTGCCGCCCGGCCGGTACGCGGTGACGCTGCACCTCATCGACTGGGCGGCCGAGCCGGGAAGCCGCGACCGCAACGGGCGCCCCGCCTCCCACGCCCTGCCCGACTTCGTCGCCCTGATCAACCCGGAACAGGGCGAGCCGGGCCGCTACCGGACCCGGGCCGTCTCCTTCGACCCCCCGTCCTGAGCCGTGTCCCACCTTCCGGCGCTTGTGTCCCACGCTGGGGCTCCCGAGTCCCACGCTCGTGCGCTTGTGTCCCACCTTCCGGCAGCGTCTGAGGGTGGGATTCACCCTCGCCTGGGCCGATCTTGCCGGGCCCCTCGCGGTCGTTCGACAGGGCTCCACACCGCCCGAACGGGGTAGGCGAACGGCGGCCGGGGGGCCGCGGGAGACCTACGCTGAGGTCATCGGGATCCCGGCCGGAGGGTGCGATGACCGACCGCGACACGGCCCTGCAGATGGGTACGGACGGCCTCGAAGCGCTGGTCACCGCCCTGCGCGCGGCAGGTCGCGTGGTGATCGGCCCGACCGTGCGTGATGGGGCGATCGTGCTCGCCGAGATCACCGGTGGTGACGAACTCCCCTACGGCTGGGGGGTGGAACTGGAAGCGGGCCACTACCGGCTCCGCGCCCGGAGCGACGGGGCCGCGTTCGCCCACAGCGCCGGTCCCCAATCGTGGAAGACCTTCCTGCACCCGCCGCGGGAACGGCAGTGGAGCGCCGATCGCGGAGCCGACGGCCGGTGGACGATCAGCGCGGAGAAGCCCGAGCCCCCCTCGTATGCCTTCCTCGGGGTGCGTCCGTGCGATCTGCGCGCCATCGCCGTGCAGGACCGGGTGCTGACCGGCGGCCCCCATGCCGATGCGGCCTATCGCGGTCGGCGCCGCCGGGCCTTTCTCGTGGTCGTGGAGTGCACCGAGCCGGGGGCCACCTGCTTCTGCGTGTCCATGGGCACCGGGCCCGCCGCCGGAGAGGGGTACGACCTCGCGCTCACCGAGATCGTGGACGAGCGGGGGCACCGTTTCCTGGTGCGGGCGGGGAGCGATGAGGGACGGGCGGTGCTGGCCGGGCTGCCCTGCCGTCCCGCGAGCCCGCAGACCCGCGCCGCCGCCCGGGACGGGGTGGCCGGGGCGGCGGAGCGGATGGGGCGGACGATGCCCCCGGCCGACCTGCGGGACCTGATGCGCGAGACGCTGGAGGCCCGGCGCTGGGACGACGTCGCCTCACGGTGCCTGACCTGCGGTAACTGCACGATGGTCTGCCCGACCTGCTTCTGCACCACTGCCGAGGACGTCACCGATCTCACCGGGAACCACGCCGAGCGGTGGCGGCGCTGGGAATCCTGTTTCGATCTGGACTTCACCCACCTGCCCGCCGGCTCGGTGCGCGCCAGCGGCCGCAGCCGCTACCGCCAGTGGGCCACCCACAAACTGGGCACCTGGCACGACCAGTTCGGCAGCTCCGGCTGTGTCGGCTGCGGGCGGTGCATCGTGTGGTGCCCGGTCGGGATCGACATCACGGAGGAAGCGCACGCGCTGTACCGGGAGCGCGCGGAGACACCGGAGACGGGGACGTGAACGAGGCCGCCCTGCTCACCGCCCTGCCTCCCGCGTCGCGGGACCGGCTGCTGGGACTCGCCCGCGAGGTCTCCTTTCCGGCGGGCGCCCGCCTCTTCGACGAGGGCGAGGCGGCCGAGAAGTTCTGGATCCTGCGGTCCGGTCTGGTCGCGCTGGACGTGCACGTCCCGGGCCGGGGCTCGGTGGTGCTGGAAACCGTCGGCCCGGGGGAACTGCTCGGCTGGTCCTGGCTGTTCGAGCCGTACCAATGGCATCTGGGTGCGCGGACGCTGGAACCCGTGCGGGCCTACGAGTTCGACGCGGGCCGGGTGCGGGCCGAGATCGACGGAGATCCCGCCTTCGGCCTGCCGCTGACCCGGTGCGTGGCCGCCGTCGCGATCGGACGACGGCTGCGTGCCTGCCGCACTCGCCTGCTCGACCTCTACGCACCGTACGGCGTGGAGAGCGACCCGGCCGCCGGGTGGCCGGAATGAGCGGCGCCCTGGTTCCCCTGCCGTACCGCGTGATCGGCCGCGCCGCCGACACGGCCGACACCGCGACGCTCGTGCTGGAGCCCGAGGGGGAGGCGCTGCCGCCGTTCGAGCCCGGCCAGTTCGCGATGGTGTACGCGTTCGGCGTCGGCGACATCCCGGTGTCGGTGTCCGCGATCGACGGGGTGCGGCTCACGCACACGGTCCGGGCGGTCGGGGCGATTTCCCGTGCCGTGCACGCGCTGCGGCCCGGCGACGGGGTCGGCGTCCGCGGCCCGTTCGGCACCGGCTGGCGGCTGCCCGCCGGGGGCGACCTGCTGGTGGTCGCGGGCGGCCTCGGGCTCGCCCCGCTGCGGCCCGTCGTCCGCGCCGCGCTCGCCGCGCCCGGGCGCCACCGTCGCTTGAGCGTGCTCATCGGCTCCCGCTCGCCCAGCGACCTGCTCTACGGCGAGGAGTCGGGGCAGTGGCGGGCGGCCGGTGCCCGGGTGCTGGTCACGGTGGACCGCCCGGAGCCGCGGTGGACGGGTGAGGTCGGCGTGGTCACCGGCCTGCTGGACCGGGTCGCGTTCGAGCCCCGCCGGTCGGCGGCGTTGGTCTGCGGTCCCGAGGTGATGATCCGTGCCATCGCGCGGGAACTGCTCGTCCGCGGTCTCGGGCCGGAGCGGATCCAGGTCTCCCTCGAACGCACCATGCACTGCGGAACCGGCCACTGCGGACACTGCCAGCTCGGGCCGTTGCTGCTGTGCCGGGACGGTCCGGTGGTCCCGTGGAGCGAAGCCGGCCCCCTGCTCGCGGTACGGGAGCTGTGATGAGCCCGCGCACCCGGCCGAAGCTCGCGGTCTGGAAGTTCGCCTCCTGCGACGGCTGCCAGCTCACCCTCCTCGACTGCGAGGACGAGTTGCTCGGCATCGCCGAGGAGTACGAGATCGCCCACTTCCTGGAGGCCTCCAGCGCGCCCGGACCGGGCCCCTACGACCTGTCACTGGTCGAAGGCTCGGTGACCACCCCCGCCGACGCCGAGCGGATCCGGCACGTACGGGCGGTTTCCCGCCGCCTGGTCACCATCGGGGCCTGCGCGACCGCCGGGGGCATCCAGGCGTTGCGCAACTACGCCGACGTGGCCGAGTACCTCGCCGTGGTCTACGCGCGTCCCGACTACATCGAAACCCTCGCGACCTCCACCCCGATCAGCGCGCACGTGCCGGTGGACTTCGAACTGCGCGGCTGCCCCATCGACCGCGGCCAGCTGGTCGAGGTGATCAGCGCCTACCTGTCCGGGCGGCGGCCGGACGTGCCCGCGCACAGCGTCTGCTTCGAATGCAAGCGCCGCGGCACGGTGTGCGTGACGGTGGCGCACGGCACGCCGTGCCTCGGGCCGGTCACCCACGCCGGATGCGGTGCGCTGTGCCCGGCCTACGGGCGCGGCTGCTACGGCTGCTTCGGCCCGTCCGATTCGACGAACTTCCCCGCGTTCATCCCGCTGCAGCGCCGCGACGGCAGGGACACCCTCGGCATCACGCGGGTGCTGCGCACGTTCAACGCCGCCGCGCCGGAGTTCGACGCGGCAGTACGGAAGGAGCTGCCCCAGTGACCGGCGACGGGGAATCCCGCGTGCTGCGCATCGGTTCGCTCGCCCGCGTCGAAGGGCAGGGCACCCTGCACCTGGTCGTGCGCGGCGGGGACGTGGCCGAGGCCCGGCTGACGATCTACGAACCGCCGCGTTTCTTCGAGGCGTTCCTGCGGGGACGCGGCTACACCGAGCCGCCCGACATCTCCTCCCGGATCTGCGGGATCTGCCCGGTCGCCTACCAGATGAGCGCCTGCCGCGCGGTCGAAGACGCCTGTGGCGTGACCGTGGACGGCGAGCTGGCCGCGTTGCGCAGGCTGCTGTACTGCGGAGAGTGGATCCAGAGCCAGACGCTGCACATCCACCTGCTGCACGCCCCCGATTTCCTGGGCTACGACAGCGTCACCGAGCTCGCGGGCACCCACCGCGCCGAGGTCGAGCGGGGCCTGCGGCTGAAGCAGACCGGGAACGCCGTGATGGAACTGCTCGGCGGCCGTGCCATCCACCCGGTCAACGTGCGGATCGGCGGCTTCTACAGCGTCCCGTCCCTGGCGGACCTGCGCCCGCTGGCCGAGCGGCTGCGCCGTGCGCGGGACGACGCCTGGGACACCGTGCGCTGGGTCGCCGGTTTCGACTTCCCGGACGCCGGAGCCGACCACGACCTGTTCGCGCTGGCCGAACCCGGCACCTACGCCATCGATTCCGGGACTCCCACCGTGATGCCGGCGCCGGGCAGCGCGGGCCTCGCCGCGGATTCCGATCGCGCCCTGCCCACCCGCACCTTCCCCGTGGCCGAGTTCGACGACCACGTGACCGAGACCCAGCTGCCCCATTCCACCGCCCTCTACTCCGTTTTGGACGGTCGCAGGCATCTGACGGGTTCGCTGGCCCGCTACGCGATCAGCGGCCGCCACCTTTCGCCGGTCGCCCGGCAGGCGGCGCGGGAGGCCGGGCTCGGCGATCCGGCGGACGGCACGGTCTGCCGCAATCCCTTCCGCAGCATCGTGGTCCGGGCGGTCGAGGTGCTCTACGCCGTCGACGAGGCCCTGCGGCTCATTGAGGACTACCGGGTCCCGCCGCGCCCCTTCGTCGACGTCCCTCCCCGGGACTCGACCGGTTACGGCGCGACCGAAGCGCCGCGCGGCCTGCTGTACCACCGTTACCGCCTCGATCCCGGGGGAACGGTGACCGACGCCCGCCTGGTGCCGCCGACCGCGCAGAACCAGGGCGCCATCCAGGAGGACCTTCGCCGCCTGGCCGGGCAACGTCTGCGCGTGGGCGAGCCCACCGACGCGGAACTGACCGCGCTGTGCGAACGAGCGATCCGCAACCACGACCCCTGCATTTCCTGCGGGGCCCACTTCCTCGACCTCACCGTCGATTCCGACGCGCGGCGGCCCGCGTGACCGTCGAACCGGACGATGCCTGGACGGTCCGGTACCGGGGCTACGACCCGGACGAGGAAGGCCGTCGTGAGGCGCTGTGCACGGTCGGCAACGGCTACCTGGCCACCCGCGGCGCGGCGCCGGAATGCCCCGGCGGTGCGGTGCACTACCCGGGCACCTACGCCGCCGGGATCTACAACCGGCTCAGCAGCGCCGTCGCCGGGGAGGTCGTGGAGAACGAAAGTCTGGTCAACCTGCCGAACTGGCTCGTGCTGACCTTCCGGATCGACGGCGGCGCGTGGTTCGACGTGGATGCCGCCGATCTCGTGGACTACGAGCAGTGCCTCGATCTGCGCCGTGCCGTGCTCACGCGCCGGTTCCGCTTCCGCGACGAACGGGGCCGCACCACGGCCGTGAGCCAGCGGCGCTTCGTGGACATGCGGTTCGAACACGCCTGCGCACTGGAGACCACGATCACGGCCGAGGACTATTCGGGATCGCTGGAGATCCGTTCGGGCATCGACGGCGCGGTGAGCAACAGCCTGGTCGACCGCTACCGGGAACTGGGCGGGCAGCATCTGGACCTCGTGCGCACCGCGGCGCTGGGCGAGGATTCGGTGCTGCTGGAGGTCCGCACGAACCAGTCGGGGATCGAGGTCGCGATGGCCGCCCGCACCCGCGTGCGGTGCGGTGGCACGCCCGCGGGCCGCGAGCGGCGCCTCGTCGAACGCGAGGCGTGGATCGGCCAGGACATCACCGCTGAACTCGTCTCCGGCCGGGCGGTGACGGTGGAGAAGGTCGTCACCGTGTTCACCGGCCGAGACCGGGCGATCTCCGAACCCGCCGTCGAAGCCGCGCGCTGGCTGCCAAGGCTGGGCTGTTTCGAAGCCCTTCTCGACGAGCACGTCCTGGCGTGGGCCGGGCTGTGGCGGCGGTTCCACGTGGCCATGGAAGGCCAGGAGGAAGCGCAGCGGGTCGTGCGGCTGCACATCCTGCACCTGGTGCAGACCGTCTCGTCCAACACGGTGGACCTCGACGTCGGGGTGCCCTCGCGGGGGTTGCACGGCGAGGCCTACCGGGGACACGTCCTGTGGGACGAGTTGTTCGTCTTCCCGGTGCTGAACCTCCGGATCCCGGGCGTGACGCGCTCGCTGTTGCGCTACCGGTACCGCCGCCTGCCCGAGGCGCGGCAGGCTGCCCGCGAAGCCGGTTACGACGGGGCGATGTACCCGTGGCAGTCGGGCAGTGACGGCCGGGAGGAAAGCCAGCGGGTGCACCTCAATCCCCGCTCCGGCCACTGGCTCCCCGATCCCACCTGGCGCGAGCGCCACATCGGCATCGCCGTCGCCTACAACACCTGGCAGTACTACCAGGCAACGGGCGACCGGGAGTTCCTCACGAACTACGGCACCGAAATGCTGGTGGAGCTGAGCCGGTTCTGGGCCAGCCTCGCCACCTACGATCCCGTCCGGGACCGGTATGTCATCCGTGGCGTGATGGGCCCCGACGAGTTCCATTCCGGTTATCCCGGCGCGGAGAGCGGCGGAATCGACAACAACGCCTACACCAACGTGATGGCCGTTTGGGTGCTGCTGCGCACCGCCGAGGCGCTGGAATCCCTGCCGCGGCAGGCCCGCCGCGAACTCACCGACACCCTGCGAGTGCGTCCCGAAGAGGTGCGGCGCTGGGAAGAGATCAGCGCCAGGATGTTCGTGCCCTTCCACGACGGCGTGATCAGCCAGTTCGAGGGGTACGAAAAACTCGAGGAGCTGGACTGGGACGCCTATGGCGAGCGCTACGGCAACATCCAGCGCCTCGACCGCATCCTGGAAGCGGAGGGCGACAGCGTCAACCGGTACAAGGCGTCCAAACAGGCCGATGTGCTGATGCTGTTCTACCTCCTCTCGGCCGACGAACTCCGGGAACTGTTCGACCGTCTCGGCTACGAACTGGACCCCGGCGCGATCCCCCGCACCATCGACTACTACCTGGCCAGGACCTCGCACGGGTCCACCCTCAGCGCGGTGGTCCACGCCTGGGTGCTGGCCAGGGCCCACCGGCAGCGTGCGCTGGAGTTCTTCGTGTCGGCACTGGAATCCGACGTGGCCGACATCCAGGGTGGCACCACCCGCGAGGGCATCCACCTGGCCGCGATGGCCGGAACCGTCGATCTGCTGCAACGGTGCTTTTCCGGGCTGGAGACCCGCGGCGACCAACTGGTGCTCAACCCGTACTGGCCCGAACCGCTGGGGATGCTGGAGATTTCCCTGCGCTACCGGGAACACCCGCTGAAACTGCGGATCAGCGGGCACCGGGTGGACGTGGCCGCCGGGGCCGGTATGCACCGTCCGATCAGGGTGACCTGCCGTGGCCAGGAGTGCCTGCTCGAACCGGGCGCCACCGTGCGTTTCCCGTTATAAGAAAACGGTTTCCGCCGGGAGGGGATCAGCGGAAGGCGTGCACGTGGTCGCTTGCCCACTGCCGGAACGGTCCGGTGCGGGTGCGATCAGGCCGTGCGGGACCGCGAGGGCGGCAGTCGGAAGAGGTCCGGCAGCCTGCGCAGGGCTTCGCCGTCGCCGGACACCGACGCGGCCCCGGTGTCGATCGCTTCGGCCAACGTGAGGTCTTGGCTGGTCAGGCGGAGGAACGCCGCTTCGCCGATCGTGATGGCCGCGTCCGGGTGCTGGGCCGGTCCGTGCAGCGTCTCGATCGTTCCGTCGTCGATCCGGGCGTGGAACACCTCGTCGTCGACGCGGAACTCGTACACCGCGCGGAGTCCGGTGGCGGCCTCGGCGTCGAAGCAGGCCCGCAGCCCGAGCACGGCCCAGCCCGGATGGAACGTCTCGTCCGCGCGCCGCTCGCCCATCGCCCATTTCAGGCCCCACCGGGCCAGCGCCAGCACCGCGGGTCCGAGCTCCTCACCGGCCTCGGTGAGGG
>NZ_VJWX01000016.1 GCF_007713715.1 Amycolatopsis rhizosphaerae
GGGCAAGAACGTGCCGCTGATCGCCATGGCACACGAAATCCCTTACGTGGCCACGGCGACCGTCGCCGAGTTGCGCGACCTGGAGTACAAAGTGGAGCGTGCCATGCGGTTCCGCGGGGCGCGCTACCTGCACGTGTTCGTGCCCTGCCCGCTCGGCTGGGGCTCGGCCTCGCGGGACACCATCCGGATCGCGCGCCTGGTCAAGGAAACCGGGCTGTTCCCGGTGTTCGAGGCCGAGCACGGCGAAGTGGTCGGGGTGTCGAAGATCCGCCGCCCGGTGCCCGTCGAGGAGTACCTGAAGCTGCAGCGCCGCTACGCGCACCTGTTCGGCCCGCAGCGCCGTGACGACGTGATCCTCCGGCTGCAGGAGATCGCGGACCGCAACATCCGGCGGTTCGGGCTGCTCGCCTCGGCGGAGGAGGGCGGTGAGCTGCCCGGCAGCGCCACCGACGCCGCCGATCTGCCCCAGGGCCAGCCCGAAGCCGCGGGCCGGACCGAGGAGGAGAGCAACCTCATGCGCATGCTGGCCGAAACCCACCATGGAGCACAGTGATGGACAAGCCGTTCGCGATCACCCTCGACGTCGGGTCCAGCCTGGCCAACAGGACGGGCACCTGGCGCACCGAACGCGCCGTCCACGTCGACCGGATGCCGCCGTGCAACGACGCCTGCCCGGCGGGCGAGAACATCCAGGCCTGGCTCTACCAGGCGGAAGAGGGCGGTGCGGGCTACGAGCGCGCGTGGCGGAAACTGGTGGAGGAGAACCCGTTCCCCGCGATCATGGGCCGCGTCTGCTACCACCCGTGCGAAACGGCATGCAACCGCGCTCAGCTCGACGAGGCGGTGGGCATCAACTCGGTCGAGCGGTTCCTCGGCGACCACGCGATCGACCAGGGCTGGGCCTTCGACCCGCCCGCCGAACGCACCGGCAAGCGCGTGCTGATCGTCGGCGCCGGGCCGACCGGCCTGTCGGCGGCCTACCACCTCGCGCGGCTCGGGCACGAGGTCACGATCCGCGACGCCGCTCCTCTCGCGGGCGGGATGATGCGGTTCGGCATCCCGAAATACCGGCTGTCGCGCGAGGTTCTCGACGCGGAGGTGAACCGGATCCTGGCCCTCGGCGTCACGCTGGAACTCGGCCACAAGGTCACCGATGTCGTGGCGGAGCAGGAGAGCGGCGGCTTCGACGCGGTCTTCCTCGCGGTGGGAGCCCAGGTGGGGCGCCACGCCGACATCCCGGCCGGGGAAGCCGCCCGCGTCATCGACGCGGTGTCCCTGCTGCACGGCCTGGAAGTGGGTGAGCGGCCGCTGCTGGGCCGTCGCGTCGTGGTCTACGGCGGCGGCAACACCGCGATGGACGCGGCCCGCACCGCCAAACGCCTCGGCGCCACCGACGCGACCATCGTCTACCGCCGCACCCGCGACCGGATGCCCGCGCACGACGAGGAGGTCACCGAGGCCGAGGAGGAGGGCGTGCTGATGAAGTGGCTGTCCACCGTCAAGCACGCGGACGAGGGCGAACTCCTGCTGGAACGGATGGAACTGGACGAGACCGGATTCCCCCGGCCGACGGGCGAGTACGAGCGGCTCGCGGCGGACTCGCTGATCCTGGCCCTGGGCCAGGAAACCGATCTCTCGCTGGTCGAGGGGGTCCCCGGGGTCGAGGTGGACCGCGGGGTGGTGCAGGTCGGCCCGGACATGATGACCGGCCGCCCGGGTCTCTTCGCGGGGGGCGACGTGGTGCCCTCCCAGCGGACCGTCACGGTGGGCATCGGGCACGGGAAACGGGCCGCCCGCCAGATCGACGGCTGGCTGCGCGGAGGCCGGGCGCAGGCACCGGCCCGGCATGAAATGGCCACCTTCGACATGCTCAACACCTGGTACTACGCCGAAGCGCCACGCTCGCACCGGCGGCACCTGGCACTGGCGCGGCGCCGGTCCACCTTCGAGGAGACCGTGCACGGGCTCGACGCCTCGACCGCGCTCTACGAGGCACGCCGGTGCTTGTCCTGCGGAAACTGCTTCGCCTGCGACAACTGTTACGCCGTCTGTCCCGACAACGCGGTACTGAAGCTCAGCGATGCGCCGAACGCCAACGTCAACGGGTACGCCATCGATCTGGACTACTGCAAGGGCTGCGGAATGTGCGTGTCCGAATGCCCGTCGGGCGCGATCAAAATGGTGCCGGAAAGCCCCTGAGCGCCGGCGCGGGTGGTACCTCCCGACACACGGCCGCGGCAGGCTGTGGGGACCGGCACCGTCGTGAAAACCTCCGACCGGGTCCTACCCTGACGGGAAATTCGGTCACAAGGAGGTGATCGGCGTGCGCCGGTTCCTGGTGTTGTTCCTGGCCTTCGCGATCGCGGTACTGCTGGGCGGTCCCCCGTCGCAGGCGGCCGCGATCCGGCAGATCACGGGATTCGGCGGCAATCCCGGCGCGCTCCAGATGTTCGAGTACCGGCCGGACGGGCTGCCGCCGGGACGGCCGGTCGTGGTGGCGCTGCACGGTTGTACGCAGAACGCCACCGGTTACGGGCAGGGCTCGGGCTGGGTGCGGCTCGCGGACCAGGGCGCCTTCACCCTGGTACTGCCCCAGCAGACCTCGGCGAACAATTTCAGCCAGTGCTTCAACTGGTTCCAGTCCTCGGACGTGACGCGCGGCCAGGGCGAGGTGGAATCGATCGCGCAGATGGTCCGCTGGGCGATCGCCGATTCGGGCGCCGACGCGTCACGGGTGTACGTGACCGGGCTGTCGGCGGGCGGCGCGATGACGGCGGCACTGCTGGCCACCTACCCCGACCTGTTCGCCGGCGGCGGGATCGTGGCCGGGATCCCCTACGGCTGCGCGACCACGGCGTTGCAGGCCTACGGCTGCATGTACCCCGGCCAGGACCTCACCCCCGCGCAGTGGGCGGCGAAGGTGTTCGCGGCCTCCTCGTACCAGGGTCCCTGGCCGAGCGTGAGCATCTGGCAGGGCACCGCCGACTACACGGTGGCCCCGGCCAACGAACGGGAACTCGCCGAGCAGTGGACGGCCGTGCACGGGCTGTCCACCACCCCGTCCGCCACCGACACGGTCGCGGGCTACCCGCACGCCGTATACCGCGATTCGTCGGGGCGGATCGCCGTGGAGACCTATGCGATCACCGGGATGGGCCACGGCCAGCCGATCGATCCCGGGACCGCCGCCGGCCAGTGCGGCCAGGCGGGCGCCTACCTGCTCGACGTGAACCTGTGCGCGGCCTGGCGCCTCGGCATGCTGTGGGGATTCCTCCCGGCTTCCTGATCCCGGCGTGGACCGGCGCCCCCCTGTCGGCGCCGGTCCACGCGCAGGCCGTCAGACGACGGCTGCTGCCGCCGCGCCGGTTTTGCGCAGCGCCAACGGGGCCAGGCCCGCCAGCAGGAGCGCACCGGACAGCGGGAGCAGGTTGAGCGACACCATCGGCAGGATCGAGCCAACGCCGATCAGCACGGGGTTCCACCAGGCGATGCGGCCCCTCCGGGCCAGCAGCACCGACAACGCGGTCAGACCGACGTAGAGCAAGGGCGGCCCCGCTTGGTAGAACACCAGTTCCGCACCGGGCAGGTGGGTGAACCGGCCGGTGATCTCCGACAGGTTCGCGTGGTCCGTGGCCAGCAGGCCCGCGACGATGTCCACCCCGATCTGCACGATCGATGTGACCAGACCGATCGCGGCGAGGGCGGTCCACAGCCTGCGGGGACCGGTGGCGGGCAGTTGCCGCACCAGTCCCGCCAAGCCCACCCCCAGCAGGACCAGCCCGGCGAGGAAGGAAAGGTGCGCGGCCTGCCAGTCCAGCCCCGGGCCGTAGTGGCCGTCGCTGCGCCCGATCAGGCGCACCACCCCGTAGACGGCGAACAACACCGGTGCGGCCGGCAGGGCGATCGAAGTCGGCTTCATGCCCAGAGCCTGGCGTCCCGGTGGCGCCCCGGCATCCGGAGAAATCCCCCGGCCGACCCTGAACTCCGATCAGGGTCGGCCGGGGCGCGGTTCAGGCCCTTGTCCACTTCGGACAGCCGTCAGCGCAGGGTCAGCGGGACCTCGACTCCGAAGCGGGTCAGTTTCCCCGGATTGCGGACGTAGTACAGGCCGGTGATGCCGGAGCCGTCGACCCGGGTCGCCATGACCCCGTCGACCTCGCCGTCCACCAGGACGACGAGTGCCGGGTTGCCGTTGACCACGGTCGAGGCGGTGGTGAACTCGACACCGGTCTTGGCGAGACCGCCCAGGATGTAGCGGACCAGCTTCCCGGCACCGGCGACCGGTCGCAACGCGGCCTGCTTGACCCCGCCACCGTCGCTCACCAGGACGACATCGGGGGCGAGCACGTCCAGAAGGCCCTGCAGGTCCCTGGTTTCGAGCGCGCGCCGGAACGAGTCCAGAACCGCCCTGCTCTGGCTCGCGGAGACCGTCTCGCGAGGGCGGCGGGCATCGACGTGCTTGCGGGCGCGGTGCGCGATCTGGCGGACGGCCACCGGCGTCTTGCCGACGGCGGCCGCGATCTCGTCGTAGCCGAAATCGAAGACCTCGCGCAGCACGAACACGGCGCGCTCGGTCGGCGACAGCGTCTCGAGAACGAGCATCATCGCCATCGACACGCTCTCGGCGAGCTCGGCGTCCTCGGCCACATCGGGGGCGGTGAGCAGCGGCTCGGGCAGCCAGGGACCGACATACGCCTCCTTGCGGCGCGTCAGGGCGCGCAACCGGTTCAACGACTGCCTGGTCGTGATCCGGACCAGGTAGGCGCGCTGGTCGCGTACCCGCCCCAGGTCGACCTCGACCCACCTCAACCAGGTTTCCTGGAGGACGTCTTCGGCGTCGGCCGCCGATCCGAGCATCTCGTAGGCGACGGTGAAGAGCAGGTTCCGGTGAGCGACAAAAGCCTCGGTCGCCTGGTCGGTGGTGTGCTCGCTCAAGTCCCCGCCCTCTCCTTCATCGCGTCGCGTCAGGCGGAGAACGGCGCGAGGGTGAAGCGGCCCCAGGCGACGAACACCGCAAGAGCGAGATAGATCAGGTTCAGCGCCACGAGGTTGAACTGGCCGAGGCGGCCATGGGTGACCATCGCGCCGATCATAAGCAGGATCCAGCAGACGGCGGTCACCGGCACCAGAACCGGTGCGATGCCGACCACGGCGGGCAGGACCAGGCCCGCCGCGGCCAGGAGTTCCAGGACCCCGAGCGTCCTGAGGAAGCCGCTGCCGACGCCCGCGATCCATTCCGCACCGCGGGCCGCGGCCAGTTTCTCCTTGGGCATGAAGCTCTTGGTGATGCCGCCGCCCAGGGCGACCACGGCGAGCAGTCCGCCGGCGATCCACAGCGCGATGTTCACGAGTCTCTCCTCCGTTTCGAAGCGTTTGACCTCAAGACACCGCCCACCCCTTCGTTGTGACAGAAGTGAGGCAGGTCACCCGAAGGTCTTGGGGCGAGTCTGGTTCTCCGCGCCTCGTGTGGCCGCCGTGCCGAGGTGCGGGCTCAGCCGACAACAAGGAGGTCCTGACGTGAAAATGATCAATCGCGGTAAATCCCACCGGGTGATATCCGGTTATTGTTTTTCCGATGGTTCACCCGAATTGGCTCGAACGTGCGTGTGAATTTTCCGATAGGTCGAACCTCGTGACCGATACATCCGTTTTTCCCGAGGCGTGGCGGCTGTCGGATGGGCAGTTGGCCGAGGCCGTGCGCGCCTGGGAGGCGGAGCAGCGGCGACGGGTGGCGATGACGCCCAGCAGCCGTATCGGGGAGGCCGGTCCACCGGGCACGGTTGAGCACACAGGTCCTATTCAGGGGACGTCTCGTCCCCTGCTGGGCGCCACCGGTCGTCCAGCCGCCCCACCCGCCATACGAGGAGCGCGACCAGCCAGGCGAGCACGAACAGCCCCACCAGCCAGTAGCCCAGCCGGTTCAGGTCGATGTCCACTTCGGACACGAGCCCGGCCAGCTGGACGGTGCCGATCGCGAGCGCGGCGGTCACCGACAGCGCGGTGAGCACCAGGTTGTAGTAGATCTTGCGCACCGGCTGGGACAGTGCCCAGCCATAGGCGAAGTTCATGAACGAACCGTCGATCGTGTCGAACAGCGTCATGCCAGCGGCGAACAGCACCGGCAGGCACACCACGGCGTACCATGGCAGGCCCGCCGCCCCGCTGGTCCCTGCCACCACCAGCAGCGCCACCTCGGTCGCGGTGTCGAACCCCAGCCCGAACAGCAGGCCCACCGGGTACAGCTGCCACGGCCTGGTGATGCCCCCGGTGACCCGGCCGAACACCCGGTTCGCCAGCCCGCGGTTGTCCAGGTGCCGCTCCAGTTCCGCTTCGTCGTAGTCGCCGCGGCGCAGGCGACGGAACACCTTCACGATGCCGACGAGGATCACCGCGTTCAGCCCGGCGATCAGGTACAGGAAACCGCCGGAGATGGCCGCCCCGAACACCCCGGCCACGCGGTGCAGGTGCTCGTCCGTGGCCACGGCCCGCACCCCGAGGCCCAGCAGCACGCACAGCGCGAACACCACCGAGGAATGCCCCAGCGCGAACCAGAACCCCACCGACAGCGGCCGCCGCCCCGCCGACATCAGCCGGCGGGTGGCGTTGTCGATCGCCGCGATGTGGTCCGCGTCGAACGCGTGCCGCATGCCCAGGGTGTAGGCGGTCACGCCGATGCCGACCCCGAAGGTCTGCGGCCCCAGGGAAAGATGGCGCGGCACCACCAGGAACAGCAGCATGCCCCATCCGGTCAGGGTGAGCCCCGCGATCACCGCGGCCATTCCCGCGATCCGGGTCCACTCCGGCCTGGTCAGCATGTCACCCTCCGGTGGGCAGGGGCGGTTCGGCGGCGATGCGGTCCGCTTCTTCGTCGGTGAACAGTCTCGACCTTACGAGGAAGCGCACGCCTTCCGGCGCCTCCAGGGAGAACCCGCTCCCCCGCCCCGGCACCACGTCGACGGTCAGGTGGGTGTGCTTCCAGTACTCGTACTGGTCGGCGCTCATCCAGAACGGCGTGCCCCGGACCTCGCCGAGCAGCACGTCGCTGCCGCCCACCCGGAAATCACCGCGCGGGTAACACATGGGCGCGCTGCCGTCGCAGCACCCGCCCGACTGGTGGAACATCACCGGCCCGTGCCCGGCCACCAGCCGGTCCAGCACCTGCCCGGCGGCGGGGGTGAGCCGCACCCGTTCGACGCGGCCCACCCCGTGCCCGTGGTCCATCAGAAGAACCCGAGCTTCTTCGGCGAGTAGCTCACCAGCAGGTTCTTCGTCTGCTGGTAGTGCTCCAGCATCATCTTGTGGGTCTCCCGGCCGATACCGGACTTCTTGTAGCCGCCGAACGCGGCGTGCGCCGGGTAGGCGTGGTAGCAGTTCGTCCACACGCGACCCGCCTTGATCTCCCGGCCGAAGCGGTAGGCGGTGTTGCCGTCACGGCTCCACACACCGGCACCGAGGCCGTAGAGCGTGTCGTTGGCGATCTTGAGCGCCTCGTCCGGCGAGTCGAACGTGGTCACCGACACGACCGGCCCGAAGATCTCCTCCTGGAAGACGCGCATGTCGTTGGTGCCCCGGAAGATTGTCGGCTGGATGTAGTAGCCGCCCTCGCGTCCCGGCACGGTGCGCGGTCCGCCCCCGGTGAGCACCTCCGCGCCCTCCCGCTTGCCGATGTCCAGATAGGACAGGATCTTCTCGAACTGGTCGTTGCTGGCCTGCGCGCCGACCATGGTGGCCGGGTCCAGCGGATCGCCGGAGACGATCGCCTCGGTACGCGCGATGCACCGCTCGATGAACTCGTCGTAGATCGACGAGGCGATCAGCGCCCGCGACGGACAGGTGCACACCTCACCCTGGTTCAGCGCGAACATCACGAAACCTTCGACAGCCTTGTCGAGGTAGTCGTCGTCGGCGGCCATGACGTCGGCGAGGAAGATGTTCGGGCTCTTCCCGCCCAGCTCCAGCGTGACCGGGATGATGTTCTCGCTGGCGTACTGCATGATCAGCCTGCCCGTGGTGGTCTCACCGGTGAAGGCCACCTTCGCCACCCGCGGGCTGGACGCGAGCGGCTTGCCCGCCTCCACCCCGAACCCGTTGACCACGTTGAGCACGCCCGGCGGGAGCAGGTCGGCGATCAGCTCCACCACCTTGAGAATCGACACCGGGGTCTGCTCGGCGGGCTTGAGCACCACGCAGTTGCCCGCGGCCAGCGCCGGCGCGAGCTTCCAGGTCGCCATCAGAATCGGGAAGTTCCACGGGATGATCTGGCCGACGACGCCCAGCGGCTCGTGGAAGTGGTAAGCGACGGTGTCCTCGTCGATCTCGGAGATGCCGCCCTCCTGGGCGCGGACCGCGCCGGCGAAGTAACGGAAGTGGTCGACCGCGAGCGGCAGGTCGGCGGCCAGGGTTTCGCGGACCGGCTTGCCGTTCTCCCAGGTCTCGGCCACCGCGAGGGCTTCGAGGTTCGCCTCGATGCGGTCGGCGATCTTGTTGAGGATGCCGGCGCGCTCGGCCGCCGAGGTGCGGCCCCAGCGCTCGGCGGCGGCGTGCGCGGCGTCCAGCGCGAGTTCGACGTCGGCCGCGGACGAGCGGGCGACCTGGGTGAACACCTTGCCGTCCACCGGCGACGGGTTGTCGAAATAGCGGCCCTCGACCGGTGGCACCCACTTCCCGCCGATGAAGTTTTCGTAGCGTGGCGCGAAGTCCACGATGCTGCCTTCGGCGCCGGGTTGCGCATAGGCCATGGGAGCCCTCCTTCACGTCGGTGTGACAGGGAGCACCGTGCCCGGCGCGCGTTGGCGAAACGTTGGCGCCGCGGCGGTCCTAGTCGCGAAGGGCGAGCCGGAGGCGCGCCGCGGCGAGCGCGCGCCGGGGATCCCCTGCGGGCAGGGCGGCGTGCGCGTGCTCGTGGATCTGGAGGTCGAACGGGTGCCGTTCGCCGTAACGCAGAGCCAGCGCGGGATCGGGCGAGGCGAGTGCCGCCTCCCGCACCGCGACCTCGAGCTGTTCGCGCCAGGCGGTGACGCCCGGGGCCTCCGAGTCGGGCAGCAGCGGGCCGGTGTAGCGCTCGACCGCGGTGGCCGCGTCCCCGTCCTTGAGCGCGGTCAGCACCTCCACGGCGTCACAGGAAATGGGCCTGGTCAGCGCGTAGCGGCGGTTGGCCAGTGCGCCGCCGAGCACGCGCCGCAGATGGGAGACCTCGGCGCGCAGCGTGTTGGAGCTGACGCGGCTGTCGCCGTAGAGCGCCTCCCGAAGCTGGTCGAGCGAGAACCCGCCGGGCTCCAGGGCGAACAGGGCGAGCAGTTCGAGCTGCCGCGGCGACAGCCGCAGCGCGGCGCCGTCGAGGGTGGCGCGCCCGCGCCCGAGGCAGGTCAGCGACACCCCTTCCGTGGCGGGCGTGATCGCGTGCAGGCGGGTCTCGATGGTGGTGACCAGGGTGCGCACGGTGGACATCGCGAGCGGGTGTGCGCGGTCCCAGGTAGTGGACAGGTCGAGCACGCCCAGCGTCCGGCCGCTCGCGTCCCGGATCGGCGCCGACCAGCAGCACCAGCCGTGCAGGGCCTCCACCAGGTGCTCGGCCGAGAAGATGCTCGCGGGACGGCCGGTGCGCAGGGCGAGCGACAGCGCGTTGGTGCCCATCGCCTCCTCGCCCCAGCGACCGCCGGGGGCGAAGTTGACGCGCTCGGCACGCCGCCGCATCACCCGCCCACCGCAGGTCCACAGGATGGTGCCGGACTCGTCGGTGACGGCGGCGATGAAGCCCGCGTCGTCGGCGATGCTGCGCAGCTCGTCGGACAGTTCGGCCACGGGACGGCGCAGCGGTGACGACGACCAGCGCGGCCGCACGTCGTCGAGGACGGGTGCGCTGTCGCGGCCGGGGTCGACCGTGGACAGCGATCTCGTCCACGACTCGACGACCTCGCTGCGCAGGTCGGCTCCCGACGGCCGGCCTGCCAGCCAGCGTGACCATTCGAGCTCGAGTTCGGTGCGCCGCTGCCGGAGCGTGCTCAGTGTCGCCATGGTGTCCGTCTCCGGGTCGTCCTTGACACAGGGGGGCGGGAACCACTCATGATGCCCCAGCGGGCGCCCGCGCGCACCTGTCCGTTCGGGTAGGTGCGCCACGCCGCTTTTGGGCTAGGTTGGGTACCGCCTGCATCTGACAGCGCTGTTGTGAGGAGGTGGCCGTGCTCCGACTCCTGGATGGCGCGCGGGCCGCCGGTCAGCACCCGCCGGTCCCGCAGGGGGGTTCCGGCGAGCTGAGCGGGCCTCAGGTGGTCGGCCCCGGAACCGAGCACCCGCCCGCGGATCTGGCGAAGTTCCACGCTCCGGAAATCGTCTTCGGGCCGGGTGCGCTGGCGGAGCTGGGCCACTGCGCGCTGCGGGTCGGGGCCCGGCGGCCTTTCCTGGTCACCGATCCGGGGCTGCTCGAGGCGGGCTGGGCCGACGAGGCCGCCGGCCATCTGCGGCTGGCGGGCATCCGGCCGGTGGTCTGGGACGCGGTGACCCCGAACCCGAAGGACCACGAGGTCGAAGCCGCCTACGAACGCTATGTCGAAACCACGGCCGACGTGATCATCGCGGTGGGCGGCGGTTCGGTCATCGACGCGGCGAAGGGCGTGGCCATCCTGTCCGGCAACGGCGGGCGGATCCTCGACTTCGAGGGCGTGGACAAGGTGGTGCACCCGATCCCGCCGACGATCATGGTGCCCTCGACCTCGGGCACCGGGGCCGACGTCTCGCAGTTCGCGGTGATCACCGACACCGGGCACCGCACCAAGATCACCATCATCAGCCGGACGCTGGTCCCGGAGATCTCGGTGATCGACCCGCGCCTGCTCGTCACCATGCCCGAGCCGCTCAACGCGGCCACCGGGCTGGACGCGCTGACCCACGCCGTCGAGGCCTTCGTCTCCCCCGCGCACAATCCGCTCACCGACCAGCGGGCGCTGCACGCGGTCCGGTTGATCACCGGTGCGCTGCCGGAAACCGTGGAGCGGCCGCGGCGGGCGGGCCCTCGGGTGGCCATGGCGCAGGGCGCGCTGGAGGCGGGCATGGCCTTCACCAACGCCATCCTCGGCGCGACGCACGCGATGAGCCACCAGGTGGGGGGCCTGCTCGACGCGCCGCACGGGGTACTCAACGGGGTGCTGCTGCCGCACGTGATCCGGTTCAACGCCGAAGCCGACCCGTCCCGGTTCGTCCCGCTGGCGGAGGCTGCCGGACTCGACGCCCGGTCGATGCCTGCCGCGGAGGCGGCCGAATGGCTCGCGCAGCGGGTGCGGCTGCTGGCCGATTCGGTGGGCGTGCCGCGCGGCCTGGCCGAACTGGGCGTCTCGGCACGGGACGTGCCGACGCTGGCCCGCACCACGCTCAAGGACGCCTGCCTGACCACCAATCCCCGCGAGGCTTCGTACACCGACATCGAAGCCCTGTTCCGCCTGGCACTGTGATGCCCGACGGAGATCGCGATCTCGGTGCGCTCACCGGGCTGCGCTCGGGGAAGCGGTCGTACTACCCCGAATACGTCCGCTCGGCCGAGCGCCTCGAACGCGCGGTGCAGGCACTGGACGGGATTTCCCGCGCGCTGGTGCGCGGGGTGGAAGGGCCGAGGGCACTCGTCGAGGCCGTGGTGCGCGCCGCCGCCGAACACCTGCAGGCCCGCTGGCTGCTGCTCGCGGTGGCCGACGGGGCGCTGCGCGCCGCGCGGCCGCGGTTCCTGGTGCTGGTGGACGACGTGCTGATCGACGACGTGGCCCGGCTGCCCGCCGAGGTGCGGCCGGCACTGGAGCTGGTGCGGCAGCGGCCGTGGGAACTTCAGGCGGGGTCCTCGCGCCAGGGCCGGGTGCGGGCCCCGATGATGCTCGACGGTGAACCGGTCGGCGGGATCGTCGGCAGTCCCCGGGTGGAGGTGGCGAGCACGGACCTGGCGATCGTCCGGGTGCTGGCGAACCAGGCCGCGGTGGCCCTGCACAACTCGTACCTGTTCCAGGCGGCGACGCAGCTGCGGGGCCGCACGGAACAACTGTCCGAGGCGGCGGCGAAACAGGCCAGGGATCTGGCGGCCCGCAACGCCGAACTGGCCGAGACGCAGCAACGGCTGCTCGCCGCCCTGCAGCGCCAGGCCCTGGACGACGAGCGCCACCGCATCGCGCGCGAGCTGCACGACAGTGTCACCCAGTACGTGCTGTCGGCGGGCATGACGCTGGAGGTGTGCCGGGCCGAGCTGGCCGCGTCGGGCGAGACCGCGCTGGCCGGGCGGCTCGCGCACGCCAAGGACCTGACGCGGCAGGCGGTGGAACGGCTGCGTGGCGCGATCTACGCACTGCACCACACCTCGGGGGAACCGTCCGGGCCGCTGCCGGTCCTGCTGGCCGAACTGTCCACTGTGCACCTTCCCAGCGAACTTTCGGTGCGGGTGAAGGTGGTGGGCCAGGTGCTGACCCTGCCGGGCGAGACCGAGCGGTCGCTGCTGCGCATCGCGGGCGAGGCCCTGTTCAACGCGGCGGCGCACGCGAAGGCGTCGCTGGCGGTGGTGCGGCTGGTCTACCAGCCGTCGCGGGTCGCGCTCACCGTCTCCGACAACGGATCCGGCGACCCGGCGGAACTGCGGCGGCTGCTGCGGCTGGCCAGCGCCGCGGACCTCGACGGGCGGCACCGCGGCCTGGCGAACATGCTGGCCCGCACGGAGGAACTGGGCGGCACGATGACGATCCGCCGGGCCCGGCTGGGCGGGATCGCGCTGCGCGTGGTGATCCCGGTGCCGGAGGGAACGCCATGAGCGAGGTGCCGATCGTCCTCGTCGACGATCACGCGATCGTGCGGCAGGGCCTGCGGGCGATCCTGGAACGCGAGGGCGACCTGCGCGTGGTGGGCGAGGCCAGCACCGCCGGCGAGGCGCTGACCGTGGTGCTGCGCGCCCGCCCCGCGGTGGTGCTGCTGGATCTGAAGCTGTCCACCGGCGACGACACCGAGGGCCTCGACCTGTGCTCGGAGCTGACGCGCCGGTTTCCCGAAACCGGCGTTCTGGTGCTGACCACCTTCCTCGACGACCGGCTCGTGGTGGAAGCCGTGCAGCGGGGCGCCCGGGGTTACGTGGTGAAGGACGTGGACACCACCGAGCTGGTCCGGGCCATCCGCGCGGTGGCCCGCCGGGAGAGCGCGTTCGACTCCCGCTCCGCGGCGGCGATGGTGCGTTCGGTGTGCTCGGCCCCGGCGCGGCCCGCGCTCACCGACCGGGAACTGCGCGTGACCCGGCTGCTCGCGCACGGACTGTCCAATCGCGACATCGGGGGCGCGCTCTACATCTCCGAGACCACGGTGAAGTTCCACGTCCGCAACATCCTGCGCAAACTTCAGGTCGGCACCCGTGCGGAGGCCGTCTACGAGGCGAGCAAACTCGGGCTGATCTGAGGACGGATCTGGCCCGATCGGATCTACTCAGCGCAGCTTCTGTCGTCGTACTCATGCTGCGATGCGATGATCTGCTCGCTGTTGCGGACCGTCCACTCGTACAGACGCAGGAAAGGGTCGCGGAGGGACTCTCCGAGCGGCGTAAGGGAGTACTCCACTCCCACCGGAGACGTCGGCAGCACGGTGCGACGGATCATGCCGTTGCGTTCCAGCCTGCGCAGCGTCTGTGTCAGAACCCGCTGGGTGACGCCTTCCAAACGCCGCTTGAGTTCGTTGAACCGGGTCGGCCTTTCGAGGATCGCCATGACCATCATCGACCACTTGTCCGCGATCTGGTCAAGGATCGGACGGCTCGGGCAGTCCGGGCTGAAGGTCCAGTCCGTCTGCCGGGTCGAAGTGAACATCGTGGTGTCCTCCGTGATCCCTGGTATGCCGAAAGTGCGTTATTGACGACCTTAGAGGCCCAGGGAAGCCTAGGTATGCATCGCATACCGGCAACATGCCGAGACGAAACGGAGCGACTCCGATGGCCCCCGAGGGTTACAGCACGCTGCAGGCGGTCGCCGAGAACGGCGTTCTCCACGTCGTCTTGGACAACCCACCGGTGAACGTACTGGGCGCGGTCATGATGCGGGAGGTGCGGGACCTGCTCTCCGCCGTTCGTGAGGACTCCTCGGTGAAGGTCATCGTGTTCGAGAGCGCGAATCCGGAATTCTTCCTCGCCCACGTGGACATCCGGGTGGCCGACCGCATGGACATCCTGCGGGACCTCGCCGCGTCCGCACCGGAGGGAGTGAACGTCTTCCAACTGATCGGGGAACTGATCCGGCGGCAGCCGCAGGTCACGATCGTCAAGCTGGCGGGCAAGGCCCGCGGCGGCGGAGCCGAGTTCGTCGCGGCCGCGGACCTCGCCTTTGCGGCGGAGGAAACGGCAGCACTCGGACAGGTCGAAGCGCTGATGGGCATCACGCCGGGCGGTGGCGGGACGCAGTACCTGCGTGAGCGAGTGGGCAGGAACCGGGCAATGGAGATCGTCCTCACCGGAGATCTCGTCGACGCCCGCACGGCCGCCTCGATCGGCTGGATCAACCGTGCGGTTCCGGCGGCGGACCTCGATGCTTACGTGTCCGAGGTCGCGTCGAAGATCGCGGCGCTCTCCGACGGCGTGATCGCCGCAGCGAAGAAGGCGCTCCCGCCCACCGAGTACGGCCAGGGGCTGGCGGCCGAGAACGACGCCTGGGCCGGCCTGGTCGAACTGCCGGCAGCCCAACGGATCATGGGTGCGGCCCTCGTGAGCGGCGCACAGACCCCCGACGGCGAACGAGACCTCGAGACGCTCCTCCGCACGATCGCAGCCCAAGGAGCGTAGGGCCTTGGGGAAACGGTTTGCGTGGGGCTGCGGGTGCACAACCTAGGGGTGATCCGAGCGTTCACCGTGGTCCAGGACCAGCCAGCCGCCGTGGTGCTCGTCGACGGTGAACGGGCGGCCGGTGGCGGCGCCCAGTTCCGCCAGTTCGGCGGGCCCGAAGGTGCGGGTGTGCCCGTAGAGCTGGGCGGGCTCGTCCTCGTACGGCACGGCGACGATCACGCGGCGCCGGGCCAGGCGCAGGGCCTCGGCGACCACCGCCGTCCCCTCGTCCGGGCTCAGGTGCTCCAGCAGGTGCAGTGCGGTCACCGTGTCGGCTGCGTTGTCCGGCAGGGGTACCCGGGCCGCGTCGCAGACCAGGGTCCGCACGGGCGTGTTCCGCCGAGCGGCGACCATGCCGAGCAGCCGCATCGCCCCGGGGGAAAGGTCCGACGCGGTCACCGTCTGCCCGCGTTCGGCCAGGAGCAGGGCCAGGAAACCGAAACACGACCCGAGGTCGAGCACCGGCCCCGTGCCGGTGAGCCGCAGCACACGCTCGTATACCGGGGCGAAGGACGCGATGGTCGAGCTTCCGGCGGGTCTTCGCCGGAAGCGCCGCAGGGTGTTGTCGTAGAACGTGAGCCAGGCACGCCCCGGCTCGTCCACAGTGGACAGGACGACGCCGGTGAAGACCCGCTCGAACACCGCCGCGCCGCTCAGCCAGCCCGGCGTGAACAGCTCGTCGGCCAGCAGTCCGGTGAGGTCGTTGTCGAGTTCCGCGGGGCTCAGCCGGTGGGTCACCTCGATCCGCCGGTCGCGACGCCGCAGCCGGAAGTGCGCGGTCTCCACGATCGGGCACACCCCGTCCATCGCGCGCGGGTCCTCTCGCCGCACCTCGACGAGATCGTCGCCGTAGCGGCCGGGCGGGCCCGCCGCCAGCGGGTCGAAGGTCAGCGCACCGCTCATCGTCCGGGCTGTCCCGCCGTGATCCCGTGCGCGGCCCGGCCCAGCCCCGCGACATCGGAAACCACCTCCACCCGGTCGCAGAACTGTGCGTAGGCGGGCAGATCGCATCCGCCGAGCCGCCACGAGTACCGCGGTTCCGGGGTGAGCCACAGGGTCCGCCGCACCCGCCGGGTGATCTCCTCGAAGGCGGCCAGCCCCGGCTCGTTGCCGTTCCCGCGCCCATCGCCCAGCACGATCAGCGTCGAGCGCCGGTTCAGCGCGGTCGCGTGGTCTTCGAGCAGGGACCGGAACAGCGCGCCGTAGTCGGAACTGCCGTCCACATCGAGCAGCCCGCCCGCGGGCAGGCCGTCGAACACCAGCCCCAGCGCCCGTTCCAGCGGATGCTCGGCGAACAGTTCGGTGATCTCGGTGGGCTCGTCCACGAACGCGAAGGAACGCACCCGCCCGAACAGCGACTGCAGGCCGTGCACCACGTGCAGGGTGAACCGCGCGGCCGCGCGCACCGACAGCGACACGTCGGCCAGCACCACCAGTCGCGGCCGGTCCTCCGCCCGCAGCGTCGACACCGGGCGGAACGGAATCCCGTCGTAGCGCATGTTGCGGCGCATGGTGCGGCCCGCGTGCACGCGGCCTCGCACCCCGTCCCGCCGTCGGCTGGTCCTCGCGCCGTCCAGGCCCGCGGCGAGCCGTCGCAGCGACTCCTCCAGCTCGGCCCGTTCCCGCTCGTCGACCTTCTCCGTGCGTGCCCGCTCCACGACGCGGGACTCGACGGCCGCGTCGGCCAGTTCGGCCAGGCGGTCCAGGTGCCGCCGCAGCAGTTCCGGCAGGTTCGCGAGCACCCCGGCGAGCTGTCCGGACGAGGGGTTCTCGCCGTCCTCGTCGCCGTGGTCGTCACCGGCGAGCCAGTCGGCCAGTGCCTGTTCCTGCGCCACGGTCAGTGCCACGTCGAGCCGGTGGCCGGTGGCGGGGGCGAGCCTGCCGGGGACCCCGGCGTTGTGCAGCCTGGACGTCTCCAGCCGGACGGTGGGCACCTCGCCACCGGTGCCCCGCCCGTCCTGGGAAAGCACGATTTCGTCGGTCATCGCGGCCAGGTCGATCTTGTTGGCCTCCTGGTGCAGGTTGAACCGCTGCGCCAGGTCCTGCTGGTCGAAGAAATCGCGGATGTCGCTGGGCTTTCCGTGGCTGTGCCCCTGTTCCGGGGTCCGCGACGGCTCTTCGGACAGGGTGAACGACTCCAGCTCGCCGGTGTCGCTCAGCTCGTCGTGGGCGTGGCCGTGCCCGTGCCCGGCTTCGGCCTCGACGACCGGTTCGAGGTCGAAGAAGGCGCCGAACACCTCGTCGAAGATCTCGTTGTCCCGCCGGTCCTTGACCAGCGTCATGCGCAACGCCTCCCGCAGCGTCTCCTTCTCCGCCAGCACCCCCGGCTGCGCGGCCGCGCGCATCGCGTCGTGTGCCTCGGACACCGACACGCGCACGCCGAACAGCCTCAGCAAGCGGACGAAGCGGTGCACCCCGCCTTCCACGTCACACCCGCCGTCGCCGGGTGGCCGCGGCGAAGGTGCGGTCACCGCGGCCGGTGCCGGGCTCCGGGGCGGGTGCGACTGTGTGAGGGTGCTCGCCCTCGTGGCCATGACCGTGGCCGTGCCTGTGTTCATGCCCGTGACCGTGGCCGTGGCCGTGGCCTTCGGGGAGTTCGGCGGGCGGCTCGCGGTTCGGGTCGAGCAGCTCAGGCAGCACGCCCAGCGCGCGCCCGAGGTCGCGCTCGTACTTGAGCACCACGTTCGCCGTCTCCGCCAGGATGTCCGCCGACAGCTCGTCCACCCCGAGCACGGCGAGGGTGCGGGCCCAGTCGACGGTCTCGGAGATGCTCGGGTTCTTGCGCAGCCCCAGCTCCCGCAGCCCGCGCACCACCGACACCAGCTGCCGCGCCGCGGCCTCCGGCAGCCCGGTCCGTTTGGCCCGCAGGATGTCCAGCTCACGCCCGGCGTCGGGATAGCCGAGGAACAGGTGCAGGCACCGGCGTTTCAGCGCGGCCGAGAGATCACGGGTGTTGTTCGAGGTGAGCACCACGTACGGCGGCACCTTGGCGGTGTAGGTGCCGATCTCCGGGACCGAGACCTGGAACTCCGCGAGACATTCCAGGAACACCGCCTCCAGCGCCTCGTCCGCCCGGTCCACCTCGTCGATGAGCAGGACGGCGGGCTCCTCGCCCCGGATCGCCTCCAGCAGCGGGCGCGGGGCGAGGAAGTGATCGGAGAAGAAGACGCTGTCCTGCGCCTCGATCTTCTCCACCGCGGAGACCAGATCCGGCGCGTGCGCGGTGATCTCCCCGATCTTCTCCCGCAGCATCTGGATGTAGAGCAGCTGCTTGCCGTAGTCCCACTCGTACAGCGCCTTGGTTTCGTCCTGTCCTTCGTAGCACTGCAGGCGCAGCAGGCGGCGGCCGGTGGCCGCGGCGAGCGCCTTGGCCAGTTCGGTCTTGCCGACGCCCGCCGGGCCCTCCAGCAGCACCGGCTTGTCCAGTTTGGACATCAGGTAGACGGTGGTGGCGAGCCGCCGGTCGGTGAGGTAACCGTGCGCGGAGAACCGCTCGGCCACGTCGTCAACGGAAGTGAAGGGTTCTCCGGGCACGATTCCTCCGAAAACTACGGTCAGCCTTGTCGGGCGGGGCTCAGGACAGCAGGTCGTCGAGATCGCCGGTCATGCAGTGCTCGACCACGGGGCGCACCGTGTCGAAGGTGCACTCCTTGGCGTTGCCCGGCGTGCAGGCGTCCCCGAGTACGTGCCGGGTGATCCGGTCCACATCGGCCGCATCGCCCTTGATGACCTTCGAGTTCTCGTAGTACTTCGTCGGCCCCTGGCCGAGCCGGTTCTTCGAGTAGCTGTTCTGGTCGACGTCGACGAACCGTTCCGGGATGCCGACGTCCCGCAGCAGGCCGATGGCGGCGCCCAGCGCGGCGTCGGCGGCCTGCACGTCGCTCATGCCGTGCGTGTCGATGCCCATCGCCTGCGCGATTTCGGCGAACCGCTTGTAGTGCACCGGCATGTTGAACGCCCACACGCGCGGCAGCGCGATCGCGTTGTTGAGGCCGTGGTGCGTGTCGTAGAAGGCGCTGACCGCGTGCGAGATCGAGTGGATGATGCCGAGGCCGCCGGAGTTGAACGCCTGCGCGGCGATGTACTGCGCGTACATCATGCCCTCACGGCCGGCGAGGTCCTGGCCGTTCCACACCGCGGTGCGCAGGTGCCGTGCGGTCAGCTTGATCGCGTGCAGCGCGTTGCCCAGCGACGGCTGGAAGTCCAAACGCGACACGTACGGTTCGGAGGCGTGGGCCAGCACGTCGAACCCGCACTGCGCGGTGTAGTCGATCGGGCAGTCGTAGTACAGCGTCGGGTCGTCGATGGCCAGGCTCGCCACCGAGTGGTCGTCGAAGGCCACGTACTTGTGCGGATTGTCCGGATCCGTGGTGGTGTCGGTGATGACGTAGGCCCAGGAGGTCTCCGAACCAGTGCCCGCGGTGGTGGACACCGCGATGTGCGGCGGGTTCTTCGGGTTCTCGGACTTGTTGAAGCCCTCGAACTCGTTGACGTTGCGGCCGTCGTGGGCGACCGAGATCCGGGCGCCCTTGCAGGCGTCGTGCGAGGAACCGCCGCCGATCGAGACGAACGAGTCGCACTTGTTCTCCTGGTACAGCGCGACGGCGTCCATCACGTTGTAGTCCTTGGGATTGGACTCGACCTGGTCGTAGATCACCACTTCGAGCCCGTGGTACTTCATCGACTCGGCGATCTTGTGCACGATGTCGGTGCCGCGCAGGCCCGAGGTCATGATGAGGGTCCGCGAAAAGCCCAGTTTCTTCGCCTCCGGGCCGATCATCTCGTGTGCGCCGGGGCCCATCAGCGCGCGGGGGAAGGGGTGGAACTCCTTGATCGGGAAGGGTTTCAGCAGCTCGTCGACCTGCATGGCGCTGGTCCTCTCCACGTGCGTCGATGCACGCGTGTCGAAAAGGGGAGCACGGACCTGGCGAAGGTAGGCGGCCGCGGCGGGCACGCAGAAGCCTTTCCCCGGGATCCCCGTCTTCCGGCAGGCAAGACCGCACGCGGGGCGTGGGCCCCACCTGCCCGAT
The DNA here is from genome assembly GCF_007713715.1 of Amycolatopsis rhizosphaerae. Taxonomy (GTDB): domain Bacteria; phylum Actinomycetota; class Actinomycetes; order Mycobacteriales; family Pseudonocardiaceae; genus Amycolatopsis_E; species Amycolatopsis_E rhizosphaerae. The sequence goes on from NZ_VJWX01000016.1 coordinate 19,843, forward strand.
CGGACGGGTACCGGGCCCCTGCGTCCCCAAAAGGCGACCGCCCCCGGTCGTCATGTCGACAACCGGGGGCGGTCCTGGGATTTCCGGGGGTTACGGGGTCTGACCCTCGCCGGCGACCACGGTGGAGGCGAGGAGGGCTTCGGACTGGCTCATACCACGGCTGATGCTGTCGAGCTTCGTGCCGAGCACCTGGTAGGTGTTCCGGTCGAAGATCAGCATGGCCTTGTCCCCGTCGCTGTTCTCCGTGTGCGCGACCCCGATGCCCGAACGGCCGGAAGCGTCGGTCGCGTTGTCCACGACCTCGACCCCCGGGATCATGGCCGCCACCCGGTAGAGGCTCGCGCGCACCGCGGGCGGGGTGGGGCCCATCACCAGTTCGGTGATCTTCTGGTAGGCCCACTGGTCGTCGGTGTAGAGCTTGCGGCCATTCGGTGACAGGATGGCGAGTTCGGCGCGGACCTCGCGGTAGATCACGTCCTTCAGCTGCACCGGATCCGTCGGGAGGGTGAGCAGGTTGGCATAGCTCGGCACTGCCAAGGGCGACCCCCCCTTGTCCCCCAGCTGTTGCGCGAGTGCCGTCGGGCCGAGCACCCGGCGCTCCTCGTGCTTGCCATCGCGGTCGGTGCGGACCAGGCCCTCCGAGCCGTCCACCTTCATCCAGGTTTCCGTCCGGACCTCGGGCTGCCCGGTGAGGTGGGTGACCTCGCTGGTATAGGTCCATTCCCCGTGCCCGGGCGTGCCGGAGTCGGCCGCGTTGGCCGCGTTGTTCAGCAGGACGGTGGCCGAAGCCAGCGGGGCTGGACCGCCGGGCAGCAGCCCGACCACCAGCGTCAGCGCGGCGGCGCCCGCCACCAGCGCACCGCCGCCGATGGCCAGCCGCGGCAGGCGGCTGCGCCGGGGAGCCGGACCGCCGTTCGCCCTGGTCAGCAGGGCGAACCGGTGGCGGGCGAGCGCGACGGGATCGGGGTCGTCGACCTGCGGGCGCAGGCGGGTCAGCAGTTCGAGGTCATTCATCGAAATCCTCCTGGGGAAGGGCGGCCCGCATCTTGGTGCGGGCGCGGTGCAGGCGGGAACGGACGGTGCCGACCGGGATGTCCAGTGCCAGTGCCACCTCGTCGTAGGACAGGTTTTCCCAGGCGACGAGCAGCAGGATGTCCCGCTCCGGGCCTCTCAACCGGGCCAGTGCGTTGCCCAGCGGCTGGGTCGCGGCGCTCACCCTGGCGGTGACCAGCTCGTCGTGGCCCTGCTCGGCCTCGTCGGTACCGGTCCTGGCCAGCGCACGGAGGCCGCGAGCCTCCGTGCGGCGGTGCCGCTTGAGCAGCCGGGTGGCGATCCCGTAGAGCCAGGGCAGCGCGCTGCCCTGGCCCAGGTCGAACCGTCGCCGCTGGTCAAAGGCGACCAGCATGGTCTGACCGGTCAGGTCGTCGGCGAGCTGGGCGCCGACGCGGCGGGCCAGGAACCGGTGCACGGTGCCCGCATACCGGTCGAAGATGGTCGCGAAGGCCTCGGCGTCGGTCCAGGACCGTTCGACGATGCCCGCGTCGTCCAGCTCGGTGGCGGGTTCCGGTTCCGCCCGGGCCTGGGTCAACGCCATACCGGACCTTTCATCGGGCCTCCTCGGTGTCGGGTGCTTTCACCCTTCTTTGCCCGCAACACCCTCCCGAGTTCCGGATTTCGGCGAAGAATTTTCGGAATTTTCGGGGCGCCTCCGGACCCCGGCGGCCAGCTCCCGGGCGAGCGCCGCGATCGCGGTGAGCCCGGCGTCCTCCTCGGGCGCGTCGAGCAGGCGCCGCACGAAGGCCGAGCCGACGATCACTCCGTCGGCGAAGGCGGCGATCTCGGCCGCCTGCGCGCCGTCCGACACGCCGAGGCCGACGCAGACCGGAAGCCCGGTGACCTCGCGGACCCGGGCGACCAGCCCGGCCGCCGACTCCCCGACCGACTGGCGCATCCCGGTCACGCCCAGTGACGAGGCGGCGTAGACGAAGCCCGTGCTCGCCGCCGCCACCCGGGCCAGCCGGGGCCCGGTCGAAGTCGGCGCCACCAGGAAGACCGAAGCCAATCCGTGCCGCTCGGCCGCCTCCGTCCACTGTGGAGCATGCTGGACCGGCAGGTCGAGCAGCAGACAGCCCGATCCGCCCGCCGCCGCCAGCTCGGCCGCGAACCGTTCGGGCCCGTACTGGCAGACCGGGTTCCAGTAGGTCATCACCAGTACCGGCGCCGGGGTGGCGCGGGTGAGCCTGGCGACGGTGCCGAGCACGTCGGCGGTCCGCACGCCGTTCGCGAGCGCGACCGCGTTCGCGTCCTGGTTGACCGGCCCGTCCAGTACGGGATCGGTGTAGGGCAGGCCCACTTCGAGGATGTCGCAGCCGCTTTCCGCCATTGTGGTCAGCGCCCGGACCGCGCCGTCCACGGTGGGGAAGCCGGCGGGCAGGTACCCGATCAGCGCCGCCCTTCCCTCCCGGCGGGCCGCCGCCAGCACGCCTTCGAGCCCCGCCGCGCTCATCGCGCGATCCCGAAGTAGCGGGCGGCGGTGTCCATGTCCTTGTCGCCGCGGCCGGACAGGTTCACCAGCAGGGTCGCCGACGGGCCGAGCTCGCGGCCCAGCGCCAGCGCTCCGGCCAGCGCGTGCGCGGATTCGATGGCGGGGATGATCCCCTCGGTCCTGGCCAGCAGCCGCAGCGCTTCCATCGCCTCGTCGTCGGTCACCGGCAGGTACTCGGCGCGGCCGGTGTCCTTCAGGTGCGCGTGTTCCGGGCCGACCCCCGGGTAGTCGAGGCCGGCGGAGATCGAATGGGTTTCGGCCGTCTGGCCGTCCGCGTCCTGCACGAAGTAGGAGCGGGCGCCGTGCAGCACCCCGGCCCGTCCCCGGGCCAGCGCCGCCGCGTGCCGTCCGGTGCCGAGGCCCTCCCCCGCGGGTTCGCAGCCCACGAGCCGCACGCCGGGGTCACCGAGGAACGGGTGGAAGATGCCGATGGAGTTCGAGCCGCCACCCACGCAGGCCACGACCGCATCGGGCAGCGTTCCCGTGCGCTCCAGGAGCTGTTCCCGCGCTTCGACGCCGATCACCCGCTGGAAATCGCGCACCAGCGAAGGGAACGGGTGCGGCCCGGCGGCCGTGCCGAACAGGTAGTGCGTGTCCTCCACCGTGGTGACCCAGTCGCGGAACGCCTCGTTGATGGCGTCCTTCAGCGTCGCGGTGCCGGAACCGACCGCCACCACCTCCGCGCCGAGCAGCCGCATGCGGGCCACGTTCAGCGCCTGCCGCCGGGTGTCCAACTGTCCCATGTAGACAGTGCAGGACAGGCCGAGGAGGGCGGCGGCGGTGGCCGAGGCGACGCCGTGCTGACCGGCACCGGTCTCCGCGACGACCCTGGGCTTGCCCATGCGGCGCGCCAGCAGCGCCTGGCCCAGCGCGTTGTTGAGCTTGTGGGATCCGGTGTGGTTGAGATCCTCCCGTTTCAGGAAGACCCGCGCCCCACCGGCGTGCGTGCCGAAGCGCGTGGCCTCGGTGAGCGCGGTCGGGCGCCCGGCGTAGTCGTGCAGCAGGGTGGCGAGTTCGGCGGCGAACCCGGGGTCCACTGTGGCCTTCAAGTGGGCCTCGGTGAGCTCTTCGAGCGCCGCGACCAGCGCTTCGGGTACGTACCGGCCGCCGAACTCCCCGAAGAAACCGTCGGGTGTGGGGAGGGCATCGGGGTCGTGGGCAGGACGGAATCCGGTGTTCATCGGCATGCTCCAGGGCAGGAGGAAACCACCCGTGAAAGGGGTGGTGCGGAAGGCCCGGCAGGCGATGCCCGCCGGGTTCAGGAAGAGGGGAACCGTGCGTGCGCGGCGGTCAGCCGCGCCATCGCCGTCCTCGTACCTGCCCCGGTTCGCAGCCGATGTGATAGCGAACGCGGCGGCCCTTGATCCGGCGCGCGGGGGCCTGGCAGCCGCAGCGGGTGCGGCCGCGGGCGAAGCGCGCGTCGGGGGTCACGGCAAGCAGGCTAGCAGTCCTTCGCGCTCATCGGCCATCGCCGTTATCATCACAGGTGTCCTACTCGTTGGCCCGGCGGGAACCGTTCGAAGCGGCCGAAGCATGAGCGGCGTGCCGGATCTGCGCAACCCCGCCGCGCGGCGCGCGGTCCACCTCGCCTGGTTCACCATCGGCTACAACCTGGCCGAAGCGGCGGTGGCGATCACCGCGGGCCTCGTCGCCGGTGCCGTTTCGCTCACCGGGTTCGGGCTCGATTCGTGCATCGAGGTCGCCTCGGCCGCGATGGTGCTGACCCGGCTGCGCTCGGAGATCCGCGGCGGCCGGGTGGACGAGCGCAGGGAACGGCGGGCGCTGCGGTTCATCGCGATCACGTTCTTCGTCCTCGCCGCCTACGTGACGGCGCAGGGCATCGTCGACCTGGTCGTGGGCACCCGGCCGGACACCAGCCTCGCCGGCATCGTGCTGACCGGCGCCTCGATCGCGGTCATGCCGCTGCTGGCACGGGCGAAACACCGGGCGGGGCTGGCCATGAACTCCCGGCTCGTGGTGGCCGACGCCGCCGAAACCCGGCTCTGCGCCTGGCTTTCGGTGTCCACCTGCGCGGGGCTGATCGCCTACGCGTTCGCGGGCTGGACCTGGCTCGACCCCATCGCGGGGTTCGTCATCGCCCTGTTCGCGCTCAGGGAAGGCCGCGAAGCCTGGGAAGGCGAACTCGTCTGCGAGGACTAGAGGACCTGTATCAAGTGGTTTGCGTGGCGTGAGTGTTGGCCGTGAAGGGTCCCTTCACGGCAAATACGACCGTGAAGGGACCCTTCACGGCACCTGTCCCCGCCTGAGCACGTTCAGCAGTCGCAGGAAACGCCCGAAGCCGGGGCGGTGAGCGGGTCCGGGGGCAGGATGCGTTCACCCCCGGCGCCGGCCACGGCAAAGCCTTCGCGGACCCAGTACTCGTAACCGCCGATCATTTCCTTCACGGGGTACCCGAGCCGCGCGAAGGCCAGTGCGGCACGGGTCGCACCGTTGCAGCCCGGCCCCCAGCAGTAGGTCACCACCGCCGAACCGGCGGGCACCACCTCGGCGGCCCGCGCCGCGATTTCCCTGGTCGGCAGGTGAACCGCCCCGGGAAGGTGCCCCTGGGCCCAGCCCTGTTCGCTGCGGGAGTCGATCACGACCAGCCCGGGCGTGGCGGCCATGAGGTCGGCGTGGACGTCGGCGACGTCGGTTTCGAAGGACAGGCGGGCGGCGAAGTGGGCCACCGCGGCGGCGGGCGCGGCCGGGGCGACGGCGAGAACGTTCGACATGTTCCTCATCCTCGCCACCGGCCACGCGCGGAGACAGTGGCGTGAACGTCACCGTTCGCTAGGATTCCGCCATGGCTGCCGTCCGCCTCGACACCGGGACCGGGAAGACCGTCTCGGTGCTGCTCTACCCCGGCATGTCCTCGTTCGAACTGGGCATAGTCACCGAGGTTTTCGGCCTGCCCCGCCCCGAACTGGACGTGGACTGGTACCGGCTCACGATCTGCGCGGAACGGCCGGGCACCGTGCCGGTCCTCGGCGGCGCCGCGATCCACACCCGGCACGGTCTCGACACCTTCGCCGCCGCCGACCTCGTCATCGTGCCCGGGGTGAGCGACGTGCACGGCGACTGTTCGCCCGAGCTGGTCGCCGCGTTGCGGCGCGCGCACGACCGGGGGGCGCGCGTGGTGTCGATCTGTTCCGGCGCCTTCGCCCTCGCCGCGGCGGGCCTGCTCGACGGCAGGCGGGCCACCACGCACTGGCAGTACGCCGCCGAACTCGCCCGCCGGTTCCCTCGGGTCGAGGTCGATGCCGACGTGCTCTACGTGGACGGTGACGACGTGCTCACCAGCGCCGGCAGCGCGGCCGGGCTGGACCTGTGCCTGCACCTGGTGCGCCGGGACCACGGGCCCACGATCGCCACCATGGTCGCCCGGCGCCTGGTCGTCCCGCCCCACCGGGAGGGCGGGCAGGCGCAGTTCATCGAAACCCCGGTGCTGACCGACACCGCCGCCGAGGCGGTGACCCGCAGCATGACCTGGGCGCTGGCCCACCTCGCCGAGCCGATCACGGTGGAGACACTGGCGCGGCGGGCCAACATGTCCTCGCGCACCTATCTGCGGCGCTTCACGAGGGTGACCGGGACCAGCCCGATCCGCTGGCTGATCGGCCAGCGCGTGCACGCGAGCCTGCCGATGCTGGAGAAGACGACCCGGTCGATCGACGAGATCGCGGCGAGCGTCGGCTTCGACAGCACCGTGAGCTACCGGCAGCATTTCGCGCGCGCGATGCGCACCCCGCCCTCGGCCTACCGGCGCGCGTTCCGAGCCGTCTGAGAAAGGCGCCGGAAAGCGCTTCCAACTCCCGTCCATCCGGTTTCCATGGCCGGGTTCGGGCCGCTTCCCGGAAACTGGTCACCCGGGTAAGTTGACGTCGACAGGGGCGGGAAATGGGTGCCGGTGACCGGTCTGGGGGTGTGGTGAACGACCCGACAAGGGTGTGGCTGCAGGAGGTCGCGAGCCCGCAACTGTACCGCCGCAACGCCTTCCGTATCACGGGTGTGGCCACCGGCGCGGATCGCCGGGAGGTGCGGCGGCGCCAGCAGAAGGTGACCACCGCGCTGGAACTCGGCGCGGACGTCGACCTCGGCCACCGCCTGCCGGTCACTCCCGACGAGGTCGCCCGTGCCTTCGACCTGATTCTCGGCGATCCCCGGCGACGGCTGATCGACGAGCTGTTCTGGCTGTGGGGAGCCCCGGACGCGTGCGGCTGCCCGGAGGAACTGCACGAGTTGCACGACCGCACCGTGCGGGCCCACGCCGCCGCGCTCGACGCGGAACTCTCCGGTGACGCTTCGGAAGACGACCTCGACGAGAAGTGGGACGAAGCGGGCGACGGCTGGGAAGAACTGCTGGAGCACCCGGGGCTGTGGGAGCACGTCCGGGCCCGTATCCGCGCGTTGGACGACAGGCAACTCGACGAGTCGGTCCTCGACCTGTTGCGCGAGCAGGTGCCGGTCGTCCTGCTCACCCCGTTGGTCCAGCTCGCCGCCCTCGCCGACCGGCCCGAGCGGCTCGTGCTGGAAGCGGAGACGTGGCCCGCGCCCGACGAGGTGATCGGCGATCTGCTCGAGGAGGCGGCCCGGCCCCGGTTCGACACCGCGCGGACCGCACTGGCCCGGGCGCGGGAACACCTGATGGCCGGCGAGTTCGACCAGGCCGTTTCCGTGCTCCGCGAAGAGGTCCTGCCCGACGTGCGGTGGCTGGACAAGCTGCTGCCCACGGCGAACGGGCCCTTGGACAGGCTGCAGGACGAAGTCGCCGTGATCTTCAACAACTGCGCGATGGCGTTGCTGGACCGCGAAGGGCCGCAGGCCGCCGAACGAGCGCGGGACTGGCTGCACGAGGCCCGCCGCCTGGTCACGGACCCGGCCACGATGGGCACGGTCGGCGAGAACTTCGCCGTGCTCGACGCCATGGAGAGCGGGCTGGCCAACCTCACCGCCCAGGTGGATCTGCTGCAGCTCCAGGGCAGGCACTCCACGGCGCGCAAGATGCTGCGCCGCGTGCGCCGGGACCTGCGGGGCGCACCGGGCACGGCCGAGATCGACGCGTTGCTGGAGCGCGTGAACCGGCGGGACCGCTGGCGCTGGACGCGGGTCGCCGCGGTGGTGGTCTTCCTCGCCCTCGGCGCCTTCCTCGGCTGGGTTTCGTCCGACCACGGATCGAGCGGGAGCGACACCGGCAGCGGCTCCGACACCAGCAGTGCCACCACCAGCACGACCGAGGCGGGCCCGTCCTACGCGTACCTGTTCGGCACCACGGTGGCGGACAACGCCCCCGCGGGCAGTTGCGTCGTGGACAAGATCTACCCCTCCGCCGCCACGTCGCCGGTGCGGATCGTGCCGTGCGACCAACCGCACTGGGGCGAGGTGCTCGACTACGTCTCGCTCGGCGCCGTCCCGTCGCCCTACCCCGGCGACGACGCGGTGCAGGCCGGCGCCACCACCAACTGCGCCTTCTCCCAGGCGAAGCAGCGCCTGAGCTTCGACACCTACCGGACCGAAGCCCTCTACCCGGACCACACCGAATGGAACACCGGTCAGAGCCGGTTCCAGAACTACGTGACCTGCGTCGTGCATCTCGCCGACGACCGTTTCCTCCCGGACCGCCGGTTGACCGACCCCGCGCGGGTCCAGGACACGGACATCGTGCTGAACGCGGACCTCTACGGTCCCCAGGTCGCGACCAATCCCCCGGCGGGAACCTGTGTGCAGGACAAGGCGAACTTCCAGGCCGACGTGCACAACGTGCGGATCGTGCCCTGTCAAGCGTCGCACTGGGGCCAGTTGCTCGGCTACCCGATGCTCTTCCCGGAAGGCACCGCCTATCCCGGGGACGACGCGGTCCGTACCGCCGCCGACCAGGTCTGCCGCCTGCAGATGCCCCAGTGGGGCTACAACGGTGACGCGTTCCGCTACTACGCGCTCCCGCCCGGGCCCGAGCGCTGGAACGGCCCCTCCCCCAAGGGCGGCTACTTCACCGGTTGCGTGGCGAGCTGGGCCGACGACCATTCCGTGACCACCGGCTACCTCAACAAATGAAGGAGACTGGTGTGACGCTGCGCGCGGTGGCGCTGCGCATCACCTCGCCCGAGGGTGAGCGCAGCGGGATCGAACTGGACGGCGGGCCAGTCACCATCGGCCGGGCCGCCCCGGACCACGCGCCGGACGTGGCGCTGGGGCCGGATCCGCAGCGCTGGGTCGGACGGCTGCACTGCACCCTGGACTACGCCGAGGGCATGTGGTCGGTCACCGACAACGCCAGTGTCAACGGCACCCTCCTGCGGCACGGCGACCGGACGGAGCGTCTTCAGGGGCGGCGCCGCATCCAGCACGGCGACGTGCTGCTCATCCTCGGCGACATGACCCCCGAGGGCGAGCCGCTGTACTGGGAACTGACCTTCCTCGACCCGCACACGACGCGCCCGGCGCCGTTCGGTGCGCCGGAAGAGGTGCGGCACGCCGGGCCCGGCCTCCGCTACGACTGGGTTTCCGCACAGGCGTACCGCTGCGAGAACGGCACGGAAACGCTCGTCACGGGGCTTCGCCCGCAGGGCCACCAGTTGCTGCGCTACATGGCGGGCCGCAACGGCGGCGGCGCGGCGGTCGCCTGCGAGCACGCCGAACTGATCGCCGCGTTGTGGGGGCCGCCCGAGGAATGGGCCCCGCACCGGTCCTACGACCGCACCGACATCGCCGGGATCGTCCGCGCGGTGCGGCGGTGCGTCGAATCCGATCCCTCGAACCCGAAGATCCTGGAAACCGTCACCGGTATCGGCTATCGCCTCAACCTCTGCCCCGGGGACCGGCGATGACCTCCGCCGCGATCTCCTACGCGAGCGGAAGCCGGGCGGGACGCCTGCACGGGGAGAACCAGGACCGCACCGCAGCCGATCCGGACCACGGCAGCTTCCTGGTGGCCGACGGCATGGGCGGGCTGGCGGACGCCGCGGCCACCGCGCGGCTGATCGCGGAGGTCTTTCCGCGCCGCCTGGCCGAAAGCGTTGCCGCACTGGCGGATCCCGGCTGTGCGGGCATCAAGGGCATCGAGGGCATCACGGACACCGTGGCCGCGGCGGTCACCGAGCTGAACGAGCAGGTGCGGGCGACGGCGCGCCGGGGGCCGGGCACGACCGGCGCGGCGATGGCGTCGCTGCTGGTGCGGGACCGGCTCGCACTGGCCGTGCACCTCGGCGACAGCCGCATCTACCTTTCGCGGGGCGGCAGGCTGCACCGGCTGACCGAGGATCACCGCGAGCACGGGCAACTGACCCGGTTCGTCGGCATGCCCGGTCCGGTCGAACCCGGCGTTTCGGTGCACGAACTGCTCGACGGCGACCGCCTCCTGCTGTGCACCGACGGGCTCACCGGCGTCGTCGACGACGCCGGACTGGCCGCCCTGCTCGCCGGTGCCGGGGAACTTCCCGGGCTGTGCCGTCGCCTGCTCGCCGCCGGTGACGCGGCCCTGGACGACGTCTCGGTCCTCGTCGTGGACATCGGCGGGAGGCAACCGCGATGACCCTGCTCAACAGCGGCGACCGGGTGGGCGAAACCCTCGTCGTCGACCGCCTGCTCGGTGAAGGCGCCTTCGCCGAGGTGCACCGCGTGCGCCACGAATACCTCGGCTGGCAGGCGATGAAGGTGTTCAAGAGGGTCGCCTCACGCGAGGAGACGCGATCCATGCTCGGCGAGGCCCGGCTGCTGTCCACTTTGGGCCATCCCAACATCGTCCGGCTGTTCGAAGCCAGCACGGTGCCCACTCCCGAGGGCCTGCGCGGGTACTTCACCATGGAGTACGTTCCCGGCGGCAGCCTGGAACGCCTCGCCGCCGCGCACCGGCCCTCGGTACCGACCGAACTGGTGGCCGAGGTGATGACGCAGATCGCGAGCGGGCTCGCCGTCGCGCACGCGCAGGATCCGCCCATCGTGCACCGGGACGTCACCCTGGCCAACATCCTCGTCGGGTACGACGCCGGCGGCATGCGGATCCGGGTCAGCGACTTCGGCCTGGCCAGGCGGGCGGACCCGGTCACGCACCTGGCCAGCGCACAGGGCACCTTCGCGTTCATGGCCCCGGAAGTGCTGCGCAACCAGGGCTACTCGTGCGCCGGCGACGTGTGGTCGCTCGGTACCATCGCGTACTTGTTGCTCACCAACCACTTCCCGTACGGCGGGGGCGCGTTCTCCTCGTACTCGCCCGCGCGCTTCGCCAAGCCACTGCTGCCGCCCAGCCGGTACAACGACACAGTCGATCCGGAACTGGACCGCATCGTGGTGGCCACGCTGGCGGTCGACCCGGCCGGCCGGCCCGCGACGGCGGGCGTGCTCAAGGAGGCGCTGGCGGACCGGCAGCGCCGTCTGGCGGAGGAACCGCCGCCGGAAACCACTTCTCCCGCGTCCGCGCCGCCGAGCGTTCGCGCGCAGCGCCTCGCCGACGAGGCGCTCGCGCTCGCCGCGGTCCCCGGTGAACTGGAGCGCGCCGCCGACCTGATGGAGGAAGCCGTCAACCTCTCCCCGCGACTGCGCGAACTTCATCTGGCCCGGCTGCTGCGGTGGCGGCGGGGGGTGGTCATGTGAACCGGCTGAACCGGCTGGGCGCGACGGTGCGGGCGGAACTGCGCCAGCGCCGCCATCACCCGGCGTTCCGGATCGACCCCCCGGTGCTCGGGGCCGGGCAGCGCCTCGCACTGGAACAACTGCTCGCGCGCACCCCGGCCGCACCCGGCCCCGAAGCATCCGAAGTGGACAGTGTGGAGGAAGGGCCGGTGGACGAGAAGGCGCTGGCCGAGGCGGCGACCAACCTGTGGCGCGCGCAGCGGCGGCTCGCCGGTGACGGCGAACGGACCTCCAGCAGGGAACGGCAGGCTGGCCGGTACCTCCGCACGGTCCGCGACGCCCTCGCCGAAGCCGGGCTCGTGGTGCAGGACCACGACGGCGACACCTTCCACCCCGGCCGTTCCCTGGAGGCACTTCTCTTCCAGGAAGAACCCGGCCTGACCACCGAAACCGTGCTGGAAACGGTGCGCCCCTCGGTGTACTTCCACGACCGCCGCATCCAGATGGGCCAGGTGATCGTGGGCAGCCCCGCGCCCGGCCCCGAGCCGACCGAGCAATGAGGAGCGACATGGACGAGTCCGGCACCATCGACGTCGGTATCGACCTGGGGACGACGAACAGCGCCGTGGTCCTGGTCGAGGACGGCACGCCGACGGTCATCAAGAACAACGACGGCTGGGACACCACGCCTTCGGCGGTGTGGCTGCCGAAACCGGGCGTGATCCACGTGGGCCGCCGCGCCCGCGAGCGGGTGGAGAGCGATCCGGCGAACGCCGCGGCCGAGTTCAAGCTGGAAATGGGCCTTGCGGACGCGAAACGCACGTTCGCCAGGGCCGGGGTGGAACTCACGCCGCGGCAGTTGTCGGCGGAGGTGCTCAAATCGCTGCGCAACGACGTACGGCACCACACCGGGACCGCCCCCGAGGTCGCGGTGATCACGGTCCCGGCGGCGTTCACCCTGAACCAGAACAAGGACACCGCCGAGGCGGCCGCGCTGGCCGGGTTCCACCCGGCCTGCCCGCTGGTCCAGGAGCCCACCGCGGCGGCGTTCGCCTACGGCTTCTCCGACGCCACCGAGCGCGCGTACTGGATGGTGTTCGACTTCGGCGGCGGCACCTTCGACGCCGCCGTGGTCAGCAAGCGCGACGGGGACCTGCGCGTGCTCAACCACGCGGGCGATTCCTACCTCGGCGGCAAGCTGATCGACTGGGCCCTGATCGAGCGCGTGCTGGCCCCGGCCGTGGCGCGGGAGCTGGGCATCGCCGAGTTCCGCCGCGACAACCCGGCCCAGCGCGCGAACTTCGCCAAGCTCAAGCACGCCGCGGAGGAGGCGAAGATCCAGCTGTCGCGCCGCGACGAGATCGAGATCATGGTGGACCTGACCGGTCCCGGCGGCGGCACCGAGCCGTTCGAGTACCTGCTGCGCCGCGACGAGCTCGACCGCGTCGCCGAACCGTTCTACGTCCGCGCGATCAACCTGTGCCGCAACGCGCTGGCCGACGCGGCGCTGCGGCCGGAGGACATCGACCGGCTGCTGCTCGTCGGCGGTGTGACGCTCTCCCCCGGCCTGCGCGAGCGGCTCGCCGACCCGGCGGAGGGCCTGGGCATCGAACTGGACACCAGCCTGGATCCCACCACCGTGGTCGCCCGCGGCGCGGCGATCTTCGCCGGCACCGTCCGGCGTCCCGCCCGGAGGACGGCGGCGTCCGCGCCCGGCGAGTTCACCGCCGAGCTGGTCTACGAACCCAGCGTCACCACCACCACGCCGACCGTGGGCGGACGGCTGCACAGTTCGTCCACAGTGGACTGGACCGGCTACTCGGTGGTGCTGAGCAATCCGGGCGGCAGGCCGCCGTTCCGCTCCGCCCGCATCCCGCTGAGCGCCGGCGGCGCCTTCCTCACCGAGGTCGACCTCGATCCCGGCCGCACCTCCCGCTTCACCATCGAACTCACCGACGCCACCGGAACCCGCCGCGAGCTGACGCCGGGCACGCTGTCGATCACCCACCGGGAGGTCGAGTTCGGCGGCGTCCGGCTCGCCCATTCGCTGGGCATCCAGCTCGACGACCGCGCGTTCGCCCCGATGCTGCGCAAGGGCGCCACCCTCCCCGCCAGGGTGCGCGAGGTGTTCCGCACCTCCCGCGCCCTGAACCGGTCCGACGACGAATCCGTCATCCGCATCCCGGTGGTGCAGGGCGAACGCAGCCGCGGCGACCGCAACCGCGAGGTCGGGATGCTGGAGATCCGGCCGAGGGACGTCCGCATCGACCTCCCCGCGGGCAGCGAGGTGGAGGTGACCTTCGAGGTGGACACCTCCAGCCTGGTCACCGTGGTCGCCGACGTCCCGCTCGTCCAGGCCCAGTTCGAGGCGGAGATCGATCTGGACAACGTGCGCACCGCGGAGGTGGGTGTGCTGCGCGAGCGTCTGTCCGAAGTGGAAACCCGGCTGGAGGGCCTGCGCGCCATGGCCCGCGGCGCCGAAGTGGAGGACGCGCGGCGGCGACTGGAGCGGCTCGACGGCGAAAGCGCCGTCACCACCGCCCGCGACCAGGTGGGCGCCGCGAGCGTGGACGCGGGCGCGGCGGCCGCCGCCGAGGAGCGGCTGCGGGATCTGCAGGCCGAACTGGACGACATCGAGGAGGCCGTGGAGCTGCCCGTGCTCACCGACCAGCTCGGCGACGCCGTCAACGACGCGGTCGCGCTGGCCCGCCAGTCGGGCCTGCCCGGCCACCTTGAGGAGGCCGAGGACCTGCGCCGCCGGGCCGACGAGGCGGTGAGCTCGAAGGACAGCGGCAGGGTGCGCGCGGAACTGGAGCGCATCGGCCAGTTCGTGATCGGGCTGGAACGGCGCAGCCCCGACTGGCCGGTGCGGCTCTTCTACACCCTCCAGGAGATGCTGCCCGCCTCCGGCCAGGTCACCGCGCTCGTCGCCGAAGGCAGGACGGCCATCGCCGCGAACAACGTGCCCGCGCTGGAGGCGGTGAACCAGCGGCTGATCCGTCTGCTCCCGCAGGAAGAGCAGCAGAAGGTCATCGGGGTGGTCCGGGGATGAGCGAGCCGCTGCGGGTCGCGCTGGCCGATCAGCTGATCCTGAGCCGGGCGCAGGACGCGGCCCGCGACGGCGATCTCGCCGAGGCGGCGCGGCTGCTGGACGAACTGGAGCCTGCGGTGCCCGTGCTCGACCTGCGGGCCCGCGTGCACGCGCAGGCGGGCGAACTGGTCAAGGCCGACGCGTGCTGGGCGAGGGTCCAACTGCTCGAACCCGGACACGAGGGCGCGGAGGCGGGCCGCGCCGCGGTCGCCCGGATCCGCTCCGGCGGGCGCGCCCGGCCCCTGGTCACCCCGGGACGCACGGCCACGGCCGCGGCCCTGATCGCGGTGGCGGCGGTGACCGGCGGCATCCTGTGGGCCTCGGCCGCGGGAGGCGGCCCGGCAGGGGCTTCGAGTGGGGCTTCGAACGGGGCCGCGGGTGAGGCTTCGGGCGGGGGCGACGCGGCACTGGCCGCTGCCGTCCAACGCGCCGACACGCTCCAGCAGCGGCTCGCCGCGCTGGATGCCGGGCAACGGGCCGCGGCGGACGAACGGTCCCGGCGGCTCGACCGGATCGCCGCGCAGGTCGCCCTGCCCGGTGTGCGCGTGGAGCGGCGCGCGGACGAGGTGCGGGTGGTCTTCGACGAGGGGCTCTTCAGCTCCGGCACCGAACCGGCCCGGCAGGCCCCCGGGCTGCTGGCCGAACTCGGCCGCCGCCTGACCGGCCTGCCGGTCTCGGTGACCGTGGTGGGGCACGCCGTCGCCGTGCCAGGGGGCCCGAGCAGCGGCGGCTCCCCCGTCGCGCTGGCGCGGGCGGAGGTGGCGGCCGAACACCTGGCGCGGGGCAGCGGACTGCCGCTCACCGCATTCCGCCTGGCCACCGCCGACCAGTCGGACGCCCCCCATCCCGAC
>NZ_VJWX01000170.1 GCF_007713715.1 Amycolatopsis rhizosphaerae
GGGTGAACCCGGCCCGGCCCAGGGTGCGGGCGCGGGTGGGGTTCGGCGCGTCGACACCCATGGTCAGCAAGGTTACCCAGCCCCTGCCGCCGGCCGGGAGAGGCCGGGCAGAATCGGGCGGGCCCGGCGGGAAGCTTCTCCTCCGCCCCGGCGTTGTCCAGGGCGTCGGGGGGCGGATACTTAAAGTAATGTCGAGCTTTCGGGTAGTGGGTGGAGGGCGATGTGGACAACACGTGGTCGTTGCTGAGCTCGGCGATGCGCAGCGCGAACGCGCCGCGGGGGCTGGCGGCCGGGACGGTGAAGAGGGTCGCGCGGTTCGCCCGCCCGTACTGGGCGAGCCTGGCGGTGTTCCTGGTACTGACGGTGATCTCCGCGGTGATCGCGGTGACGACCCCGCTGCTGGCCGGGAAGGTGGTCGACGCGATCATCGCCGGGCACGAGGCGGGCCTGGTGATCGGGCTGGCCGTGGTGGTCGCCCTGCTCGCCGTCGCCGACGCGGGACTCGGCCTGGCCGAGCGCTGGCAGTCCGCCCGGATCGGGGAGGGGCTCATCCTGGACCTGCGGCGCGCGGTGTTCGAACACGTGCAGCGGATGCCCGTGGCGTTCTTCACCCGCACCCGCACCGGCGCACTGGTGAGCAGGCTCAACAATGACGTGATCGGGGCGCAGCGCACGTTCACCGCGACGCTGTCCGGTCTGGTCACCAACGTGATCCAGCTGGTGCTCTCGCTCGCCGTGATGATGACGCTGTCCTGGCAGGTCACCGTGGTGGCCCTGGTGCTGCTGCCGGTGTTCGTGCTGCCCGCCCGCCGCATCGGGCGGCGCATGGCCGATCTGCAGCGCGAGTCCGCGCAGCTCAACGCCGGGATGACCACCCAGATGACCGAGCGCTTCTCGGCGCCGGGTGCCACCCTGGTCAAACTGTTCGGGCATCCGGAGACCGAGGTCGCGGAGTTCGGCCGCCGGGCAGGCCGCGTGCGTGACATCGGGGTGCGCACCGCGATGCTCACCCGGTGGTTCATGACCAGCCTGACCCTGGTCTCGGCGCTGGCACAGGCGCTCGTCTACGGCCTCGGCGGCTGGCTGGCGATCCGCGGGCAGCTCGCCCCGGGCACCGTGGTCGCGCTGGCCCTGCTGCTGACCCGGCTCTACAGCCCGCTGACCGCGCTGGCGAACGTGCGGGTGGACGTGATGACGGCGCTGGTGTCCTTCGAGCGGATCTTCGAGGTGCTCGATCTCAAGCCGATGATCACCGAGAAGCCGGACGCCGGGACGGTGCCCGGCGGGGGTGTCTCCGTCGAGTTCGCCGACGTGCGGTTCGGCTACCCCGCCGCGGACAGGTTCTCGCTGGCCTCGCTGGAGGAAGTGTCCACGTTGGACACCCGGGGTGGCGAGGAGGTGCTGCACGGCATCAGTTTCCGCGCCGAGCCTGGGCAGATGGTGGCGCTCGTGGGCTCCTCCGGCGCGGGCAAGTCCACGATCGCCTCGCTGCTGCCGAGGCTGTACGACGCCGACTCCGGCGCCATCCGCCTCGGCGGCGTGGACGTGCGCGACCTCAGCTTCGCGGCGATCCGCCAGACCGTCGGCGTGGTCACCCAGGACGGGCATCTGTTCCACGACACCATCCGGGCCAACCTCGAATACGCGCGGCCCGGCGTGAGCGACGAGGAAATCTGGGGCGCACTGGAGCAGGCCCGGCTCGACGAACTCGTGCGCAGCCTGCCCGACGGGCTCGACACGGTGGTGGGGGAGCGCGGGTACCGGCTCTCCGGCGGCGAGCGGCAGCGGCTGACCATCGCCCGCCTCCTGCTCGCGCAGCCGCGGGTGATCGTGCTGGACGAGGCCACCGCGCACCTGGACTCCGCCTCGGAGGTGGCGGTCGGCGAGGCGCTCACGCACGCGCTGACCGGCCGCACCGCACTGGTCATCGCGCACCGGCTGTCCACCGTGCGCGCGGCCGACCAGATCCTCGTGGTGGAGGCCGGCGAGATCGTCGAGCGCGGCACGCACGAGGAACTGCTCGCCGCGGACGGGCGCTACGCCGAGCTCTACCGGACGCAGTTCGACGACGAGCCCGCCGCCGCGGCGTGACCCGTCAGGCCAGGGCGGGGACGCGAGGGCGGTAGCGCGCCAGCAGGGCGGCGTTGGCCTCGTCGCCGCCGGGGACGTTCGAACTGCGCCACAACGGCACGGTGACGTTCCCGGCCTCCCCGGCCAGCGACACCAGTGCGGCCAGCAGCGAGTTCCACAGGAAGGCGTTCAGCACGGTCGACAACGCGGCCGTGCGCGGGTTGTCCGCGGGGAAGCTGGCGTCACCGGGACGGACACCGGTGTCGAGCACGATGCTCGCCGCGTCGATCAGGGTGCCCTCCGACCGCCGGGGCGCGGCGGCCACCGACGTGCGCGAGGTCACCGCGATCACCGGCGTACCGGCCTGGCGGGCGGCGCGCGCCAGCTCCACCGGATACGGGTTGACCCCGGAGTTGGAGAACACCACCAGCAGGTCGTCCGGGCCGGGCCCCCCGGCGGCGGCCAGCACCTGCGCCGCGAGCCCGGGGCGCCGTTCGGCGCCGGTACTGGCCTCGGCGCCGTGCAGTGGCAGCAGTTCCGGGTGGTAGAGCGGGTAGACGCAGGCCAGGCCGCCCGCGCGGTAGAAGGTCTCGGCCACCGCGGCCAGCGAATGACCCGCCCCGGCGGTGTAGACGAGCCCGTCCCGCGTCAGCGTGGTCAGCAGCAGCCCGGCCGCCTGGGAGACCGGCTCCTCGTTGCCCGTTGCGGCGTTCCGTATGGCCTCAGTCACCAGATCGACGATCACCTCGCCGACCTTATCGGGAAGAATCGTCCGGCGTGGGCGTTGCTCTTCGGTGTGATCCAGCGAAACCCGTCGTTGTCCTCGTGGCCCGCCCGCGGTCCGGTACGGGCGGTGGCCCTGGTGCTGCACGGCGGCGCCGAGGCGGGCCTGTCCGGAGTGAACCCCTGGAACACCGCGTACCTGCGGATGGTCCCCCTGGCCAAGGCGGTCCACCGGGCCGGGGCGGCGCACGGGGTGGAGGTGCGCCTGCTGCGCAACCGCGTCCGGGGCTGGAACGAGCCCGCACTGCACCCGGTGGTGGACGCGCGCTGGGCGCTGGCCCGGATCAGCCGGGAACGGCCCGAGGTGCCGGTCTTCCTGCTGGGCCACTCGATGGGCGGCCGGGTCGCGCTGCGCGTGGCCGACGACCCCGCCGTCACCGCGGTCTGCGCCCTGGCCCCCTGGACGCCCCCGGGTGAACCCGTGGAACCGGTCACCGGCCGCACGGTGGTGATCGCGCACGGCAGCCAGGACCGGATCACCCGCCCCGCCGAGTCCTACCGCTACGCGCAGCGGGCCCGGTACACGGCGGACAGGCTCGCCCGGTTCGAGCTGATGCTGGAGGGACACGCGATGCTCGCCCGGCCCGGCGCCTGGAACCGCCTGGTGTCCGAGTTCACCCTCGACGCGGCCGGGGTGCGGCAGGCCGGAGTCTGGGGGAAGCCGCCCGACCAGCGTCTGCGCCTGCGGCGCTAGGCGGGCGCAACCGGAGCGGGGAGCCGGACGTCCCCTTCACGACGGCTTGCGGTTCACTAGGGGCCGCGCAGGCCGGAGATCGGGGACGGGTGAGGGCAGCATGAGCTACGGTGGTGACTACGGCGGTTACCCTGGGCAACCGCGTCAGCAGCCACGAGGACCACGGCAGCACCAGGGCGCCCAGATGCTGCCGATCCCGGGGCGGGAAGCCCCGCCGCGACGGCAGGCGCCGCCCCGTCAGGCACCGCCACGCCCGGCCGGGCCGCCGCCCCAGGCACCCGGGGACGGACCGCCCGCCGCCCGGACTCCTCGCCGCGGCAAGCGGCGCTTCGGCCCGGGCAAGATCCTGCTCAGCCTGCTGCTGGTCTTCGTGCTGTTCATCGCCGGGGTGTGGATCTACCTGGAGACCTCGATCAACCGGGTGGACGCGATCAAGGACTACTCGGGGCGGCCCGCCGCGGCCTCGGGCACCAACTGGCTCATCGTCGGCTCCGACAGCCGGGACGGGCTGAGCCAGGAGCAGGAGGCGCGGCTGGCCACCGGCGACAGCGAGGCGGCGGGCGCGGGCACCCGCACCGACACCATCATGGTTGCGCACCTGCCGGACAACAGCACCAAGCCGACGCTGATCAGCCTGCCCCGCGACTCCCAGGTCGCCATTCCGGGGCACGGCAAGAGCAAGATCAACGCGGCGTTCTCGCTCGGCGGGCCCGCGCTGCTCGTCCAGACCGTGGAGCAGGCCACCGGTCTGCACATCGACCACTACGCCGAGATCGGCTTCGGCGGCTTCGCCAACATCGTGGACGCGATCGGCGGTGTCGACATGTGCATCGACAAGGAGATGCACGACGACTACACCAACATCAGCATCCCGGCGGGCTGCCAGAAGCTCGACGGCCCGCACGCGCTGGGCTTCGTGCGGATGCGGCACAGCGCCGCCACCCCGCGGTCGGACCTCGACCGGGTGGAGAACCAGCGCAAGTTCATCGGCGCGCTGGTCAGCCAGATCGCCACGCCCGGCACGCTGCTGAACCCGTTCGACTTCTTCCCGCTGCTCTCGGCCGCCCCCGGCGCGCTGACCATGGACTCCGGCGACCACCTGAACAACCTGGTGGGCCTGGCGTTCGCGCTGCGGGGGATCTCCGACGGCGGTGTGGTCACCACCACCGTGCCGGTGACCTCCGGATCGGCCGAGAACTGGGACAAGACCAAGTCGAAGCAGCTGTTCGACGCCCTGCGGGGCGACACCCCGGTGCCCGACAGCGCGATCATGAACTGACTCCTGGAAAACGCCCGCAAAATGCCGTGCGCGGGGGCGGGGTGGCAGGGCACGATCGGGGCATGGAGCCCTCGACGACGCTGACCGACGGTGAAGTACGGCTGCGGCGGTGGCGGGTGAAGGACGCCGTCGTGCTGCACCGCGCCGTCAACGAGTCCCTCGACCACCTCGCGCCATGGATGCCGTGGGCGGTCGAGGGGTACAACGAGGCGAACGCGATCGCCTATCTCCGGCGCTGCCAGGAACGCTGGCGCACCGGCGAGGCCTTCGACTACGCCGTGGTGGGCGCGGCGGACGCGATCCTCGGCTCGGCCAGCCTGATGGCGCGGCTCGCGCCGGGCGCACTGGAGATCGGGTACTGGATCGGCAAACCGCATACCGGGCGCGGCCTGGCCACCCGCGCCTCCGCGCTGCTCGCCGCCGAGGCGTTCCGGATCGGCGCCCGCTCCGTCGAGATCCACCACGACCAGGCCAACGTCCGCAGTGGGAAGATCCCCGAGCGGCTCGGCTTCACGCGGATCGGCACGGTCCCGCCGAAGCTGCCCGGCGGGACCGCGAGCACCGGGGTGCTCGTGGTGTGGCGCAAGACCGTGCCCAGCGCAGAGGAATGAACCCGGCGTTTCAGCCCGCGTATCGCTCGATGAGGTCGTCCACCTCGTCGCCGGTGGCCGAGTCGGTGACGAACGGGCCGCGCGCGGCGATGACGCCGTGCTCGCGCAGCAGTTCGGCCTGCGTGCTGGTGCGGACCCCGTCGGCGCCGACCCGCAGGTCCAGTTCCCGGGCCCGGGTGACCAGCTGATCCAGATGCCGCACCGCGGCCGCGCCGGGGTTGTCGCCGAGCGCGTCCACGACCGGGCCGGTGAGAATGATGTGCCGCACCTTCAGCCCCTGCCGGGGAATGAGCTCCAGATCGGCCGAACCGGTGACCGCGAGCACCATCTTCGCGCCGAGATCGGTCAGGACCGACAGCGACTCCAGAACCTCGCCGCGGGGATCGTGCAACGACGGCGAGTCGGTGCACAGCCGCAGCGCCCCGGCAGGCAACCGGTAGCGGTCCAGGAGCTCCT
The DNA here is from genome assembly GCF_007713715.1 of Amycolatopsis rhizosphaerae. Classification (GTDB taxonomy): domain Bacteria; phylum Actinomycetota; class Actinomycetes; order Mycobacteriales; family Pseudonocardiaceae; genus Amycolatopsis_E; species Amycolatopsis_E rhizosphaerae. Next base: position 5,894 of record NZ_VJWX01000170.1, read on the forward strand.
TGACCGCGCCCACCAGCTCCGGGTCGACCGCCAGCCGGCCGGGGAGCCGGATGCAGATGTCGGGCGCCGCCTCGCCGTGGCGCTCCCGCCAGCGGGCGGCGGCGGCCAGCGACTCGGTGAGCAGCCAGTGGCCCAGCTGGACCGTCATGCCGGTGATGTCGGCCAGCGGGTAGAACTCCTCGGAGCCGAGCTCGCCGAACTCGGGATGGTTCCAGTGCAGCCCGGCGTTGACCGCGGCCAGCCCGCCCGACGGGCCGAGCTTCACCATCGGCTGGTAGACCAGCTCGAAGTGGCCGTTTTCCAGCGCGCCGCCGATCTCGGCGCCCAGCCGGTAGCGCGCCCGGTCCCTGGCGTCGAGATCGGGGTCGAACAACATCCACTGGGCCTTGCCCGCCGCCTTGGCCCGGTGCAGGGCGAGCTCCGCGGCGCGCAGCAGGTCCTCCGGGCCGCCGTCGGCGACGTCGCGCACCACGATCCCGGCGCTGGCGCTCACGCCGATCCCGTGATCGTCGAGGTACATGGGCTCGCGCAGTTCGTCCAGGGCCCGCTGCACCTGGGTGACCACCTCCTGCGCGGTGAGCCTGCCGCGCAACAGCACGGCGAACCCGTCGCCGGAAAGCCGGGCGATCAGCGGATCGTGGCTGGTGAAGACCTCACGGAGGCGGCGGGCGATGCGGCGCAGCACCTTGTCGCCGACACCGGCGCCGAGCCCGTCGTTGATCACCTTGAACCCGTCGATGTCGAGGTAGACCAGGGCGATCTGGTCGCGGGCCGAGGGGCCGAGCGCGCCTTCGAGCAGCGTGTTGAACCGGGAGGCGTTGGACAGTCCGGTGAGCGGGTCGTGGATGCTCTGGTGGCGCAGGGTCTCCTGCAGCGAGTGCACCTCGTTCGCGTCCAGGACCATCAGCACCGGGTAGGCGGCGCCGGGCCGGTCGCCGGGCAGCACGGCGAGCGTGATGTCCGCCCAGGTGCCGACGTCGTCGGCGTGGGCGAGTCGCACCCGCTGCCGATAGGGTTCCGACCCGGCCTCGTCCACTTCGTCCAGGCCGTCGAGCAGGGCGTGGCGATCCTTGGCGCCGTAGCCGAGGCCGGCCAGGTCGCGCCCGCGCAGATCGTCGGTCTTGTAGCCGAGAAAGGCGCCGAGCGCGGCGTTGGCCTCGACGATCTCCCCGTTCGGGTCGGCGAGGGCGATCCCGGTGGGGGAGGCCGAGTACAACGCGGAGAACCGGCGCAACGCGGCGTCCCGCGCGGCCTCGGCCTGGGCGGCGGCATCACGCGCCACCCCGGCGACGAGTTCTTCGAGCTGCGCGCGGGAAAGCCGTCCCCCATCCGTGTCGGCCCACCGCGCTGTCCACCGCTGGACGACCTCCACCAGCCCTGGTGCGTCGCCAGGTTCCGGCACGCTTCCACCCCTTACCGAACGAACGATGTCCAGGTCAGCCGCGGTAAGGGGCGGTCGACCACCCCTCAGCGACTCCTGCCGACCCGGGTCATGTCACGGCACCATTTCGGGTCGAACCTGTCCATCGGCTGAATGAGTGGTGATCAGTATAGATGTGGTCACTGTTTGTGAACGATCCGGCTACCGCGGCGCAGCGGGGCGAGGCGCACCGGTAGCCCGTCCACGGGAACCGGCAGTGACACGTAGTCCCATCGCATCCGGTAGTCCCGCGGCACCGACCAGCGGTAGGCCCGGAGCATCTCGTGCAGCACCGCCTTGACCTCGTAGGTACCGAAATGCAGGCCGATGCACTTGTGCGCGCCGCCCCCGAAGGGCATCCAGGCATAGCGGTGCGACTTGTCCTCCCGGCGGCCTTCGGCGAACCGTTCCGGGTCGAACCGGCGCGGCTGGGTCCAGTGCCGGGGCGAGAAGTGGTTCGCGGTGGGCGAAACGCTCACCAGCGTGCCCGCCGGGATGTAGTGGCCGAGCACGTCGACGTCCTTGACCGCCTTGCGCGGCAGCGACGGCACCGGCGCGGTCAGCCGGAGCGACTCCTTGATCACCAGGTCCAGCGTGTGCAGCCCGTCCAGCGCGGCCAGATCCGGCGCCTCGTCGCCGAGCGCGAGCGATTCCTCGCGGGCCCGCTCCTGCCACTCCGGGTGCTTGGCCAGGTGGTAGGCCGCCGCGGTGCTGGTGATCGTGGTGGTGTCGTGCGCGGCCATCATCAGGAAGATCATGTGGTTGATGACGTCCTCGTCGCCGAACCGCTCGCCGTCGTCCCCCGTGGCAAGGCACAGCGCGGAGAACAGGTCGTCGCCCGGCGCCCGGCGTTTGGCCGGGAGGTTTTCCGCGAAATAGCGTTCGAGCAGCCTGCGGCCGTTCAGGCCCGCCGCCCACCGGCCGCCCGGGACGGGGAACCGTACCAGCGCGGTCGCCGCGCGCACCGAGTCGACGAAGGCCCGGTTGATCTGTTCGGCATTGCGGCCGCTGGGCATGTCCATGAACACCCGGGTCGCCACGTCCAGGGTGAGGCGCTTGAGCGCCCAGTACAACCGCGGTTTCGGCCGGGCACCCCAGTCCGCGATGCCCTGGCGCAGCACCGGCGCGAACTGCCGCGCGTACCCGGACAGCCGCTCGCGGGTGAACGCCTCCTGCATGATCCGCCGGTGCAACAGGTGTTCCTCGAAGTCCAGCAGCATCAGCCCGCGGTGGAAGAAGCGTTCGATGAAGAACTTCCAGCCCTCCTGCGAGAACGCCTTGTCCTTGTTGACCAGGGCTATCTGAGTGGCTTCCGGGCCTGCCAGCACCGCGATCCGCTGCCCGAACGCGCCCATCCACGACACCGGGCCGTAGGTTTCGTACCGGTGCAGCGCGAACTCCAGGCCGAACCGCATCGACTCCAGCGAGTGGCCGATCAGCGGGGCGCCGGCGTCGCCGAGGACGGGGGCAAGGCCGCTGCCGGGCGGCGGGGACGCCAGCTCCCGCACCGGCCAGCGCTGGTGGAGCAGCCGCCGGTCCACCGCCCTCGGCAGCGGAATCGCGGTCAGCGGTGGTACCCGCTCGCGGATCGTGCCGCTCACCCTGTCGATCGCACCGGTCACGATGCCTCCTCGCAACGTTTCCTGCCCCCCGACACTTTCCCGCATTCCACGCAGTGAGGGAAGTCCCCGGCGCCGCGGCGTGGGGGAGCCTCGGGTGGTGCAAGGAATGTTTGCTACGGATCCCCGGCCCGTCCATGGCCGTGAGGGGGCCCGGCAAAGTCGCGTGAGTGTTGGCCGTGAAGGGTCCCTTCACAGTCGATATGACTGTGAAGGGACCCTTCACGGCTTGCCCTCACGGCGCCGCCGCGGACCGGTCAATCCCAGTCGAGGGAGGCGCCCGACTGGTAGTCGACGACCCGGGTCTCGAAGAAGTTCTTCTCCTTCTTCAGATCCATCGCCTCCGACATCCAGGGGAACGGGTTCTCCTCCTCACCGAAGATCGGGGCCAGGCCGATCTGCTGCGCGCGCCGGTCGGTGATGAAACGCAGGTACTGCTCGCACAGCCCGGCCGACAGGCCCAGCATGCCGCGCGGCATCGTGTCCCGCGCGTAGGCCACCTCCAGTGCGCAGGCTTCGGTCAGCATCCCGCGCACCTCCTGCTGGAACTCCGGCGTCCACAGGTGGGGGTTCTCCAGCTTGATCTGGTTGATGCAGTCGATGCCGAAGTTCAGGTGGATCGACTCGTCCCGCAGGATGTACTGGTACTGCTCGGCGATGCCGACCATCTTGTTGCGGCGGCCCAGGGAAAGGATCTGGGCGAAGCCGGTGTAGAACCACATTCCTTCGAACACCACGTAGAAGGCGATCAGATCCCGCAGGAAGTTCTGGTCGGCCTCCGGCGTCCCGGTCCCGAAGTCCGGGTCTTCGAGGTTGCGCGTGTAGCGCAGCGCCCAGGCGTCCTTGTCGCTGATCGAGGGGACCTCGCGGTACATGTTGAACAGCTCGCCCTCGACCAGGCCGAGGCTTTCGCAGATGTACTGGAAGGTGTGGGTGTGCACGGCCTCCTCGAAGGCCTGCCGCAGCAGGTACTGGCGGCACTCCGGGTTGGTGATCTGCCGGTACACCGCCAGCACCAGGTTGTTCGCCACCAGCGACTCGGCGGTGGCGAAGAAGCCGAGGTTGCGCTTGACCATGCGGCGCTCGTCCTCGGTCAGCCCGTCCGCGGACTTCCACAGCGCGATGTCGGCCTGCATCGCCACCTCGGTCGGCATCCAGTGGTTGCTGCACGCGGAGAGGTACTTTTCCCACGCCCAGTGGTACTTCAGCGGCAGCAGCTGGTTCACGTCGGCACGGGCGTTGATCATCGCCTTGTCATCCACCGACACGCGGGCACCCGTGCGGTCGATCGAGCCGAGGCCGGAGGCGGCGGCGGTTGCGAGGTTGGTCATCGGTTTCCTTTACTGGCAGGCTTCGCAGTCGGGGTCGTCGATCCGGCAGGCCGCGGCCTCGGCGCCGAGCATCGCCAGCGGGCCGGGGATCGCCGAGGGGGAGACAGGCACGGTGTTGGTGCCTCCAGTGCCGGCGGGCACGGTGTTGGTGCCTCCAGTGCCGGCGGGCACGGCGTTGAGTTTGCCGTCGGTGCCCCGCAGCGTGCTCTTCTCCACGCTGGTCGCCGCCCGGGCTCGCAGGTAGTAGGTGGTCTTGAGGCCCTTGTGCCAGGCGTACCGGTACAGCTCGTCCAGTTTGCGGCCGCTGGGTGCGTCGATGTAGAGGTTGAGCGACTGGGCCTGGTCGATCCACTTCTGCCGTCGCGAGGCCGCGTCGACCAGCCACCGGCTCTCGATCTCGAAAGCCGTGGCGTACAGGCGCTTCAGATCCGCGGGCACCCGGTCGATCGCGCCGAGGCTGCCGTCGAAGTACTTCAGGTCCGAGACCATCATCTCGTCCCACAGCCCGCGCTCCTTCAGGCTGCGCACCAGATGCGGGTTGATCACGGTGAAGTCGCCGGACATGTTCGACTTGACGAACAGGTTCTGGAACAGCGGTTCGATGGACTGCCCGACCCCGCAGATGTTGGAGATCGTGGCCGTTGGCGCGATCGCCATCACGTTCGAGTTGCGCATCCCGGTGGTGCGCACCCGCTCCCGCAGCACATCCCAGTCCAAAGTAGACGTAAGGTCGACGTCGAGCGCGTCGCCCTGACGGGCGTCGGCGAGCAGGCGCAGCGAGTCGATCGGCAGGATTCCCCGGCTCCACAGGGATCCCTCGAACGAGGCGTAGCGTCCGCGCTCCGCCGCGAGGTCGACCGATGCGGAGATCGCGAAATAGCTGATGTGCTCCATGCTGCGGTCGGCGAACTCGACGGCCGCGTCGGAGGCCACCGGAACGCCCAGTTCGAACAGCGCGTCCTGGTATCCCATCAGGCCGAGACCGACCGGCCGGTGGCGCAGGTTCGACCGGCTCGCCTCGGGGATGGTGTAGAAGTTGATGTCGATCACGTTGTCGAGCATCCGCACGGCCGTCTTCACGGTGCGCTCCAGCCGCGCCACGTCCAGCCCCTCGGCGGTCACGTGCCGGGCGAGGTTGACGGAGCCGAGGTTGCAGACCGCGACCTCGTCGGCGCTGGTGTTGAGCGTGATCTCGGTGCACAGGTTCGACGAGTGCACTACGCCCACGTGCTGCTGGGGCGAACGCAGATTGCACGGATCCTTGAAGGTGATCCACGGGTGGCCCGTTTCGAACAGCATGGTCAGCATCCGCCGCCACAGTTCCACCGCGCGGACCCGGCGGAACACCCTGACCTCCCCGCGGTCGGCGGCGGCCTCGTAGGCGCGGTAGGCCTCGGCGAAGGCGTTGCCGTACAGCTCGTGCAGATCCGGCGTCTCGTCGGGGGAGAACAGCGTCCACTCCGCGTCGGCCTCCACCCGGCGCAGGAACTCGTCGGGCACCCAGTTCGCGGTGTTCATGTCGTGGGTGCGGCGCCGGTCATCCCCGGTGTTCTTGCGCAGGTCGAGGAATTCCTCGATGTCGATGTGCCAGGTCTCCAGGTACGCGCACGCGGCACCCTTGCGCTTGCCGCCCTGGTTCACCGCGACCGCGGTGTCGTTGGCGATCTTGAGGAACGGGACGACGCCCTGCGAGGCCCCGTTCGTGCCCTTGATGTGCGCGCCGAGGCCGCGCACCGGCGTCCAGTCGTTGCCCAGTCCGCCCGAGTACTTCGCGAGCAGCGCGTTGTTCTTGTAGGACTGGAAAATCGACGCCAGGTCGTCCTCGACCGTGGTCAGGAAGCAGGACGACAGCTGGGCCCGGGTGGTGCCGGAGTTGAACAGGGTCGGGGTGGAGGCCATGAACGCGAACGACGAGAGCAGCTCGTAGAACTCGATCGCCCGTCCTTCCCGGTCGTCCTCGCGGATCGCCAGTCCCATCGCGACCCGCATGAAGAAGGCCTGGGGGAGCTCGAACCGGGTGCCGCCGTGGTGCAGGAAGTAGCGGTCGTACAGCGTTTGCAGGCCCAGGAAGGTGAAATCCGGATCCCGTTCGGGACGCAGGGCCGCGGTGATCTTCCCGAGGTCGAAGGTGGCCAGCTCGGGGTCGACGAGTTCGAGTTCGATCGCCCGGTGCAGGTAGTCCCGGAAGTAGCCGGGGTAGGCGCCGGCCATCTCGTCCTGGCTCGCCTGGCGCGGAGTTGCGGCCAGGTAGCTCAGCGCCTCGCCGCGCAGCTTGTCCAGCAGCAGGCGCGCGGTGACGTACGAGTAGCCGGGTTCGGTCTCCACCAGAGTGCGGGCCGCCATGATCTGCGCGGTGGCCAGTTCCTCGGCGGCGATCCCGTCGTAGAGGTTGCGGCGGGTCTCGGCCAGCACCGGTTCGGCGGAGGCGCCCTCGATCCCGGCCACCGCTTCGCCGACCACGTGCGCCACGCGGGTCCAGTCCAGCGGCCGCAGGGTGCCGTCGGAATCCTTGACGCGCCAGGAGGTTTCCGGTTCGGCGGGCTGGGCGGAGCCGCGCTCCTCCCGGTAGAGCACGGAGGCGCGCGCCACGTCGTGGTGGCCGCCGCGCATCAGGGCCAGTTCCACCAGATCCTGGATCTGCTCGATCCGCACCACCGATTCGTCGTTCGCGTGCCGCGACAGCGAGTTCTCCACCTGGGCGGTCAGCTCGGCGACCAGGTGGTGCAGGCGGGACGAGGCGGTGGATTCGCCGTCTTCGAGGGCGAGGAAGGCCTTGGTCAGCGCGACCGAGATCTTGTTCGCGTCGAACGGGGACACGCTGCCATCCCGCCGGAGGACCCGCAGTGCGGTGCCCGCCGGCGGGCGAGTGGTCTTCACGGACATGCGTCACTCCAAAAAAGGGCACGGTGAATCGGCACGGCGGCTGGTGCCGGCGTGCTGGGGGGCAAGGCTGTACCGGGCGCCCAGCGATCACCCCGGGCCGGGCGCTTCCGATGATCAGAGACTACATGTAGGGGTGTCACCGTGCACGCACCCCAATATCCGGGCGTGTTGACCGGATGTGCTATCCCTTTCGCCAGTCATGGACCGCGCCGTGAAGGGGCCCCGACGTGGGACACAAGCGCGTGAGGGTGGGACACAACCGCAGGAGGGTGGGACACAAGCG
>NZ_VJWX01000171.1 GCF_007713715.1 Amycolatopsis rhizosphaerae
CACCTCGACCCGCCCCGGGAACGCATGCTCAACCTCCCGCGCGACCAGGGCCTGCGTGATGGTCTCCGTGTCCGGCGTCGCCACTCGCGTCGTGTGCTGACGGCTGAGCGCGTCCAGCGACGCATTCAACCTCGCCCACCATGCCTCCGACAGCGACACCTCCCGCACCTTGCCCCGTTGCAGAGGTTCGTCCGTCACTAACTCGACCTCGTCGGCGCGCCAGACCGCCTGCTCATCGGCATCGAGCCAACTCAGCGACGCGTACCAGGCTGGCTTCGCGATCCCGGTCAGCAGTTCTGCGGTCTCCAGGCCGTTGGCGGCCTGGCCCTGGGCGGCGATCTTCGCCAGCGGGCGGACCTCGATACGCACCCACGTTTCCCGATCGCTGGGAGCACCGACCGTGCGGCGCTTGCGGACCAGCGACTCGCGGACCAACGCCACACCCAGCCCAGCCTCGACCCGATTCAACACCCCGTCCACGGACTCTTTACGCAGGTCACGCCTGGTGTGAGCAGCGATGGTGGTCACGTCGGTCATGTCCTCGAACGTATCAGTTTCGGCCACAGACGCCAGATCAAACCGAGACCCAGTAAGCCGACCTGGTCGCCCGATCCTTGATGGCTCAGTCTTAATAAGGAGCAGCGACTCGGTCCAAAATCAGGTTCAGTGCCTCTTCCATGGATAGCGCTCACGACGGTCGTAACAGATTCATCAGAGACGACGACCTCCAAGTGTTCCGTTCCCTACCGGTACGATCGCCCGGCCCTGCCGTACTGCGGGAACAACTGCGGCACATCACCCGCGTGGTCCGCGAACGCGACGCCACCGTGCAGGTCGTCCCGTTCGCCGCCGACGCCCACGCCGCGCTCGGCGACTCGTTTGTGATCATCCAGTGGCCCGACGAGACCGGTCCCGAAGCCGTCTACGTGGACGGAGTGACATTCTGGACAGTGCACGAACGCGGCGGCGTGATCCGCAGCTACCTGCACGCCGAGGCCTCCTTACAAAGTCAGGCACTGGCTCCGCGAGAATCACTGGACCTCGCCCGCGACGTGATCAAGGACCTGCAATAAACACCGACACCCCGGCCGATGCCGTCCGGGTGGTATGGGTCGTGCACGGTGGTCGGGCCGCCGCCCACCAGGACAGCTGTGACCTGCGGCAGGCTCATCGGCATCGGACCGCTGCTGGCTCTGGCCACCGACATCCCCGAGACCGCGGGCTGTGGGTACATCGCGATGGTCGGCACATCGACTTCCCTGGCGAGGCCCCCCGCGCGGCGGCGCGGTGGGAGCTGCGCTGGGTGGAAGATCGGCTGTCGGACGTCGCCTTCGACGACGCCAAGGACCAGTGGCTGACTGGGTTCGCCGCCGCCGAGCGGGCCGTCGTCGCGTGAACCAGATCTTCAAGCTGGTCAGCAGCGATGCGAGCCCGGCGCACGCCGATCCCCGGTCGCTCGGATGGGACGACGCTGCCCGCGCACCACGCTATTGGACGCACCCCCAACAGATGCTCGACGAGGCACGGGCGTGCCGAACTCACACCACAACTTCCTCGGACGAGGCGTAGGCCGGTTCCAACCGCGCTAATCGTTCGCCACGACCGTGTGGGCTGTTGATGGAGCGTGGCAGGTGCCCGGCTTGCCGCCACTGTCGCAGCACCTTCCGGCCGCAATTGTTGGTGCCCGATCCGGTCCAGGCTGACGGAGACCTTGGCGCGAATCCTTAGGGACGCCGAGCGCGGCCTGAGCCGGGCCGATGCGGCGGGCAAACGTGCAGGCACTGCCGGTGCAGGACGTGAGCGGCCGAGGCGTTGGGCCCAGATCGCGGTGGTCCGCGGGACCGAGAAGTCGCTCGCCGGGCAGCGAGCGGTTCGACCGCTCGCTGGTGCGGATAGCCACCGGGGCGGGCGACAGCGTAAGAATTACTTCGACTGATCTCGGATCAGTCGGGCCGTCTCGCAGACAGGCGCTCGGCTGTTCGGACAAGATTGGTGCCAGCAGGCTAGGGACGTAGTGGACGGGATGTTGCATGGCGGCGGGGTACAGCGGAGGGCTCGAACTCACCTGGACGAACAAGGACAAAGCGCTCCTATCCACGGGGGACGGCAAGTACGATTACACGTTCGTCGATCGAGCCGACTACCGCGTCTCTGAGGTTCGGCTCCTGCACGAGGTTGAGCGCGTCGAAGCGCCGGCACCCGACAGTCGGCCGGATGGGCTACCCGAGCCCACAACCGACAACCTCCTCATCACGGGCGACGCCATGCATGCTCTGGACGTCCTCAACAAGGTCCCCGAGTACGCCGAGCGCTACCTCGGCAAGGTGAAGTTGGTGTATATCGATCCTCCCTTCAACACGGGGCAGGCGTTCACCCACTACGACGACAACATCGAGCACTCGATCTGGCTCACGATGCTTCGCGACCGGTTGAGGCAGATCAAACCGCTCCTGTCCGACGATGGCTCGGTATGGGTGCATCTCGACGACGCCGAGGTGCACCGCTGCCGCTCGGTGCTGGACGAAGAACTCGGTTCCGAGAACTTCGTTGCAGAGGTCGTGTGGCAGAAGGCGACATCGCCGCGTAACGACACCACGGGCTTCTCGATCTCCCATGACAGTCTGCTGGTGTACCGCAAGACCGATCGCTGGGCACCGAACCGAATGAAGAGGCTTGCATCCTCGAATACATCCCGCTACCGGTCCCGAGACGGCGACCCGGTGCCGTGGCGCGACGGGGACGCAACGGCGGGGAAGGCTTCTACCAACCACCCGATGGTCTACGCCATCCAACACCCGATCACCGGCGGGCTGATGTACCCGACCCCCGGACGATGCTGGGGCAAAGCGCAGTCTTGGTTCCTTGACCAGATGAACGAGTACGCCAAATATGAACTACGCGACATCGGCGATGAGGAACGCCGATCCACCATCTGCGGCACGACCCCCGAGCTGGTCAAGCCGGGCGTCCCGGCCATCATGCTCGCCGAGCCGTTGGAAGACGCAGCCAAGGCAGCACGCGCCAGGTACAAGGCGGGATCCTGGCCCGAGTTGGTCTTCCTCGACCTAGACAAGGAACGCATCCAGCGCAAGAAGCACCTGGCCGACGAGGGACGCGTCCCGGAGACACTGTGGTTCGCATCGGACGTCGGCGGATCGCTGCGCGGCAAGAACCAGGTCCGAGACCTGTTCCCGGACCTCCACGCCTTCGCCACCCCGAAGCCAGAGGAACTGCTCCAACGAGTCATCCACATTGGCTCGAACCCCGGCGACATCGTCCTCGACTGCTACGGCGGCTCTGGAACAACCGCAGCGGTTGCACACAAGATGGGTCGCCGCTGGGTAACCGTCGAGCTACTGTCAGTCACGGTGGCTACCTACACGAAACCACGGCTTACACGGGTAGTGAACGGCGATGAGCCAGGCGGAATTACCACCTCGACAGAGCGCGTCGCAGACGCCGACCTCCCGGACGATGTGACGCCCGACGAGGCGCAGGAGTTCAACCGGCTCCTGACCAAGGTCGTGAAGGTTGTCGACGTCGACAAGGACGCAGTAAAGGCGCTCCGGAACGCCACGAAGACTAAGAGCCAGACCACGACCATCTGGCACGGCGGTGGCGGATTCACGCACCTCGAAGTCGGCCCGTCGATGTTCGAGAGCGTTGCCGACATCGTCGTCCTCGCTGAATGGGCCACCCAGGGCGACCTCGCGCGAGCCATGTGCGCCCAACTCGGCGTTCGCTACCGGCCTGACGGGATCTTCGCAGCCAAACGAGGTCAGGTGCGCTACGTAATTCTGGACGGCCTCGTCGGACACGGCACAGTGGCGGCGATCCTCGACCAACTCCCCGAGAAGCAGATTGTCGAAGTCTGGGCGACCCAGATCGACCCGGACGCCGAAGAGGCGCTTCGCAAGGCCCGAAAGGGATCACGACTGACGAAGATCCCCGAGGCCGTGCTCGACACCTATCGGCGACGGGCTGCCAAGACCTCTCCGTTCACGCGCCGTACTCAGCAACCGGAGGGAGCCGACTCATGAACGGCGTGCACATCAATGACGACCTCCTCTCCGAGATCGCCCACCGACTCGAACTGCGCAAGCCCAACCGCGCAGCGGTCGAGAGCGTCGCAGCGATGACCTCAATGCACTTTGACGTCGATGCGAAAGAAGCCCCATTCGAGTGCGTCGTCGACTCGGCCACCGGAGTCGGCAAGACCTACGTCATGGCCGGACTCATCGAGTACTTCGCCGGCCTGGAGAACCCCGCCCGCAACTTCCTGCTCCTCGCCCCAGGTCGTACGATCCGGGACAAGAGCATCAAGAACTTCAGCCCCGGCCACCGCAAGTCACTGACCGACGCGATGGAATCTGAGCCGTTCGTGATCACGGCCGACAACTTCAAAAGTCCGGCAACGCGCAAGGTGATGGAGGACAACAGCAGGACCAAACTGTTTATCTTCACCGTCCAGGCACTCACCTCGAAGACCGGTGAAGGACGCGCCACACACGAGTACCAGGAGTGGCTCGGCGGCTCCTTGTTCAACTGGCTCAGCAACCTCGATGACCTGGTCATCCTCGCCGACGAGCACCACTGCTACCGCGGCCCGGCGTTCTCGAAGACCATCATCGACCTACGGCCCGAACTCGTCGTCGGCCTGACGGCAACACCTGCGAAGGCGGACGAGAACCTCGTCGTCTACCGCTACCCCTTGGCCCGCGCGATCACGGACCAACTCGTCAAGACGCCCGTCCTCGTCGCACGCAAGGACGACCGGAACGACGACCACACCAAACTCCTCGACGGGGTCACCCTGCTCCGCTACAAGGAGCGCCTCGCCCATGCACGGTGCGACGAGGAAGGCATCCTGCGCATCAACCCGGTCATGCTCGTCATCGCGCAAGACACGGCCGAAGCCGATCGTTACCAGGAGTTGTTCGACAGTGAAGCGTTCGACAACGGCGCCTGGATCGGCCGCACGCTGCTCGTCCACTCAAACCTGAAGGGCGACGAGAAGGAAGCGGCACTGGCTGCGCTGGAGGACGTGGAGGACCCGCAGTCACCCGTCCGCGTCATCATCAGCGTGGGCATGCTGAAGGAAGGCTGGGACGTCAAGAACGTCTACGTCATCGCCTCCATGCGCGCCAGCGTGTCATCCGTGCTCACCGAACAGACGCTGGGTCGAGGCATGAGACTCCCGTTCGGGACGTACACCGGGGTCGAGATGCTCGACACCGTCGAGGTGCTCGCTCACGAGCGCTACGAGGCCCTGCTGGCTAAGCGGCAAGCGCTTAACGAGAAGTTCATCGACCACGCCGTACTCGCCGAGATCCGCCGCACCGCAGAGGGCAAGTTGGTCGCCCGCAGAAAGATCGTCGATGAAGCGGGCGATGTCATCCTCGCAGGCGCGGCGCCAGGCGACGCCGCCGGTGACAAGACGCCTGTCGCCCAGCAGACCGGTCCGCGGACCTCCGGCTCGCTCCCTGCGGAGCCCGCGCCTGCGGGTGGAATCGTCGACTTGCAGCATCTCCTGGGGAAGGCCAAGGACGCTGCAGAGGAGACCGAGTCCAGCATCCGGAAGCACTACCCGCTCCTGGGCCGCGCTGAGATCGCGATTCCGTACACGCAGAAGGTCGCCTCCAAGGCGGTGATCTCCCTCAACCAGATCCATGATGACGCCCCATTCACTGCACTCGGCAAGGCCCTCGCGACCGAGGCTGATACCGAATTACGCCGGACACTGCTGCGGCCTGACGAAGGCGGCACCGTCCGCGGCGTACAAGCCGAGGCAAGGGTCGAGGCCCTTGCCCTTGATATCCCACTCGAAACCTCGCGCGCTGGTCTCGTGAGAGCCATCATGCGCGCCCCAAGTGTCCGCCCGGAAGCAGGAGAGGCGCGCGCGGCACAGCGCCTCGCCGATCTGCTCATTGACGGTATGGGAGCCGACGCTCAAAAGCACCTGTCCGCATTCTGGGAGCGCGCGGCCCGCAGGCTCACCAACCTCGTTGCGGACCAGCTGAAGAAGGTCGCCGGTCAGGACGTTGTGTTCTCCGATGAGGTGAATTTCCAGAGGCTGCAGAAAGAACGCCAGACCACCAAGGAGCACCTTGGCGGGCACTCCGAGCCGCACTCGAAGTCTGTCGCCTACAACGGTTGGACGAAGTGCCTCTACGAGTACGCCTGGTTCGACACTTCACCTGAATACAAGGCCGCGCAGGCGCTCGACGAGGCCCCGAACGTCATCGTGTGGGCACGCCTCCACATCAACGACCTGCCGATCACATGGACGCAGGAGGGCCGCGAGTACAACCCCGACCTCGTCGCAATCGAGGAGGTCGACGGGCAACGAACGTGCTGGCTCATCGAGACCAAAATGAACAAGGACGCTAACGCCGAAGACGTCCAGGCCAAGGCGAAGGCTGCCAAGACCTGGGCAAACACAGTCAACAACAGTGGCAAAGTCGACGGCAGGTGGCACTACATCCTCCTGACCGAAGATGACGTCAACGACGCCGGACTTGACTGGAATCAGATGAAGGCGTTCGGCGCACGGTAAGTAACGTCCAGCCGTCATGCTCACAATGAGTGCAGCTTCAGGGATAGGAGAGCCAAGGGTCACGCCAGCAACGACCTTCACCCGGGGACTACGCCGCCCGCGCACTCGAGCGCGCCCCGCAGATGCTCGACGAGGCAGGCGCGGGCCGAACTCACACCACAGGCCCCTCGGACGAGGCGTAGACCAGTTCCAGCCGCGCCGGGAGTTCGCCACGACCATGTGGGCCGCCGATGGCGGGCGGAAGGTTCCAGGCCTGCCGCCACCTGCGCAGTACCTTCCGGCCGTAGTTGTTCGTGCCCGCGATCCGGTCCAATTCCGCGCCGGTGGGCGTGCGGCCCTTGAACCGCTCGGTCACGTAGTACGCCCACATCCGCTGCTCGGCGGTCGGCTCGGCTGGCGGCCGAGCCTCGTCCGAGACCGCCGCGAGACGCACCACGGAGCCGGTCTCATCGCCGGTCCCGCCCGTCTCGCCGGTCTCGGTGCCGGTCTCGGCGCGGTGCCGCTTGAGCAACTCGACCGCCAACAGCAGCGCCAGCGGCGGACACGCCGCCCACCGGCCACCGGCACGGCGGCCGTGGCCGGTCGTCTTCCACAACTCGACCGTGGCCGTGGTCAGGATGCCGTCCACGATCAACGGCCAGATCGCCGCCGTGGCCTCGTCGGCACCGAACCGCAGCACGAACTCCCGCCCGTGGCGGTAGGAGGCGTGCGCCGCGCCGAGCGCGACCAGCGCGGTGCAGGTGCACTGCACCCACAGCGCGCGGTCTCGCCGAGCAGGGGATGCCATAGCACTCATCGCAGCGCACCTCCCGCCACACGCTGCGCGTCGTTCGGGCGGAAGCCGACGCAGGCGAACACCTGGGAGCCGGTCATCGCCCGGCCCACCGGCAGATGCGGAACGCGGGCGCGGAGGTAGTCAGTTCCGCACACCACGCAGGCCAGCCCGTCGGCCTGCGGCGCACTCAGCTCAGCGATCAGCGTGTCGCAGCTCATCAGGAACCACCCGCAACCAGACGACGGGTGCCCACCGGGCGGATCGTGATCTCAGGACCTCCGACCAGCACTGAGCGGTTCGTATGCTGATGCGTTAGGCCCACTCTTTATGCAGGTCAGCGACTCGCGGGCCACCCGGGACAAGATCATCTCCCTGGTTTATCCCCGCTTTTGCCCTCGGACGGGTTATCCAACAGCCCCTCCAGGGCCGCCGCCGTGGCCGGATCGACCGCCTTCCGGCCCAGGTACACGTCCTGCGTCATGGACACCCTCGCATGGCCGAGATGATCCGCGATCAGCCGAGTCGGCACGTCCGCATCGTCGAGCGCGGTCGCCGTCGTCTTGCGGAACGTGTGCGAGGTGACCCAGAGGAACTCCTCCCGGCCGCGGGTCTCCCGGATCACCCGGAGCACGTTGCTCGGATCCCGGAGTCCGCCGGTCGAGCTGGCGAAGACCGGGCTGCTCATGCCCCGGCCTTCCTCCATCGCTTCGGCCCGCCGCTTCTCCAAGATCTCCAGCGCCCACGACGGCAGCGGCAACAGACGTTCGCTCTTCTTGGTCTTCGTCTTCGGCTTGCGATATAGCCCCTGCCCCTTGACCCGCACGACGGTGTGCGCCACATCAACGGTCCCGGCGTCGAAGTCCACGTCGTCCCAGAAGACACCGAGCGCCTCACCGATCCGAACCCCGGTCGCCATCATGAACTTCGACAGGTCCGGCAGGTCCCAGCGAACAGCCTTCTCGTTGCTCTCCAACTGGGCCAACCACTGCGTCCGCTCCATCGCGTCCAACGCCCGCGGCTGCTTGGTCTGGCCCGCCGAAATCCGACGAGTGTCCCGCGTCGGATTGGTGCTGATCGCGTCATACCGGGCAGCCAGCCCCAACATGCCGGACAACACCGTCCGCGCCGTCTTCGCCGACGACGACCCCACATTCTGAAGCAGGACAACAAGAAACCGGTCAATCCGGGAGACCGAGGCCTCACGGACACGAAGCTCCCCCAGCCCAGGCAGGATATGGCGATCGAGGATCGAGCGATAGGTGGTCGCCGTGTTGGGCGACTTCTCTCCTCGCCCCACCTCAAGGTCGACCTGCTCCATCCACATCGCCGCGAGCTCCCTCAACTTCGTCTCCCGCGTCACCTCACCACTCGTCGCACCCGTCCACTCCCGGATGGCCTCCCGCAGCCGCTGCGCCGCCTTCCCCTGCGTCTTCCCCGTGCGCTCGACCGGCCGAGTCTTGCCGTCGAAGTCCCGGAACTGCGTGCGAGCACGCCAGCCACCGCCGGGCAGAGGTGAGTACCGGATCTTGCCGTACGTCCCGATATCGAGAGGTGGACGGCCCATCACGCCACCTCGTCCGCGAGCCCGTCCACCCAGGCCCGCACGTCCTCGGGCCGGTAGCGGACGTACTTGCCCATCCGGCGTCCGGCAGGCCCGTAGCCCTTGCTGCGCCACTGGTACAGCGTCGCCACCGGGATGCCGAGGTAGTCCGACACGTCCTCCACCGTCCAGAGACGGCCGATCCTGCTTACGTTGTCCATGCTGTCCCCCCTTCAGGCCGCGAGCGGAGTTGCCGAAGTTTCTTGCTCCCCTGTTGGCAGCCCCGCCGCCAGTAGGGCCCGGTCGTACTCGGCCTTCCAGGTGATCCGTTCAGCGATGGCGCGCATCAGCAGGTGGGCCCGCGGTGGAGCGTCCCGGTCCCCTGGATCAACCTTGCGCCAGATCAGCCGGGAGGTGTCCCGCTCCGGCTTCACAATCCCGACCGCGGCGAGCATGTCCCGCACAAACGCCTTGCGGTCGGCCTTGTGGTCAGCGAGGGTCTTGCCTGACCACTTCCGTGACACCAGCACCCGCCGACCCGGTAGGCCGAGGGTTGCGCGTCGGTGCGCCCTGCCCTTGCAGTGCCCCGAAGTCGTCCGGCTGTTCGCCCCGAGGGGCTGGATGCCGTAGAGCATCCACACCGCACAGCGCGGCGAGCACGGGGTGATCGAGAGTTCCGCGTGGAGCCGGTCGTGGTGTTCTCGCTGCCGATTCGTCGAGGCTTCGATCACTTCCCCCGTGGACTTGGTCAAGTACTTCGTGAGGTACCCGATGTGGCGTCCGGCTTCGTCGGTGCCGCCGAGGATGCCCTTGGAGTGCACCTGCCGCCCAAAGGTCACCACGTGCGCGGGTTCCTCCACCGCTTCCACAGCCTCGCCCCACGAGGTCAGTGATTCCCGGGTGTCGGGGTCCACAACGGACTCTGCTTGTGCGTCCCACACCGGCAGTCGGTCCCCGTGGTAGACGAGCTGGTCATGGTTGGGCCACCACACCAGGTGGTAGGTGGCTTCGGTGACCTTTCGGATGACCTCGTGCGGGATCGATCCCCGCACCGCGGCGTGGAGGTGGGGTGCGGCGCGTTTTTGGGGTTCGACGGTGGCGAAGTACTGCACATCCCAGCCCGCGACCCGCCGTAGGTTCTGCCACCACCGGTCGACCAGGGAGGAGAAGTGCACCGCGTCCCGCGCCGCCCGCCGGTAGTCGTAGGTCGCCATGTCGACGGGGGTGCCGTCTTCGCGCACGCGGCCGTAGGTGTCGCAGGTGAGGGTGACGAACATCGACGGCCGGAACCGCCCCGCATACTCGCGGCCGACCGTGGTTTTGGCGACCTTGCGGCGGGGCAGGTTCGGGGCGTCCTGCCGCCGCTTGGTGGACCGTTTCGCTGGTTTCCGTTCCGGAAGGTCGGGTGAGGGGAGGCGGCCGCGCATGCCGAGTTGCCGAAGTTCCTCGTCGACCCCGCGGATCTCCTCCCGCAACTCGTCGGCCTGCCCCTCCTCCCCATGTGCCACGGCGAACCGGTACAGCTTGACCAGGTCGGCTCGGAAGCCCATCAACTCCTTCTGATCGTCGCTCGGCGGCTTTGAGGTGAAGTCAGGCTCCTCGGCCAGGTGCCATCCCTCCCGGCACTGCACCATCCGCAACGCCTTCGCCTTCCGCGCACACGGCAGACACACCGACTCGACCGTCGAGCCGCACGGCACGGCCACATACCGCAACTCGCCGGTGTCAGGGTCCCCGACCTCCATCGTGAACGGGCGGACGCACACGCCGTGCTTCTCGGCCGTAGCCTTCATGACCTCCGACGACAGCGGCAGCCGCATCCGCTCGGCCCGAGTACCGGTGCTCATCGGGCCTCCCCGTCTTGCAGGAGGTCGCGCAAGGTGCGGAGTTCGTCGAGCGTCACACCCTGGTAGCCCTCACCGTCGAGGGGAACCAGCCCGTGACAGTCGTCGAAGGGGATGCCGCCATAGACCCGCAACCGCACCCCACTCGAAGCGTGGCCCTGGATGCTGATGTGGAGATCGCCGTAGCGGGTGTGGCCCCACCGGGCCTCGATGCGCTCGAGGGTGGCCGCCCACGCCAGCAGGCCCGCCAAGTGCGTGACCGTAGGACCGGGGTCGATCTGCACTTCCACTTCCGGGCGCATCGCCTGCAAAGCCACCGTGCACGGCTCCGGCAGAGGATGGCTGCGCATGTGGTCGAAGAACGCGGTCGCCAGGGATTCCAGCTTGCTCACGCCGCCCGACCTCCCTCGATCTCCCGAGTCGGGAGCGGCAGGACCTGCCCGGCGGTGACGAACGCTTCCAGCGCCTTCACCGTCTCGTCGGGCACCCACCCGGCCCGCACGCGCAGGGGTTCGCGCAGCCCTTCGCCCCACACGTACCCGACCCCGGCGGCGGATTCCTCAATGCGGTTGGCCCAGGCTCCGCGCTCGTAGGCTTGGTCGCCGAGGACCATGCCGACGTGGGATTTGGCGGTGACCCGCAGGCAGATGCGGCGGGGGAACAGATCCCGCACCGGCACCGTGTCCTTGCTCGGTTCCTGCACATACCCGCGCACCGTGAACCCGAGTGCCCGGCCCTGCGTGGTGAGGAGGGCGACCTTTTCCACGATCTGCTCGTGGGTCTTGCGGTCGGTGTACTTCGTCAGGGCGCCGATTTCGTCGAACTCCACCAGCTCCAACGGATGCTCGGTCGAGATGGGCACGTTCCGCACTCGGCCGGCGAACTCGGTCTTGCGCTCGTTCATGGCCTGCACCAGGTCGTCGAGCAGGTCGAGAGTGTCCTTGCCGGTCACGGCGTAGCGGTGGAAGATCCCCCGCCCATACGCCAACTCCATGCCCTTCGGATCAATCCCCGACACCCGCACCAGGCCATCCCGGATCGCGGGGGCGATGGAGACCAGCGGGCACCACATCACCGAGTTCTTCCCCGCGCCACTGGCACCCGCCGTCAGCGTGTGACTGCCCGAGCCGTAGAGGGGCACGTGCCAGTCCTGCCCGTACTCCGTCCGCCCCGCCCACACCCGGCGCAGCTCCACCGCGACCTCGTCGAGCTCGGGGCAGGGCACCGGGGTGGCGAGCAGGTCACGCCGCTGAAAGTCGATCGACACCACGTTCGGGGCGACTTCCCGCACCTGGCACCGGGCGACCTTGCGGGCCGAGGCGAGAGCGCGGGCGGCGTCGTCGAAATCCTCCGGCTTCTGCCCCGGCACCAACTCCCACCCGCACCTCGTCCCACGACGGCCCAGACCGCACCCGCTTGACCTTCGGGATGCGCACCCGAGCAGGCTGCTGGTTACGGCTGATCTTCTTCCGTCCGACGAGGGTCACGGTGACGTCGACGGGCAGCGTGTCGTCCTTGATGCTCAGCCCGCAGGCGTGCAGCCAGCCCGGCAGCTTGGGGACGTAGACGGCCCAGCAGAACCACCACGACCGCAGCACCCGCCCGGCCCACTGATCGAACGAGACCAGGTGCAACCACCACCAGGTCGTCAGTCCAGCGGCGAGCAGCAGCACGGTGAGCACGAGGGACAACCAGCCCCACCACCAGCACCACGCCCCTATGGCCAGCACAGCGAGGGTCGTACGCGGGTGGGTCACGATCTGCTTGACCAGCCACCCCAGGCCCTTGCACAACCACCACAGCGCGAGGAACACCACCGCCGCGGCCGCGAGGGTTTCCGCGATCGCCGCCAGGGCCTTGCCCAGCTTGTGCAGGACCCAGACCACCAGGGCCAGGCCCGCACCGCCAAGAAGGAGAACACCGAAGGTGTGCGCGTTCATCGCCGACCACCGGCCTTCCCGGTGGCGGGAATGTCCAAAGGCAACCGGCCCGCACAGGCGGCACACTCGGTGTCACCGGGCGCCAGGCGAGCGAATTTGCGGCAAGCGGCGCACCGCTGCCGACCGCGATCCGTTGACACGCACTGGTGCGCGTTGTCTATCGTTTCCACTGTCTACTCCGCAAGGGTAGGCAGCGCAGAAGCGGAGAATGGTTTGGCCGCCGAATCCGCTTCTGCGCCTTAGCTTTCAGGAATTTTTCGACACGAGGACGTGCTTGATCGCCACACGACCCGCGCGTGTTGGAGAACTGTCTATTGTGGATTTCTGGTCAGAGACCTTCGAAAGGGCTGCGTGCGCACGCCCGGCACACGTGGACCTTGTCCCGGATCAGCCGGTGCTGTGCCCCGCAGAGCAGGCAACGCCGCCGGACAAGCCACCGACGCCGAGAAGGCCGTAACCTGGGTGGCACCTGGATCACCTCCCCTCCGGGGATGTGGGTGGGAAGGCACGGGGGCGGGCGCGACTGACACTCTTTTCCGCCCCCGTGCTGCCGCTCAGATCGGGTTGGACCTGCGCGGGGTCACATACGTGCCCTTGGACTTGATCGTGACCACCAAGCCCCGTTTACGCAGCAACTGGGTGGCGTGCCGAGCCGTCCCAAGGGAAACGCCGTACTCGTGAGCGAGGCGGGCCTCCGCCGGAAGCGGTGTGGACGGCTTCAAGTCGCCGGACATGATC
>NZ_VJWX01000172.1 GCF_007713715.1 Amycolatopsis rhizosphaerae
CGGTAGCCGGTGGCTCTCAGAACAGGGCGCTGGCGAGGTTTCGCCGGGCCTTCGCGACCCGCTCGTCGGCCGGGTCGAACAGCTCGAACAGACCCACCAGGTGCTCACGGACGCGGTTGCGATCCTCGCCCGCCGTGCGGCGCACCGCACCGATGAGCCTGCCGAACGCGTCCTCGACGCGGTTCTGGGCCATCTCGTAGTCGGCGGCGGCGAGCTGCGCGTCCAGATCGTCCGGAGCCGCCTCGGCCCGCTGCACGGCGGTGGGGTCGGCCTTGGTGGCCCTGGCCGCGAAGCGCACCTGCACCAGTGCGGCCTTGGCCAGCTCGTTGCCGGGCTCCGCGGCCAGGATGCGCTCGTAGGCCGCCTCCGCCGCGGCGAAGTCACCCCGCTCGAAGGCATCCTCGGCCTCGGTGAACCGCGGGTCCTCCGGCTCCTCGACCGGCGCACCGGCCTGCGCGTCCCTGATCCCGGGCAGCCTGTCCTTCAGCGCGTCGAGCAGTGCCCCGAGCCACCGCTTGATCTCCGGCTCGGGCAGCGCGCCGGCGAAGGCGTCGACCGGCTGGCCGCCCGCGATCGCGACCACGGTGGGGATGGACTGGGCGCCGAACAGCTGCGCGAGGCGCGGGTTGGCGTCGACGTCCACCTTGGCCAGCACCCAGGCGCCGCCGGACTGCGCCGCGAGGCGCTCCAGCACCGGGCTGAGCTGCTTGCACGGCCCGCACCATTCGGCCCACAGGTCCACCACGACGAGCTGGTGCAGGGACCGTTCGACGACGTCGGTCTGGAAGGTGGCCTCGGTGACGTCGAGCACGGCGCCGTCCGCGCCGCCCCCGGCGGCCGGACCCGGCTCGGCGCCCTGGGAGGAGGGCCGCTGCTGCTGACGCGCGGCCGCTTCCGCGCGTGCCTTCAGCGCCGACAGGTCGACCGCGCCCGACAGCGCGGCCGACAGGGCCGCTGAGTTCGCTGCTGATCCGCGTGGATATGTCACGGCACCATCCTGGCACGGGCGCCGCGGTGTTTCACCGCCCGTCCCGCGGCTGCTCGCCCGTGCGGGCCAATGCCTGCTCGACCCGCTCCACCTTCGCGGCCAGCTGCCCCTGGTAACCGGGGCGGATGTCGGCCTTGAGCACCAGCGACACCCGCGCCGCACCCTCCCCCGCGGCCTCCACGGCACGCTTGACGACGTCCATCACCTCGTCCCACTCACCCTCGACGTTGGTGAACATCGCATTGGTCGAGTTCGGCAGCCCGGAATCCCGCACCACCCTGACCGCACGGGCGACCGCCTCGCTCACCCCGCCGTCCGGATCGCCACCGGCCGGGCTGACACTGAATGCGACAAGCATCGCCGCTCCCTTTCGAGTTGAGCCACGAGTTTCGGCACTACCCTGCCCAGTCTGCCGAAAACCCGCTGGTAGCTTCCCAGGACATGAACCGGCCCTTACCGTTCGACCCGATCGCCCGCGCCGCCCAGCTGTGGGAGGAACGGATCGGCCCTTCGGGCACGATGGCCGCGGTGACGGGGCTGATGCGTGTCCAGCAGATCATCCAGTCCGCGGTGGACACCGCGCTGAAGCCGCACGGGCTGACCTTCGCCCGCTACGAGGCGCTGGTGCTGCTGTCGTTCTCGCGGCGCGCCAGCCTGCCGATGCGGGTGATGGGCGAGCGCCTGCAGCTGCACCCGACCAGCGTCACCAACATCGTGGACCGGCTCGAGCGCGACGGCCTGGTGAAACGTGTTCCGCACCCGACGGACCGGCGCACCACGCTCGTCGAGATCACCGAGGAGGGGCGCGCGCGGCACGCCGAGGCGACCAAGGCGGTCACCACGATCGATTTCGGACTGGTGGGCCTCACCCCGAACCAGACGGTCCAGCTGATCGACCTGCTCACCAGGATCCGCAAGGCCACCGGCGACTTCGTCGAATAACCCGCCTCACGCGCGGGCACGGCGAAGGCCCCTCTCACCGGGTGAGAGGGGCCTTCGCCGGAAAGATCAGGCGGAGAGGGGCTCGCGGACGAACAGGCCGGTGCCGCCGTAGGTCAGCCGCTCCGGGCCGTCCAGCTTGCCGGTGCGCAGCGCCCAGGTCTCGAACCACCAGGTGAACAGCGGCGGGATGCTGGACAGCAGCGCCATCACCAGTGTCTTCGGCTTCCAGGCCAGCGGCTTGAACACCACCAGCGTCACCACGACGTAGCAGAGGAAGATCACGCCGTGCACCAGGCCGAGCACGGGAACGCCACCATCGTGGGAGGCGTGCACGACGTACTTGAGAAACATCCCGATCAGCAAACCCACCCAGGAGAACGCCTCGGCGACTGCGGCCACGCGGAACACGAGAGCGGCCTTGCTGGACACGACTTTCCTCCCTAGCGATGCACACAAAAACCGTCCGACAACGACGGCCGGGCGGGCATTTCCCTCTCCGGCCACAACGACGTTGTCGGACGCGCCGATACCCAGTGTGCGCCGTGATGCTGCTCACCGGAACATCGGGGGTCGTGATCATCATCACGACCCCCGACGACTACCGTCGCGGAGTTACGCGCTCGCGCACGGGGACGCCGGTGCTCCCTGGGGGCCCGTCGCCCAGGTGGCCGCCGCCGCGTCCTCGGTGAGGCGGTAGTCCAGCGTGACCCCGCGGGTCAGCCGGTCGACCCCGATCCACGCGCGATCACTGTCCGCGCCCGAGACCCGCAGCCCCCGCACGTACTGCAGCCGCGAGCCCTGCGCCCCGGCCGCGTTGATCACCACGTCGTGCCCGCCGTCGAGGTGCACGACCGCCTTGGCGAACCGCGGCGCGCTCAGCAGGAACTGGCCGGTGCCCGGCACGGCCGGGTAGAGCCCGAGCGCGCTGAGCACGTACCAGGCCGACATCTCGCCGAGGTCGTCGTTGCCCGTCACCCCGTTCGGCGCGTTGGTGAACAGGGTGTGCGCCGC
Source organism: Amycolatopsis rhizosphaerae (assembly GCF_007713715.1). Taxonomy (GTDB): domain Bacteria; phylum Actinomycetota; class Actinomycetes; order Mycobacteriales; family Pseudonocardiaceae; genus Amycolatopsis_E; species Amycolatopsis_E rhizosphaerae. The sequence goes on from NZ_VJWX01000172.1 coordinate 2,942, forward strand.
CCGGACCACCGCGGAGGTCTTCCACGGCTGGCCGACGAGCGTGTACATCCACGGCGAGTGCAGGTCCGGTTCGTTGTTGGGGTTGTAGCGGAACTGGTTGTAGTAGTTGTACGGGCCGTTGACCCACTCCTCGCGCACCGTCTTCGCCGGGTCGGCGACCAGGTCGGGGTAGGCGAAGAAGTCGTCCAGCCGGGCCGCGGCGGCCTGCTGCCCGCCCATCCGCCGGACCAGGCCCGGCACGTCCTGCTGCGTGAGCCACTGGTACTGCCAGGCCGTGCCCTCGTGGAACCCGTCCTGGCCCTCCGGGTTGTACGGGCCGCTCGCCGGGGTGAACCAGGCGCCGCCGGTCACCTTCGGACGCGGGAAGCCGGTGAAGCCGCGATCGGTCACGCTCGCGTCCCACAGGACCTGGTAGTTGCGGCCCCGGGCCGCGAACGCCTGCGCGTCCCGCGTCCGGCCGAGCCCCCGGGCCATCAGCGACAGCGAGCAGTCCGCCAGCGCGTACTCCAAAGTGGCCGACGCGCCGTGCTGCGGGTCGACGTCCTGCCCCTTCTTCGGGAAGTCCGGGTCGTACTGGACGAAACCGGCGCTCGTGTAGTTCCGGTTGCCAGCCCGCCCCTCGAAGGGCGAACTCGCCGGGGGCACGCCGTTCGCGTTCTCGGTCAGCGCCTCGTACGCCTGCCCTTCCAGGCCGCGCAGCGCCCCGAACCGCCACAGGTCCACCAGGAACGGGGTGACCGGGTCGCCGGTCATCGTGTTGGTCTCCTGGTTGGCGTAGGCCCAGCGCGGCAGCCAGCCGCCCTGGTCGTGGATGGCGAGGATGCTGCGCGCGATGTCCCGCGCCCGCGCCGGGCGCAGCAGTGCGAGGAGCTGGTTCTGGGTGCGGTAGGTGTCCCACAGGGAGAAGTACTGGTAGTAGGTCCAGCCGGTGGTCCGGTGGACGCGGTCGTCGAACCCGCGGTAGCGGCCGTCGACGTCGTTGCCGGTCAGCGGCTGCAGCAGGGTGTGGTACAGCGAGGTGTAGAACACCGCCCGGTCGTCCACCGAACTCGTCGTTATGTCCACTGAGGACAGTTCGCTCCGCCAGGTGCGCTGCGTCGCGGCGCGGACCTGGTCGAACCCGCCGCCGCCCTCGGCGGCGAGGTTGCGCCGCGCCCCTTCGGGGTCCACATAGGAGATCGCGGTGGTCGCGGTCACCTGGTGCGGGTCGGAGAAGGTGAGCCACGCGCCCCGCAGGCCCGCACCGCCGGAGGACTCCCGGCTGCCCGGCGCACCACCGGAGGGCGACCAGGTGCCGTAGGAGGTGAACGGCCTGTCGAAGCGGGTGACGAAGTAGGTGGTGTAGGGCTTGCCGCCGCAGAACGCCTGCGAGCTGACGGTGCCTTCGACCGTCCGGTCGTCGACGATCCGGACGCTGCTGCCGCTCACCGGCTCCTTGTCGTTGGCCTGTCCGGTGTTGACGAACACGTTGGCCTGCCCTGCGGTGGCGAAGGTGTACCGCTCGACCCCGGTCCGCGTGGTCGCCGTGGTCTCCACGTCGACACCGCCGTAACCGGTCAGGTGGACCTTGTAGTACCCGGGTTTGCCGACCTCACCGTCGTGTGTGTACGGCGACGCATAGCGCTTCTGGTCGAAGGAGGCGGGATTCGCCGTATCGAAGGTACCGCCCGGCGCCACCGTGCCCGTGGTGGGCAAAGTGGACACCAGACCGCCCTGCTCCCAGCAGCCCGCCCCGGAAAGGAAGAAGTGCCCGAAGCCGCGGATGGCGGTGTCGGTGTACTGGTAGCCCGCGTAGTGCGAGCCGATCGGGCTCACCTGCGTCATGCCGAACGGCGCCGACGCGCCGGGGAAGGTGTTGCCCTCGTCCTGGGTGCCGATGAAGGTGTTGACCGCGTCCAGCGCGTCCCCGCCCTGCGCGGCGGCGGTCACCGGTGTCAGCAGCGCCGCCGGGACGGCCAGCGCGGCGACGAGTGCCCGCGATTTCCCTCTCATACCGTGCCCTTTCCGTGCTTCTACGCGATTCCGCACGGCACACGGCGGCGCCGGAGCACACGGGAAGTGCGCTCCGGCACCGCTGTGCCGGTGCTGTGTCAGGTGATCAGGAACCGATCGCGATACCGAACACGTGCAGGTTTCCGCCCGTCACCGTGCCCGGCAGCGTCACGCTCGCCACCTGCTTGCCCGCGTCCAGGGTGACCGGGGCGCTGGCGAACACGTAGGTCTTGATCTGCTGCGGATCCCCGCCCACGCTGTTGCGGTACGAGGTGGTGATCACCGTGCGGTTGCCGTAGGCGGGTTGCGCGTTGTTCCCGCCGAGCGTCCAGTCCGAGAAGCCCAGCTGGGCGGTACTCGTGCTGCCGTCGGTGTAGGTGACGGTCACCGTGCCGGAGGCGTTGCCGTTCGAGGCGGCACCGAGGAAGGCGAGCCGCCCGCTGCCCGAGACGGTCACGGTCTGCCCCTGCGCGATCACGTTGTCCGGCTCCCCCGCGGGGTAGCCGGGCCAGGTGTAGGACAGTCCGTCCGAAGTCACCGTGCCGCCCGGTGAAACGCCCGCGGCGGCGAGCGCGTCGGCCGAATAGCTGTACCCGACCCCGTCGAAGTTCGCCGCGGACGGTTTCGCGTCGGTGGAGATCCCGGCGTTGTTCACCGTCGCGAGCCAGCTACCGGGCTGTGCGACGAGCACGCCGAGGGTGGCCGTCAGCGACGGCTGCCCGTCGGCGGTGAGCGTCACCGGAACCCGGTAACTGCCCTCGGCGGTGCCCGTCGCCACGCCGACCGTCACCGGGCTGCTCACCTTCGTCCCGCCCGGCACGGTGAGGTCACCGGACGCGGGGCTGACGGTGATCCCGGACGGCGGGGAAACCGTCCAGTGCCAGGTCCTCGTCGTGCCCGACAGGTCCTGCAGCCCGATCGAGGCACTGCCCTGGGCCCCGCCCGGCACGAGCACCCGCGAGGGATCCACAAAGGACAGCGCTGGCGTCTCGCCGTCACGGAACGACGGCGGCGCGTCCGCGGGCGCGGCACCCCAGTTCTGGTCCGGGGTGGACGACAGGCTGAAGTCCAGCCGCCCGCCCGTGTGGACGAACGACTCCGGCAGCCACGGCCTGCCGGACGTGGTCCCGTCGACCTTCAACCCGGTCACGTACGGGCCGCTGCCGTTACCGGTGATGCTGATCGTCCTGCCCTCGCCGGTGGTCACCTTCGCCTTGGGGAACAGCGGCGAACCGAGCACGAGCTCGGAGCGCCCGGGGATCTCCGGGTACATGCCCAGGGCCGACCACACGTACCAGGCCGACATCTGGCCGAGGTCGTCGTTGCCGACCAGGCCCTCCGGGTTCGGGTTGTACAGCTCGCTCATCACCCGGCGCACCAGTGCCTGCGTCTTGTACGGTGCGCCCGCGAAGTCGTACAGCCAGGGCGAGTTGGAGTTCGGCTCGTTGCCCAGGAAGGCGTACGGGCGCTTGGTCCCGGCGTTCAGTTCGGTGAAGAAGCTGTCCAAACGCGACTGGACGGCCTGGTTCCCGCCGAGCGCGGTGATCAGCCCGGCCACGTCGTAGGGCACCATCCAGGTGTACTGCGCCCCGTTGCCTTCGACCCAGCCGGACGAGCTCGCCGGGTTGTACGGACTCGCGAAGCTCCCGTCCGCCCGCCGCGGCTGCAGGTAGCCGCTCGCCGGGTTGTACAGGTTCTGCCAGTACTGGGCCCGCTTCATGAAGTTCTGGTACGTGGAGCTGTCGCCGAGCCGCCGCGCGAGCTGCGCGATGGAGAAGTCGGCGCTGGTGTACTCGAGGGTGTCGGCCCCGGCCCCGGGCACGTAGCCCAGCTTCAGGTAGTCGGCGAGGCCCGGCCGTTCCTCGTAGCCCTGGGTGGTGGGCTGCGTGGCACCCTTGATCATGGACAGCAGCGCCTTGCTCGCGTCGAAGTCCTTGGCACCGAAGGCATAGGCGGTGGACACGATGATGTGGTACGGGTCGCCGTTCATCACGCCCGTGTAGTCGTTGGCCACCGTCCACCGGTCCCACGACCCGCCCTGGTCCGCGTAGGCGATCATGGACCGCGCGATGTCCGAGGTCTCCTTGGGTGCCAGCATCGCCAGCAACTGGATCTCGGAGCGGTAGATGTCCCAACCGGAGAAGTTGGTGTACATCGCGTGCCCGCGGTCGGCGGTGTGGACCCGGCCGTCGAACCCGGTGTAGGAGCCGTCGGCGTCGGAGAACACGTTCGGCTGGATGAGCGAATGGTAGAGCGCGGTGTAGAAGGTGGTCCGATCGGCGTCCGAACCGCCCTCGACCTGGATCTGGTTGAGCCGGTCGTTCCAGGCCTGCCGTGCCCCGGCGGCGACCTCGTCGAACGAGCGGTGGTTGTTCTCCGCCTTCAGGTTGTTCTTCGCGCCATCGGTGGACACAAAGGACAGTCCCACCTGGACGTTCACGGTGGACCCGCCGGGGAAGGTGACGAAGCCGCCGCTGCCGGGGCCGCTCACCGTGGTGGGCACGGGGGCCTGCGACTCGGTCCTGGCGACCTGCGTCTGCGGGGCGACCTTGGCCTGTGCGCCGCCGTTCTCGGCGGACTTGCCCGGGGTGACCGTGCCGTTGCGCCAGGTGCCGATCGAGGCGAACGGCTTGTCGAACTTGGCGTAGAAGTACACCCGGTAGTGCGAGTTGGTGCCGCAGAACCGGCCGCTGGCCGCCCAGCCGCTGACGGTGTCCCTGCCGATGCTGATCTGCGCGTCGTCGGTGCCCTCCACCGAACCCGAACTGTTGATCAGCAGGGTGGCCGGGGAGCCCGCCGGGTAGCTGAACCGGCCGGAGCCGGTGCGCTGGGTCGCGGTGAGGTCCACCCCGACGCCGCTGTCGAGTTTGACCGAGTACCGCCCCGCGGTCGCCTGCTCGTTGGCGTGCGAGAACGGCAGCGTGTAGTGCCCGGGGTCGGTCGCGGGCGAGGTGGTGACCTCACCGGCGAACGGGATGAACGGGATGTCCTCGTAGGTCGAGCAGCCCGCGCCCGACAGGTGCGTGAGGCTGAACCCCTTGAGGGCGTTGTCGTCGTAGTAGTAGCCGCCGTGCTGGGCCTTCACCGTGTCCGGGCTCCACTGGACCATCCCGAAGGGGACCACCGCACCGGGGAAGGTGTTCCCGGCACCGCCGCCGGTGCCCTGGTCGGCACCGCCCGGGCGGGTGCCGACGAAGGGGTTGACCCATCTCGCCAGATCCTGCTGTCCCTGTCCCGGACCCGCCGCGCCGGCCTGCACAGTCGGCATGACCGAGGTAACCATGAGGGCGCCGGCCAGCGCCACTCCGGCTCTCCAAGGGGAAAGCGTCATTGCCTCGCCTCCTGACAACCTTGTCGTCCGGGGGAGAACTCTGGTAAGTGATTGTCGGACCGGTCAAGGAACGGGTCCGATCCTGTCTCGTTCTGGACACCGAAATACTCCGTAAGCACCAGAGAAAACAGACACGATCGGGGCGCGAATCGGCGACCACTGGCCGGGCATTGACAACAGACCGCCCGTTCGTGTGAAATCCCAGCACTATGACAACGTTGTCTGACGGGTTGTCCGACGGACTGTCCGACCGGCCCCACAGGGCGGCCGGAAGGCGCGCCACGATGAGCGACGTCGCCCGCCTCGCCGGGGTCAGCATCAAGACGGTTTCCCGCGTGGTGAACGACGAACCGGCGGTCCACCCGGAGACGGCGAGCCGGGTGCTGGCCGCCATCGAGCAGCTGGGGTTCCGGCGGAACCTGGGCGCGCGCAACCTGCGCCGCGGCTCCACCACCGGCACCATCGGGCTGGTCGTGGAGGACGTCGGAAACCCGTTCTACTCCGAACTCAACCGCGGGGTGGAGCAGGTGGCCACCTCGTTCGGGCGGCACGTGCTCACCGGCTCCTCCAACGAGAACTCCGAACGTGAACGTGAACTCGCCCTCGAGTTCTGTGCGCGCCGGGTGGACGGCCTGCTCGTGGTGCCCGCGGGCACCCAGCACGGTTACCTGGTCCCCGAGATGCGCGCGGGGACCCCGGTGGTGTTTCTCGACCGGCCCGCCGGTGACCTCGTGGCCGACACCGTCCTCGTCGACAACCTCGGCGGCACCATCGAAGCCGTCGCCCACCTGGCCCAGCACGGCCACCGCCGGATCGCCTTCCTCGGGGACGGCCCCGGGATCTTCACCGCCTCCGAACGGCTCCGCGGCTTCCGCGAGGGACTCGTGCGGGCGGGTCTGCGCTATGACGAGCGGCTGGTCCTGCTCCGCACCCCGACCCGCGAGAGCGTGGCGGACGCGGTGGACCGGCTGCTCACCGGGCCCGACCGGGCCACCGCGGTGATCGCCGGGAACAACCGCGTCACCGTCCACCTGCTGCGCGCGCTGGCCCACGTCACGCCGCGCCCCGCGCTGGTGAGCTTCGACGATTTCGAACTCGCCGATCTGCTCGACCCGCCCGTGACCGTGATCGGCCACGACGTGGGCAGGCTCGGCCGGGCCGCGGCCGAGTTGTTGTTCGCCCGGATCCACGGCGACGATTCCCCGCCGAGAAAGGTAGTCCTTCCCGTGCACCTGCTCCCCCGCGGCTCCGGCGAGGTGGCCCCGTGACCGCACCGATCAAGCTCCCGGCCAACCAGCCGCCACAGTTCTACCGGGGCGGCGCGGCCATCGCGGCGCTGCGCGGGGCGTCCGGCCCGGACACCGCGTACGGCCCGGAGGACTGGGTCGCCTCCACCACGACCCGCTACGGCCAGGCCGAAAGCGGGCTCACCCCGCTGCCCGACGGCCGGTGGCTCCGCGACGCGGTGCACGCCGACCCGGCGGCCTGGCTGGGCGAGGCGCACGTCGCCGAATTCGCGGACTCGACCGCGCTGCTGGTGAAACTGCTCGACGCGGGCCAGCGCCTTCCCGTGCACTTCCACCCGTCCGACGGCTTCGCACGGCGCCATTTCGACTCGCACTTCGGCAAGACCGAGGCCTGGATCGTGGTCGGCACCAGCGGGGACGACCCGCGCGTGTACCCGGGTTTCCGGGAGCGCACCGATCCCGCGACAATCGGCGCCTGGGTCCGCGACCAGGACACCGACGCGATGCTCGGCGCCCTCAACAGCGTGTCGGTCTCGACCGGTGACGCGGTGTTCATCCCGGCCGGGCTGCCGCACGCGATCGGCGAGGGCGTGTTCGTGGTCGAACTGCAGCAGCCCACCGACTTCTCGCTGACCATCGAGTGGCGGAACTTCTTGGACAGTCCCGAAAAGGGACACCTCGGCATCGGCTTCGACACCGCGCTGAAGGCACTGGACACCACCGGCCACGACCCGGAAACCCTGATCAGGCGCACCGCCGAGGAGCCGGGGCAACGGGTGGAACTGCTGGTTCCCGGCGCGGCCGGCTTCTTCCGCGCCGACCGGCTCCGGCCCGATCCCGCGCTCGCGCTGGACCCGTCGTTCACCGTTCTCGTCGTACTGGACGGGCAGGGCCGGTTGCGCACCGAACACGGTGGCGAGCTCCCGCTCGGCCGGGGAGACACGGTGGTCGTGCCGTACGCGGCCGGGCAGAGCGAACTGTCGGGCGGGCTCACCGTCATCCGCTGCCGACCGCCGGCACCGGGAGGTCGTCCATGACCGACAGCGTCCTGCTCGACGCACGGAACATCGTGAAGCGGTACGGCTCGGTGGAGGCGCTGCGCGGCGCCTCCTTCCAGGCCAGGGCCGGTGAGGTCACCGCGCTGATCGGTGACAACGGGGCCGGGAAGTCCACTTTGATCAAATGCCTGTCGGGCGCGGAGCAGCCCACCTCGGGCCAGATCCTGCTCGATGGCGAAGAAGTGCGTCTCGACTCCCCGACCACCGCGCGTCGCCTCGGCATCGAGACCGTGTACCAGGACCTCGCGGTGGCGCCCGAACTGGATCCCGCCGCGAACCTGTTCCTGGGCCGCGAAATCCGACGGCGGGGCATCCTGGGCAGGCTCGGGATGCTGGACAAGGCGGAGATGCGGCGCAAGGCCGTCGAGGAGTTCAAACGCCTTGGCGTGACCCTGCAGAGCACGGACGTGCCGATCGGCGCGCTGTCGGGCGGGCAGCGGCAGAGCGTGGCCGTGGCGCGCTCGGTGGTGTGGGCGAGCAAGGTCGTGTTCATGGACGAGCCGACCGCCGCGCTCGGCGTGGTGCAGCGGGAGCGGGTGCTCGACGTCGTCCGCCGCGTGCGCGACCAGGGCATCGCGGTGGTGCTGATCAGCCACAACATGCCGGAGGTGCTGTCGGTCTCCGACCGGATCGAGGTGCTGCGCCTCGGGGTGCGGGTCGCCCGCTTCCAGAGTCCCGACACCAGGTTGGAGGACCTGGTCGGGGCGATGACCGGGGCGTTGACGCAGGACGAGGAGGCCGCATGATCGACACTGGCGAAGCCCCGATCATGCGAGCCAACCGGGCGCGGGTGTCCCGCAAGACACAGGAGGCCGCATGAGCACAACCACTCCCGAGATCCAGTCCACTGTGGAGGACCGGTTCGGCAAGCGCCCGCTGGTGCAGCGGCTGGTCGGCGCGAACACCTTCTGGATCGCCCTCGTCCTGCTGGCCCTGATCGCGGTGTTCACCGTGCTCGCGCCTGCCCAGTTCGCGACCCTGTTCACCTTCCAGACGCTGCTGATCGAGACGTCGGTGCTGCTGGTGCTGTCGGTCGGGATGACCTTCGTGATCATCACCTCCGGTATCGACCTGTCCGTCGGCTCCGTGCTGATCTTCTCGGGCATGGTCTGCGGCAAGACGATGGAGGCACTCTCCGGCGGCAACGCGAGCGCGGCGGGCTGGGGGATCATCGCGATCGGCCTGGCCGCCGCGGTGGCCTCGGGCACGATCTGGGGCCTGATCAACGGTTTCCTGATCGCGGTGGCGAAGATCCCGCCGCTGATCGTCACGCTCGGCACCATGGGGGCTGCGCTCGGCTCGGCCTACCTGCTCAACAACGGCTCGGACGTGCGCAGTGTGCCGACCGTGCTGAACAGGACACTGGGCTACGGCACCTCACTGGGCGGTGTCCCGAACCTGGTGCTGGTGGCCGCGGTGATCACCCTGGTCGGCGCGTGGCTGCTGCACACCACGCGCTTCGGCCGGTACACCTACGCGGTGGGGTCCAACGCGGAGGCGGCGCGGCGGGCCGGTATCAGGGTGACGGCGCACCTGCTCAAGGTGTACCTGCTGACCGGTTTCCTCGCCGGCATCGCGGGTTTCCTGTCGCTGGCCTACTACGCCTCGACCACGATCACCGCGCACACCACGGACAACCTCAACGCGATCGCGGCGACCGTGATGGGCGGCACGAGCCTGTTCGGCGGGGTCGGTTCGGTGCTGGGCACGGTGATCGGGGTGTTCATCCCGGCGGTGTTGAAGAAGGGCTTCAACATCACGCAGGTGCAGGACTTCTGGCAGATGATCGCGGTCGGCGCGGTGCTGATCGCGGCCGTGTGGTTCGACCAGCGCCGCCGCAGGCAGCGCAATTCCCGTTGATCCCCCACAACGAAGTAGGGAGAAGTCGATGAAGAAGGTTCTCGCGGCGGGTTCGCTGGCCGCGGCGGCGGTGCTGCTGGCCGCGTGCGGTTCCGGTCAGGTCGGCGGCTCGGGCGGCAACAGCGTGCAGAACAACAAGCAGCTGGCGCTGATCCCGGGCGTGCAGGCGGAGCCGTTCTACATCTCGATGCAGTGCGGCGCGCAGGCCGAGGCGCAGAAACTGGGGTACACGCTGACCACGTCGGCGCCGCAGAAGTTCGACGCCGCGCTGCAGACGGAGAAGGTCAACGCGCTCGGTTCGAACCCGCCCGCCGCGTTGCTGATCGCCCCCACGGACGACACCGCGATGCTCGCGCCGATCCAGCAGGTCGCCTCCCGGGGCACGAAGATCGTGCAGGTCGACACCTCGCTCAAGGACAGCGGCATCGCGGTCTCCTCGATCTCCTCCGACAACACCGAGGGCGGCAAGCTCGCCGCGAAGACACTGGCCGAGCTGGTGGGCGGGAAGCAGGGTTCGGTGCTGGTGCTGGACACCATCGCGGGCACCTCGACGACGGCGGCGCGGGCCGCGGGTTTCGCCGACGAGCTGAAGAACCACCCGAACCTCAAGTCGATCGGCGTGCAGTTCACCCAGAACGAACCGGAGCAGGCGGCCGCGAAGGTGACCGCGGCGCTGGCGTCCACTCCGGACCTCATCGGCATCTTCGCCACGAACCTCAACACCGGTGAAGGTGCGGCCACCGGCCTGCGCAACGCGGGCAGGATCGGCCAGGTGAACCTGGTCGGCTTCGACGCCAGCCCGTCCGAAGTGGACGGACTGCGCAGCGGCGAGTACCAGGCCCTGATCGCCCAGGACCCGGCGATGATCGGTCAGCAGGGCGTGGACCAGGCGGTGGCGGCGCTGGAGGGCAAGCCGGTCACCAGGACACTGACCGCCCCCCTGCACTCCATCACCA
>NZ_VJWX01000173.1 GCF_007713715.1 Amycolatopsis rhizosphaerae
CCCTGCACCCCTGTCACGTCGATGTCCCAGCCCGTCACCCGTGTTCCCCCTTCCTCAACAGGCCACCAGCCTCAGCCGATGCCCTGCACCGCCGAACGCGCCTGTGCCAGCGACTGGGCAGCGGTCTGATCGTTGTTCATCAGCGTCGTCTTCACCAGGCTTATGATCGAACGCACCTCGGTGGCCGCCCGGTTCCACCGGTCCTCGACCACGTGATACTCCTCGGCCACGCCATCGGCCGTGAAGTCCGCCATCGCGCCACGTACGTCCGCGGACCGCTGGGAAATGGTCGCTTCCAACCGGGAAACGATCCCGGCCAAGTCGCCCTGCACGTGCTGGGAAGCACCAGTGTCGTAGCTGAGTCGATCCGAACTCACTGTCTTTCGCCCTTGTCTGTCGTATGGTTAGTGGGTGGCTGAGAACCGGGCCGCATCGAAGTTGGCGCTGCTGACGGCCGAGGCCGCGTGGTCCGCCATCTCCGTGTCGCCGGTGTGGAACGCCCGATCCATCCCGGACTGGCCACCCAAGATCGCGCTCAACGATGAGTTCAGATCCGCCGTGACTTCATCGGCATGCGCCTTGAACATGTCGAACCTCTGCCGCCCGGCGCCGTTGAAACTGCCTTCCAAGGGCTCCACGGCCGCGATCAGCTGCCGGACCAGCGTGCCCAGATCTCCTGATGCCGACTGGGTTTGGCTCGTCAACCTACCGAGGGTCTGGGCACCCAGGTCAAACTTCACGTCTTCTCCCTCATTTCCGCCCAGCGAATGCTGGATAACCCTTACTCGCATAGGGTAAAGATCTTGTTCGGACTTTCGGTCGGCGAACTGGGCCTGGCGGCTGTTTCGCATCGCCTGCTCACTCACCAAAAGCGGACATCAGAGAACGTTGGGGGCGAACAGCCCGGATCCGACGCACCCGGCTTCCTCGATACGTTCACGTTGTTGATCGCCCTCCGCGAGCCCAGGTCACACGGTCAGCGCCGAACCAATGCCCACAAGTCCTTGACGCTTTCTACCACACATGCACAACCCGACATCAAATATCCGCGTCGATAATCCGTACTGTTTCCGTACCTTTTCCTTACTTCGGAAACAGCAGAGTCACTTCCTGGGAAATCAGCGAGCGCGGTGGATGGTTCCGTGTCCGGCGGAAGCCAGCGCCTGCGGCCTTGCCCGGAAGGCCGCAGGCCGGAAAGTGACCGGAGCACGGTCGCTGCTCCCGCGTGAAAGCGGTGACTCCCACACCGACAAGCACGGGAACCACCCAGGCCGGATTCCACGCAAAGGCCCGAAACTCGATGAAGGAGCATCACATGGCACGAATCGTCATCCAACGGCGAACGCATCGAAAACGCCAAGCAGCGCCCCTGACCGTCACCGCGCCGATATCACGGTTCGGTTTTCCCTTCCGCCGGTGGCCGTGTGGATACGCGCAAGCTGGCCTTCTCATCGGAGCGTCCTCAACACGACCCGGTGGCCGTCGTCACCGCGGTCCTCGCCGGAGTGGCGCCGATGGCGACGCAGTCGTCGCGCAGCACCGCCAGTCGCGTCCGCCGCAGCGTCTCGCCCGGGGGCACGCCCAGGTTCTCGGCGAGATGGCGGCGGATGCGGTCGAACACGGCCAGTGCTTCGGCGCGACGGCCGCCGCGGGCCAGTGCGCGCATCAGCATCACGGCGACCGGTTCGTTCAGCGGCTGCTCCGCGGCCAGTGCGGACAGTTCGGCGACCGCCTCGCGGTGTTGCCCCAGACTCAGCTGCCAGTCCAGTTTTCGTTGTGCCAGCGTGATCCTGCGTTCGGTTAACCGCAGGCGTTCCAGTTCGGCGAACGGCCCGGGCAGGCCGGCCAGCGGCTCACCGGCGAACAGGTCCAGAGCCTGCGAGCAGGCACGCACGGCCTCGTCCACTTCCCCGGCTCGCGCGGCCGCCTCCGCCGCGGTGACGAGTTCCTCCATGCGCGTCACGTCCACCTGCGCGGCGCCGCGTGCGAGCCGGTAGCCGCACCGGTCACGCGTGATCACCGAGTCCGGGTCACCGTCGCGGTGCAGGATCTTGCGCAGCCGATAGACGTAGACCGGCACCACGTTCGCGTTCGGCGGCTCCAACCCCCACACGCCGTCGAGCAGTTCCCGCCTGCTGACCGCACGGTCCGGGCACAGCGCCAGCGCGGCCAGCACGGCTTGCTGACGCGCGGGCCCCACGTCCACGCGCTGCCCGTCGTGCCAGACCCGCAGGGGGCCGAGCACGGAGATCCGTACCGGCTGGGGCACCGGGCTCGCCGTGTGCCGACGCGAATCCTGGCTTGGCACGACCAAGCCGCTGTCGAAGGCGTGGACGATGGCGGCGCAACGATCGCGCAGCCCGAGCTTGGCCAGGATCCGCTCGACGTGTCCGGCCACGGCGTCCACGGACAGGACCAGTGCGGCGGCGATCTCGGCATCGGTCAGGCCCCGGCCGACTCCCCGGAGCACTTCGCGTTCCCGGCCGGTGAGCGCTGTGACGGTCGGCTGGTCGGTCGTTGCGGTCGTCGGCATAACGGCTCCCCGGTTGTTCGGTTGCGCCGTCAACGCTGGTCTCGTACCGCCCGCCTGACCAGGCCAGCCGACCGGCCATTACCGGCCGGTGCCCCCTCACCTGCGAAAACGCCGCGGAACTAGCCTGCGGCGAGGGTGGAGAGCAGCGCTCGACGGGTACCCGAAACGCAGTGCAGCATGGGCTCGCCGTTCGGCGGCTGTCCGACGTAGCTCAGGATCCGGCCCGCCTCGACGAGGTCGATCACGGTGACCGTCCGGCCGCGGCGCCGCTGCCCGCTCCGGTCGCGGGCAGCCGCGGCCAACTGGTGCATGCCACTGCGGGGCGCGTTCATCAGCGCCCGCACCCGGGCGGCCGGATCGGGCCTCTGCTGGCGGGTCTCCATCGTCAGCTCGTAGTCCTCCGAAGTCGCCGGGCCCCTTGCGGAGTACTGCGACACCGGGATGACGATTTCACCGATATCCGCGGCTCGGGCATCGGGCAGCGCGTCGACGACCGTGCCGGGAAGATCGTCGGCCCGCGCCGCGTCGAGGATCACGCTCTTCTCGTCACGCACCAGCCGCACCGCCTCCCCGCCGATCGCCGCGACCAGCGCCGCGCCGGGCTCGCCGTGGTGCGAGATCCAGGCGTAGCACTCCCGCTCCGGACGGGCGAGCACCGCAAGCTTCCGCCGGAATTCCGGCGTCGGCACGCCGTCGACCGCGGCTCCCGCCTTTTCCAGCAGGCCGCCGACCTCGCGCTGCAACAGCTTCCTCGCGGAGCCGTCGAGCCACAGGTCGTCCGTACCGATGACCGGATGCGGTTTTCCGTAACCGCCGGATTCCCACGCCTTGACGAAGGCATAGCGCGGCAACACGATCGCGTTCACGATGTCGTCCCCCCAGAGCCGGAGCTACCGATCGACCTTCCCGAGCCTCTCCGTCACGACACGTCGTCCCACCGGATCATGACTCCCCCAGAGACAAGGAATCGGGCCGAACGGGAGGATACCGGTCACACCGGAGCGCGGTGGGAAGAACACGGAAAGTCATGCATAAAGCGCTTTCGCCATTCAACGGGCCAGTGTCGAGAGGTCGCGGCGCGAGGCCACACCGAGTTTCGGGTAGGCCTTGTACAGGTGATAGGCGACCGTCTTCGGGCTCAGGAAGAGCTGGGCGCCGATCTCCCGGTTGGACAATCCCCGTGCCGCCAGCCGAACCACCTGGAGTTCCTGCGGGGTCAGCCCGTCGAGACCCGGCTTGACCACGGTCACCAGGCTCACCTCCCCGGTCGCCCGCAGTTCCGCCCGCGCCCGGTTCGCCCACGGTGGTGCGCCGAGCCGTTCGAAGGTCTGGAGTGCGGAGCGCAGGTGGGTGCGGGCTTCCGTCCTCCGGCGGCTACGGCGAAGCCATTCCCCGTACAGGAGTTCGGTCCTCGCGCGTTCGAACGGCCGCACACCGTCGCCGTGCAGCCGGACCGCCTCCTCGAAATGTGCCTCCGCCTCGTCTCCCCCGGCGACCAGAGCGGCGCAGCGCCGGGCCATCGCCAGTCCCCAGGGCTGTCCGGAAGCCTCCGCCCACCGCCGGAGATACGACAGCGGCTCGACGGCCCGTTCGGGCTGCCCCGTGCGCACGGCCGCCTCGACCTGCTCGGGGGAGAAGTGCAGTGCGCCGACCGGGTTGTGACCGGCGGCCGCCATCCGGTCCAGAGCCTGCTCGTACCGGCCGAGGCTCATTTCCAGCAAGGTCAGTGCCATGGCCCCGCGCGAGACCGTGCGCGAGACCCCTCTCTCCAGTGCGCGGGCGAACGCCGGTTCGGCGAGTTCACGGCACCGGTCTTCGTCGCCTGCCACCGCGGCCGCCCAGGCCAGCACACACCGCAGGTGGTCGATGCGGTGCAGATGTCCCTGCCCTGCCGCGAGGTCGAGGGCCTCCGTCGCGTGCTCCCGCGCGTCCGGGAAGCGGCCGGCGAAGATCTCGGCCAGCGCCAGGTACTCCAGTATGAGAGGCAGTGGACCGATCGTGCTGTCCGCACGGGCTTCGGCGGCAAGCTTTTCGAACAGCCCGAGCACGATTTCGTAGTCGCCGCAAACGATTGCGAGACCGCCCAGGGTGAGCCGTTCCTCGGGGCCAAGCTCCGGACCCGTGTGGTTCACCGCGTGCACGGCCAGTTCCCGCATCCGCGGCACCGCATAGGCCAGCTCACCCCGGATCAGCCGGGCCAGCGCTTCGATGCCCGTGGCGAGCGGCGAACCGCCGTCCAGCTTCGCGAGGCGCCGGGCGGCCTCGGCGATCACCTCCGCATCGTTGGCGAAACACCCGTCTCGCGCGGCCTGGACCAGCATCGACGACAGCAGGGCGCGCGGCACCACCGCATCGTCCTCGATCGCGTCCAGCAGGAGCCGGCCCGACGTGGCAGGCGACCCGGTTTCGAACTCGACGGTGGCCCGGACCCTGGCCAGCCGCACCTGGTGCAGCCGCGCGGCCCGCGTCCGGTCGACCCGGCCGGCGAGGGTCATTGCCCGGTGCAACTCCCCGGCACGGCAGGCGGCCTCGGCCGCGCCGACCAACCGGCGCGCGCGGGCGGCCGGATCGACGCTGAGTTCCGCAGCCCGTTCCAGCGCGGCGGACTGGGCCGCGTACCCCGATCGCGCGGCGACCCGGCATCCGGTCTCCTCCAGGAGCGTCGCGATCGGCTCGTCCGGTCCCGTCGCCGCGGCCGCGAGGTGCCAGGCCCGCCGGTCCGGGGCGTCGGAGCCGGCCAGCGCGGCGGCAAGCGCCCGATGGGCGGCCAGCCGCCGGGCAAGAGTGGCGCTCTGGACCACCGCGGCGCGGGCCAGCGGATGCTTGAACCGGACGCTCGTGCCCTGCAGTACCAGCAATCCCGATTCCTCGGCGGCTTCCAGATCGTCGGTGTCCGCGCCCAGCCGTGCGGCCGCGCGAAGCACCAGAGACAGGTCACCGTTTTCCTCGCTCGCCGCGACCAGTAGGAGGGTCGCGGCCGACTCCGGCAGCCGCGCCGCCTGACGGCCGAACGCCTCCTGCAACCGCGCGGTCAGTGGCAAGGCGACCGTGCCATAGGTGAAGGACAGCACTTCACCCGCCCGCTGCGCCGGGGTGAGCACGGCGGGAAGCTCGAGCAACCCGAGCGGATTCCCGTCCGTCTCGGCCAGGATCCGGCTCCGAACCCCGGAATCGAGACCGGGACAATGTGCGGCGAGGAGTTCCTCGGCCGCGGCCCGGTCGAGGCCCGCCAGCCGTACCACGCTCATGGTGCTCGGGAACTCCTCGCCGGTTCCGTCGCGCATCGCGCACAGCAGGGCCACGCGTTCCCCGGCCAGCCGCCGGGAAACGAACAGCAGCGTCTCCGCGGAGGAGCGGTCGAGCCAGTGGGCGTCGTCGACCAGGCAGAGCAGCGGGCGCTCCTCCGCCAGTTTGGAGAGCAGGGTCAGCACCGCCATCCCCACCAGGAAGCGGTTGCCGCCGTCGCCGCCGTCCAGTCCGAACGCGGCGCGCAGCGCACCGGCCTGGGGAGCGGACAATTCGGAAATCCGGTCCAGAACCGGGTTCAGTAACATGTGCAGCCCGGAGAATGGAAATTCCGCCTCGAACTCCGCCCCTTTGGCCCAAAGTACGCGCATCCCGCATGCCGCCAAGCAGGCGTAGTCCAGCAGCGCCGACTTCCCGACACCCGCCGGGCCGCCCACGACCAGGCTCGCACCACGGCCCTCCCTGGCCGTTTCGAGCAGGCGGTCGATAGCGGCCTGTTCGGCACCACGTCCGTAGAGCATGTCCGCAACATACCTAAGCGAACCGGCTCTCCGGGCGGCAAAAGCCGGTAATGCGACCGAAGACCGGCCGGGGCCCGGCTTCCTACCGTGGTCCTTGGCAGGGAACGAGGGAGGACGATGGACGGCCGAAGAACACCGGACCGGCTGGTGGTGGGCATCAGCGGAGCGACCGGGATCGCCTACGGGACACGGGTGCTGGAGCTCGCCCGCAAGGCCGGGGTGGAAACCCACCTGGTGGTGACACCGGCGGGACAGCAGACGCGCGCCTACGAAACGGACCTGAGCGTGCGCGATCTCGCCGCGATGGCGGACGTGGTGTACCGCCCCGCCGACATCGGCGCCGCGATCGCATCGGGCAGCTTCCGGACGATGGGGATGATCGTGGCGCCGTGTTCGATCCGGACCCTTTCGGCCGTCGCGTACTCCAACGGCGACAACCTGCTCACCAGGGCCGCCGACGTGACACTCAAGGAGCGACGCCGGCTGGTGCTGATGGTGCGGGAGACGCCGTTGACGCTCGGCCATCTGCGGGCGATGACGGCGGTAACCGAGGCCGGTGCGGTCGTCATGCCGCCGGTCCCCGCCTTCTACCTGCGCCCGCGCACCGTGGACGAGATCGTCGACCACACCGCGGGGCGGGCCCTGGACCTGCTCGGCATCGAGGTACCGGACCTGCCGCGCTGGGGCGAAGAGCCCGCCGGACCACCGAATCGGGAAGAGGAAATCCTGTGAAACCACCGCTGAAACACCTGCGCAGCCTGCGCGAGTTCATCGACGAGCTGGAGAAGATCGGCGAGGTGCAGCCGATCGGCCAGGAGGTCGACTGGAACCTCGAGATCGGCGCGATCGCGCGCCGATCCTACGAGCTGCGGGCTCCGGCACCGCTGTTCACCACGATCACCGGGATCGACGAGGGTTTCCGGGTGCTCGCCGCTCCCGGTGGCCTGTCGGCACAGCCGGGACTGACCTACAGCCGGATCGCCCTCGCCCTGGGTCTTCCCGCGGACGCGAAGGGCGCCGACATCGTCACCGCCCTCGCCGACGCGCGCCGTCGCGAGCCGATCCCGCCGCGGGTGCTGGATTCCGGGCCGTGCAAGGAGAACATCCTGCTCGGTGACGACGTCGACCTGTTGAAGTTCCCAACGCCGCTGATCCACGGAGACGACGGCGGTCGCTACATCCAGACCTATGGCATGAACATCGCCAAGACCCCGGACGGCACGTGGACGAACTGGTCGATCAACCGGATGATGCTGGTGGACCGCAACCGGCTCGCCTGCCTGATCCCGCCGCCCCAGCACCTCGGCATCATCAAGGCGCAGTGGGAGAAACGGGGCGAGCCGATGCCGATCGCCGTCGCGCTGGGCGTCGAACCGGGCCTGCCCTACGTCGGGGGCATGCCCCTGCCCGAAGGCGAGGACGAGTCGCACTACCTCGGCGCGTACTTCGGGGAGCCGCTCGACCTCGTCCGCGCGGAGACGGTGGACCTGCTGGTGCCCGCCACCGCCGAGATCGTCATCGAGGGCTACGTCTCCCACACGGACACCCATGAAGAGGGACCGATGGGCGAGTACCCGGGCTACCTCGACCGCAGCAGTTCGTCGCCGAAGCCGGTCCTGCACGTCACCGCGGTGACCTACCGGAACGACGCGATCCTGCCCGTCGCCGTGGCCGGGGCCCCCGTCGAGGAGGACCACACCGGCTGGGGCATGCCGCACGCGGCGGAGATGACGCACGTCCTGCGCGAAGCCGAGGTGCCCGTGGCGGCCTGCTGGGGCGTGCTGGAATCGGCCAACCACTGGTGGGTCGTTTCGCTCGACACCGACTGGCACGAACGCACCGGCCTCTCGTCGGAGGAGATGGCCCGCCGGGTCGGCGAGGTCGTGTTCGGCGCGGGCAAACTGGCCTTCGGCGTCCCCAAGCTGCTCCTGGTGGAGAACGACATCGACATCTCCGACCCGCGCCAGGTCATCTGGGCCTTCGCCAGCCGGGCGCATCCGGAGTTCGGCGAGGTGCATTTCGCCAACGAGCCGCAGAACATCCTCCCGATCTACCTCGACGCGCACGAGCGGCTGACCTACCACGCGAGCAAGGTGGTCCACAACTGCCTGCTCGCCGACCGGTTCGGCCCGGGGGAACGGCCGGTCGCCTCCGACTTCGCGCACAGCTGGTCGGCGGAACTGCAGCGCCGGGTCATCGAAAACTGGCAGGCCTACGGCTATCGGTGATTCCACCAGCCGAAACGAGGGTTGCGTAACCCGGACGGCCTACCGCCCGAAGGTCGCGTCGAGTGCGGCGGCCAGATCGGCGACCAGGTCGTCCGGGTCTTCCAGGCCCACCGAGAAACGCAGGTGCCCCCACTTCCGGAACGGCTCGGGATAGGCCGCCACCCGCGGCCCCTCGGTGCCCACGTGGACGATGAGCGATTCGTCGTGGCCGAGGGAGACGGCGGAGGTGATCAGGCGCAGGTTCGCCACGAAACGGTTCTGCGTCGCGGGATCGCCGTTGACCGAGAAGGCCATCATGGCGCCGAAACCGCGTCCGCCGAACTGCCGCGCGGCGAGTTCGTGCTGCGGGTGCGAGGACAGCCCGGGGTATTCGACGAACGCGACGCGCGGATCGACGGCGAGGAATTCGGCGATCCGGCGCGCGGAGGTCAGGTGCTGTGTGAAGCGAAGCGGCAGGGTGACCGCGCCGCGGGAGATCAGCCAGGCGTTGAACGGGGAGATCACCCCGCCCACGTCGACCATCGCCTCCGACTTGATCGGGCCGATCAGCTCGCGGGCGCCGATCACCGCACCGCCCATCGCGTCGCCGTGCCCGTTGATGTATTTGGTCAGCGAGTGCACGACGAGGTCGGCACCGTCGGCGAGCGGCCGGTACAGCGGGGGCGGGGTGAACGTCGAGTCCACCACCAGCAGGGCTCCGGCGGCGTGGGCGATCCGGGCGCAGGCCGCGACATCGGTCACCCTGGTGGTCGGGTTCGCGATCGCCTCGACGTGCACGAGCCGGGTGTTGCCGCGGATCGCGGCCCCGACGGCGGCCAGATCGCTGCTGTCGACGAAGGTGGCTTCGATCCCGTACTTCGCGGGCAGGATCTCGGCGAACAGCCGCCAGGTCGCCTCGTAGGTCACGTCGGAGACCACGATGTGGTCTCCGCTGCGCAGGTGCGTGAAGAACACCGCGTGCAGCGCGGCGACCCCGCTCGCGAGCGCGACGGCGTCTTCCCCCTCTTCGAGCGCGGCGAGCTTGTCCTGCAGGGCAAGCTGGTTGGCGCCCGAGTTACGGGTGTACAGCGGGATGTCGGTACCGGACCAGCTCACCTGGGACGGGTCCTCGGGCAGCGCGTAGGAGTTCGCCATCACGATCGGCGTCCGGATGGCGCCCGACCCCCGGTCGACCGCGTTCCCGGCGTGCACCGCCCTGCTCGGGAACGAGAGAGTGGCGGGGGATTCCTTGTCCGGCCTGCTGTTCACGGCCTCATGCTAGACGGCCGAGCCTGGCCAGTCCGGTCCGTGGGAAACCGGTGTCGGAACGCGAGCCGGGGCGCGGAAAGGACCACGATCGGAACTCAGCGCGGCGGACCGAGCCTGGCCGATCCGAGCATCGGATAACCGGGCAGTCCGATCAGGAGGTCGCCCCGCCCGGGAGCGCCGATCACCCACAGCTGCCCGGACAGGTAGGCGGCCATCGCGAGATTGATCGTGACGTTGAGCAGCTGCACCGGAGTCTGGGTTCCGTCGGGTGCCCACACCCGGCCGGGAATGGTGAGCGCTCGTTTGTCCCGGGGCGGCTCGTAGTCCAACGTGACGCGCAGCGGCGTCCAGTCGGCCGCACGGGCCGCCTTGCCGACCCGTGACCTCCGCGCCAGGACCTTGCCCGCCAGGTAGACCAGCACCGCGGCGTACACGAGCAGGAACACGCCGGTCAGGTCGGCGTCGTCGCCGAGCCGCGTGAGCCGCGAGGGCAGGTACAGCGCGACCCAGACCACGACGAGCATCAGGAACGCGGCGACCACAAGGAAAAGACGCTGCTGGTAGCGAACCAGGGCCGGACAGGGTCGTCCTTGGGGGCCCCGGGTTTCCACGGAAGGGCCGACACGGGTTTCGCCCCGCGCGGCGGTTCCCGCCGGGTCTTCGCCAGGCCGCCGACCGGCGAGCCCGGAAGGAACACCAGTGCCCGTCCGGACTCGTCCGGCCCCAGCACGAACACGCGCCGTTCCCGCGCGAGGAAGTCCCGGACCACCGAACCCAGACGCATCCGGTGCCAGCTGTCGGGGGCGAGCCGGACGTACACCGACCGCCGCGTCTCGAGCAGATCGTCGCCGCCCAGAACCACCTCGCGCACCGGCTCCCGCACCAGTCGCCGTCGCGCCCCGAGGGGAACTCGCAAGGAAGAGTAGGCGAGAAAGAAGAACATCAGCGCGATCAGCGTCACCGCGACCGCGTAGAGCGGCAACAGGGCGGACCCGGCTTTCAGGGAAGCGGCCAGCACGATGAACGCCAGAAGCACCGCGACCTTCGGCAGCCCGGTCTTCGTGAGGCGGATCGAGGCCTCCACCAGCGAGGCGACGAGCGGGTCCTCCGTCGCCGGGCGGCCCACCACGGGCCGGAACACGGGACCTGCCGGACCGGTACCAAGATCAGCGCTCAACCGGGCTCACTCCTCCGCGGGTTTTCCGCACCCACGGCGGACTCCGGGGAACCCTACCGTTCCGCGCAGCCCGGTCGAGCGGCTGATCCTCGGGCGGTTCAGACGCGGCGGAGGACGAAGCCCTCCTCCTCGTCTTCGTCGTCCGCGGCAGGCCTTGCCCGCCGGGGCGCAGGCGACAGTTCTTCCACTGTGGACTTCGCCGGTTCCTCCACTGTGGATTTTTCGGGTTCCTCCTCGATGTCGAGGAACCCCTCGACCGCCTCGGCGATGGCGGGCACACAACCGGCCTTGACCGCGCGCAGCCCGTCCCGCAGCACCTTGGTGCCCGCCTCCGTGCTCAGCCGCGAAATCTCCGCCGCCAACCGCTCCGGGCCCAGCGCGAGAGCCTCGTCACCGATCTCCAGGTCGACCAGCATGCCCTGCACGTCCACCGCCACCGAGATTCCCTCGCCCCGCGCCGTCCCGCGCAGTGCGGCCATCCCCGCCGACAGGCCAAGGCGGTCCGGGATCTCCTCGGCGATCTCGATCAGCTCGTCGATACTGCGTTCGTCGGTGTCCATCAGACCCTCCACCGGTCCGGTGTGGTGGCCTCCGCGGCCTCGGTCAACGACGCTTCCTGGTTCAGGCCCAGTGCGGCGAGATCGTCCTTGCCGAGCCCGCCGAGCTCCTCGGCCATGACGTGCTTGGCGCGTTCGTTCGCCTGCGCACCGGCCTCACGCACCAGTGCCAGGATCGAACGGGCCAGGCGGGGACCGCCGCCGCGGAGCGCGTCCGGGGAGAGTTCGAGCCCGCGCAGCGCACCCCCCGGAGCGACCTCCACGGAAATACCGTCGCGCCGCGCGCTTCCGGTGATCGTCATTGCGGGTGCACCCCTCCGTAGAACCGATGCGCGTCCCGAGGCAGCGTGTAGGTGTGGCGCATCACCTGGTCGTTCGAGTTGCCCTCGATCGTGGTGATCTTGTTGCCCTCGACCTTTTCGATGATCCCGATGTGCTCGCTGCCGCTCCAGGTCGGCCCGGTGCCGAACAGGATCGTGTCACCGGGGCGGGCCTGCTTGGCCAGGTCCTGCCGGTCGTAGGCGAGGTGGTGCCGCTCGCCCCACTTGTAGACGTCGCCGGTGAACCCGTACTTCGGGATGTCCACACCGGCTTCGCGCCACATGGAGGTGGCGAAGTAGGAGCACCAGGGCTGCCCGGTCGGGCCCCACTTGTTCTGGTTGTTCGGACCCTCGTGGTAGCCGAGGTTCGCGCGGGCGTCGGCAAGGATCTTGTCGACCTTCGCCGACTGGCTCGGATCCGTCTTGGTGGGCTCCTTGCCGTGGTTCTTGTTCGGCTCCTTGCCGTGGTTCTTGTTCGGCTCCTTGCCGTGCTTCTTGTTCGGCTCCTTATCGTGCCCCTTGCCCGGGTGCACCGGCTTGTGGTGCGCCTGCCCCGGATCGGCGACGCCGTCGGAGTTCAGGTCCTTCTCCAGTGCCCGCAGCTTGCGTGCCGCGTCCTCCATCTCGCTGCGGGCGTCCTTGAGGTGCCCGGAGGATTCCTTGAGATACCGGCCCGCCAGGTCGGTGACCTCGCCCAGCGCCTTGAACAGGGCACCCGGCACGGCGGCCCCGGCGAGGGCGTGCCCGGCCTTGAGCAGCGCCTGGGCCCGGCGGACGAACTCGTCGACGAGTGCGCCGGTCGCGCCGTGCCGGGCGGCCAGTGCCTCGGTGACCTCGGACACGATCTTGGCGGCTCGCGCGCTCGCCTCCGCCGTGACGGTCAGGTCGTCACCGAACTTCGCGGACTTCCCCTCGAAGCCGGAGGCGGCCTTGCTCTCCCAGTGCGTCAGCAGCGACTGCGCGGCCTTCCGCTGCGTGTCGTGCTGCTCCATGATCGCCCTGGCCGCCGATTCGAGCGCGGTCTGCGCGGCCTGTGACTCGCCCGCCTTGCCCTCGAGCTTGTCCTGGTGCGTCTTCAGTTCGCCCGCGAAAAGCGTGGCGATGGTTGCGGTGTCCATCGTGCTTTCCTGCCTATCCCAGCACGCCCGAGATGTCGGCGCTCTTGAGTTCCTGGATCGTCGCGTCCTCGTGTCCCCGGTAGCTCTGCGCGGCCTTGGTGGTCATTTCCCCGAGGTCCTGAGCACGCTGCCCGGTGGCCTTGACCTGCTTCTCCAGCGAGCGGCTGAAGTCGCCGAGCGCGTCGGAGAATCCGGTTTCCCTGCCGACCTGCCCGAAACTGTCCTTGGCGATCCCGGTCACCGCGTGCACCGTGCGCGAGCCGACCGTGCGCAGTTCCGCGGCGATGTGGTCCGCCTTCTTGGTGTAGGCGTGGAACTGCTCCGGGTCGGCGGAGTAGCCGTCACGGCCCTTGCCGTGCCCGCTGTCCTTGCCGTGGTGCGGTTTCTTGACCGGGTGGCGCC
>NZ_VJWX01000174.1 GCF_007713715.1 Amycolatopsis rhizosphaerae
GATCACTACAGTGCGTGATCAATGTGGTTACGCACCGTACGATCCGGCCGGAGGTCCCGATATCGGCATCAGATGTCCTGATCCCTAACTTGCTACGCGCGGGCCTTTCCGGCTACGCGCGTAGCTTTCCGGCTCCATCGTCCTGCCTGAGCCGACCAACGCCTCTGAACGAGCCCCCGATCACGAGGTCGACTCCCCGCCAATGGCAACAATCGATCGGGTGTCGTGGCCGTACCGGGGTGTCGAAAATGGGGTGAGGAGCCCAGGTTCGCGGGCGTAGCGTCGGCGACCGTGACCGGTGAGGCGAGTGCAGAAGATGACCCGAGGGACGGCTGGTTCCCCGAGAGCGTGGCCGCATGCTACGACACCCCGGGCGGTGCGAACGCGCCCGAGGTGGTGACACCCGCGGTGGACGTCCTCGAAGACCTGGCCGACGACCCGGTACTCGAGTTCGCCGTCGGGACCGGGCGAATCGCCGTGCCACTGGTCGCGCGGGGCGTGCCGGTGAGCGGCATCGAGCTGAGCCGGGCGATGGCGGCGCGGATCGCGAGCAAGCCGGGCGGCGACGCGGTTGAAGTCGTGATCGGCGATATGACCGCGACCCGGGTGGCCGGTCAGTTCTCGCTGGTCTACCTGGTGTTCAACACCATCAGCAACGTGACCACACAGGACGGACAGGTCGACGTCTTCCGCAACGCTGCCGCACACCTGCGACCGGGCGGCCTGTTCCTCGTCGAGGTGGGCCTGCCGGACCTGCGCCGCCTACCACCCGGACAGGACACCGTCCCCTTCGCGGTGACACCCGACGCCGACGGCGGCGGGAGACAGACCCGAACACGTGATGGCGCACCACATCCAGCCTGACCCGCTCCCCATGGGCTCCCGACAGCGTCCCCCAATCATCGCGAGTCCGCTCGGCGGACAGCGTCGGCGTCCCACGACATGCCCTTTCTGATCAAACCGCGCGCTCGCCCCATCGCCCACGGATAGAGTGCCTGTCGTGCCTCACACCAGCCTTCGGGTCTTCTCCTGCACCACCAGATACACCCGAGAGGGCTTGCTCGTCGCGGACAAGGTCCGGCTGACGCGCGAGGAAGACCTGCAGGTGAATCTCGACGACGTGGTCACGATCAACACCCTGGCCGCGCCGCTGCGCCGGGTGCGCAACTATCACGTGCTCCAGCACGAGTTACGACTCTTGCTCAGCTACCTGCGCGGCGGCAATCGTCGCACCCTGACGGTGCGCCAACACGATCTCCTGTCGAGTGCGCGGCACATCAGCGCATTCTTCATCGAATCGCTCGGACTCGGGGTGTTGACGGCGGCCGTGCAGGCGCACTACGCCTGGCCAGGCAACGAGGACACTCTGGAGCACTTCGATGTGCTCCCGGATGAACTCACCGACTACTACCTGAGAAAGGGCGTGCGGCCCGATTTGTTGTTCCGATTCCCGCAAGAGAGCGGGAATCGCCTAGCGGGAGAGGCGCGGGGACGGTCCAGCAAACGGCACAAGAAGAGCGCGCCATCCGCTGAACAGCGGAGACGCCTGAACCAGATTCTTGGCTGGTCTCAGCGGCACGATCACCACCCGGTGACCATGACGTGGACGTATACGGGCGAAGAGGAAGTCAAGGCAGACTTGTTCGAGATCATCCTGCCACCTCCCGTGGCACGGCGGGAACCGCCGGTCCGACAGGTGTTCGTCCAGGAGCCGGTGGATGCCTCACCAATCCTCTTCGCGAACCTGACTCAAGGTCCGGCCGACCGGACTCTTTTCGGGAGCGTCGCTGAGGACGCTCTCTTCGAGTCCGCCCCCATCGCGGATCGTAGGCTGGGCGGAGCCGAGGTCCGCGGCGACTGGGCTGCCGCCGATCTCTTCGGCTCCGCAGACACGCTCTTTCTCCTGGGTGTCCTCCCCGATCGCCCCGGCGGCCGAACCCGAGACATGATCCGAGCGCACCGCAGCCGGGCCCGACTCGAGTTCGATCCGCTGCAGGTCGCCGTGTTCGGCCGCTTGTTGTTCGTGACCGCCACCAGAGTCTCCTCACCGCCGCCGTGGTCAGAGGTCCTCAGCAGGCTTGGCTAGCCCGCATCGAGCATGATCCCGCTGGCCGAGTTGCTCTCGGTCGACGCGTACTGATCAAAGCGACGTCTCGGACAGCGCGCAGACGATCGATTCGGTGATTACCCGGTAGCGACTGCCGACCTTGATCACCCTGGCGGGAACTCCCCGCGCGCCACCAACTCGTAGGAGTAGCTCGAAGATCACGCTCAAGGACGGGACGGTCAGATACCGCTTCGTCATCGACATCAGCCGCGATCCGAAATCGGACAAGCGGCGACAGCTGACCAAAACCTACGACACCAAGAAGGAGGCCCGAGCCGAGTACGCCAAGATCAAGCACCAGACCGACGAAGGAACGTTCGTCGCCCCGGACAAGCTCACCGTCTCGGACTGGCTGGACACGTGGCTCAAGTCAGCCACCATCGACGTCGAGAAGGCCACCGCTGCGAACTACGCCGACGCCCTCCTGCCCGTGCGAGAGCGCCTCGGTGACCGGCGCCTGCAGCAGCTCGACGAAGAGGACATCGACAGCCTGGTCAGCTGGATGCTTACTTCCGGTCGCAAGCGCGGCGGCAAGGTCGGCACCGGCCTCAGCGCGCGATCGGTCCAGTTGACTCTCGGTCGCCTTCGCTCGGCCCTCAACGTCGCGGTCCGGCGCAAACTGGTCGCCCGCAACGTCGCCCAATACACGCAGATCCCGAGGGAAGCACGGAGGAAGGCCGCCGAAGCGAAGGCGAAGCGGGTCCCCTGGAGCGCGGACGAAGTGAAGACCTTCGTCGCCGCGACACGCGAACACCGCCTCCAAGCGCCGATGCTGCTGTCCTTGCTGGGAATGAGGCCGGCCGAGGTCTGCGGGCTGCGGTGGTCCGCAGACGTCGACCTGGTCGCCAAGACCATCCGGGTCGAGAACACCAGAACCCTCGTGGAGGGCGAGGTCGAGGAGAAGGGACCGAAGTCGGAGAAGGGCAAGCGCACCCTGCCCCTGCCCAGCCCGGTCGTGGCCGCGCTGAAGTCGCTCAAGGCCCGCCAGGCACAGGAGAAGCTCGTAGCCGGATCGGTGTATCTCGACTCGGGGTACGTGCTGGTCGACGAGCAGGGCGCCCCGTGGAAGACCGACAAGCTACGCCGGGAGACCTACAAGCTCATGGCCGCCGCGAGGGTCCGCAAGGTGCGTCCCTACGACGCCCGGCACTCCTGCCTGACCTACCTGGCGACCTCGGGCGTGCCCGACGTGATCGTGAGCGCCTGGGCAGGCCACGCGGACCTGAGCTTCACCAAGCGTGTGTACATCCATCCCAACGCCGAGCACCTCAAAGAGGCCGCCGACCAGCTGGACACGCTTCTCGGCTGACAAGCAGTACAAGCGTTCGTGAGAAAATGTGAGACGACAAGCCCCGGACAGCAATCAGGGCCCCGTCTCACCGAAGTAAGAAACAGGGCCCTGACCTGGACTTTCTCAGTCCATCGACCGTCGGGACGACAGGATTTGAACCTGCGACCCCTTGACCCCCAGGACGTTGGAGTAAGCGCTTCCGCAGGTCAGGCAGCGTTTCATAGCGTCAAGTGACGTTCGCTCACCTGCGGCTCGTTCGGCATCGCGCATGGCGTGTGGTCCCCAAATGGTCCCCAGCTCCGCCCTGGTCCACAGCGTGAGCTGGTTCGGTCCTGCTGACGTCCGGCGCATCCTGCCTCCTGTCGTGAGCCGACAACGGTCCCGAAAGATCTCGGGGGCCACTCGCCCCCTTCCCCCTCGCCCTTGCCGCACCTAGCGCCGTGATGCCGGTGTCAAGGGTGGGCCTTGGCCCATCGCGTAGCGACGCCGTAGGCGCCCTTGATGCCGGTAGCACGGCGTTAGACGATCAGAAGCGAGGGTCCCTAGGTGAGGCGCAGCCGGCCAGTTGCTCCGCGGACTTGGTCGCGGTCTTCTGCGCGCTGTCGTCGGCGGCGTTGCCGGGCACGGCTCCCCAGTTGTGCCGCGCGGCTCGCCGGGCGGAGCGGAGCGGCAGCCCGGCTTGCGCCGCGCCGGGTACGGGCCTGGCTGCCAGGGTGACGGGCCGAGCGCGCCGCCGACGGCGGCGCGCCTTGATCCCATAGAGCCAAGTTCGGCAAGACAACGGAAAAGCAGACCGCGTAACCAGACCACCGAGTTGCTGCTGACCGTTGGTGTTCACTGAGTCGCTCACCCATCGGCCTGTCTCCCTCGCAAATCCACTTGATCGGGGAAGTACAGTAAATCCATGATTGACAGCGAGACTTGGTCCAAGATACGGCAGCTTCGGTCGAACCCTCCAGGACAGGCGAAATCCGACAAGAACCGAAGGAGGACATTTCTTACATCATTGGAACAAGCTGAGCAGTACTTCCGCGCCGCTAACAGCATGGGCTACGAGACTAGACCCGTCACACTATTCTATGGATTATCCCAGTTCGGCAGATCAATCGCCGCAGCAGCACCAGATACTGATTGGAAGCTGAAAGGACACGGGATACGTATTCCAAATATCGGAGAAGCATCGTCATCCGGAAAGATCGCCAACCTACTAGTCAGAAATAACGGTTCAGGAAGTTTTACACAACTGGCGAAGATACTCAACTCTCCATCACTTGAAAAGCCAGTAATTCTGACCCGAATCCTGTCGTCAATACCAGAAATGAGAGAATATCCGATCGATAAGACACACATCCCGCCATTAGATCTCTCAGAGGGATACGACAAAGTCGGACCATCGGGAGATTTTGGACCAGCTTGGAAAATAATACTTGAAGGAGTTCCCTCTCTTGATGCGAGTATGAGTGATTTTCTCGCTCACTACCCAGCAATATGGCCCCTACAGGGGCGCCCCTTGAGCTACGAGCAAGGGGTCTGCCGGGGGCACGGTCCTGGCGTTTTTTACCTTACACCGCGTCGGAAATACGAGATGGGAGGATTTGCAGCTATCCACGGAACGGAATACCGTGGAAGAAACCTTGTATTTCCAACCCTTCCTGGTTATGCACTTAACATGCATCCAATACTGACTTGGTGGGCTTCCTTATTTTCGCTATCCATGCTAGCCAGATATGAGCCCGTGGCCTGGGCAGATATAGTAAACGTAGACCAGAGTATGGAATCTGTCCCCATTGAAAGACTCTTAAGCGTTGCAACAGAAGCAGTACCCGAGATTGCACTAGCAGCAATAGGGGAGGTTGCACAGGACCCTGAAGAAAAGGCTCACACGCAAATGGAGTTAATCAAATCAAACACAAGAAATGAATATCGGACATTTGGTGAAATATTCAAAGAATCGATCGCCCCGAGAGTCCGGTCAACCTTCAACAAGATTGCTTCAAATACTCCAAGGAGACGTGAAGATTCAACGGATAGTTAACGAGCATCGACGACATGTCCCTTACATATAGAAAGGATATTCACACTCAGAGATACCTTGCAAGATACGCAATCTAATCGAATCATTGATATTCATGCTATCAATTCTTTTTAATTCTACCCATAGTACTTCTTTGCTCTCGCTGCTCGTCTGAAGACGACCGCTAAGCGGCCGACCGCGGAAGCAGATCGAGAACTCCTGCCGGACTTCGCCGTCGTCGTAGGCGATGACGTGCTTCGGGTCGCTGTAGATGCCGACGAGAC
Source organism: Amycolatopsis rhizosphaerae (assembly GCF_007713715.1). Lineage (GTDB taxonomy): Bacteria > Actinomycetota > Actinomycetes > Mycobacteriales > Pseudonocardiaceae > Amycolatopsis_E > Amycolatopsis_E rhizosphaerae. The sequence goes on from NZ_VJWX01000174.1 coordinate 5,697, forward strand.
CGGTGACCTCGATATCGATTCCGGTCTCCTCGCGCGTCTCCCGGATCACCGCTTCCTTCACGGTCTCCCCGATGTCCTGCGCCCCGCCCGGGATGGCATAAAGATCGTTGTCGGTTCGACGGATCATCAGAATCCGCCCCTGCTCGTCCAGCACAACCGCGGACACGGCCGGAACCAAGCTGTTCGCGCGCGGGGCGTTCGGGTCGTCGTAGTAGTCGCGCTTCGGCATACCTCTGCCTACCACTTCGCGGGCTTCGACGTGTTCCACACGGCCTCGAAGCTTTCCGAGTAGGTCTCGAACAGGTCTCCGCCCGAGAGCCTCCGCAGATGCAGAGCTGGCGCGTGCGGGGCCTGGAAGCCGTAGACGTGCGGGTTCACGATCATCTCGTCGTCGTAGCGGTATATGGAGTTATACAGAGTAGTTCCGTGGGTTCGGATCTCCACACCTTCGACGTCCGCGATGGGCTGAAAGAAGAGCAGCGCCTGCCGAGCCTTCGCGGTGATGGCGTTCTTCCCGATGTTCTCCTCGACGCTGCGGCGGGTGATGGCCGCGCTGTTGGGGTCGCCGAAGAGGAGACGGACCCGCGCGCCTGAGTTCGCCTTGTCCTCCAGCTTGCGCAGGATGCCGCGGTCCTCGGTCAGGAACATGCCGACGTACACCAGGATCTCGACCTCGTGCACAGCCTTGTCCAGGAGATGCGTCCACGTGTCGCGGGGAACGGCGTGCCGGTGCGGGTAGACCTTGATGATTTCGGAGCCGCTGATCTCGGCTGCCTTCTCAGGCTGCACGGCATCCGGCCACAGGTAGTTCTCGGATTCGTGGGCGAGGGCGGCAATCGAGTGCCGATGCTTCTTGTAGGGCGTCCTCCCCTTGGTGATCCACCGTTCGACCGTCTTCGGGTCCACCCCGATCGCCTTCGCCACCTGTTCCGGCGTCAGACCGTTGCGCAGCAAGGCGTCTCGTAGCCGCTCGTTCGGCATGCCCACCCCTTCGGGACTTGTTGGGACGTCTTGACACTATCAGAGACGTCCCAAGAAGTCCTGCCGTGTGGTGATCTTGTCCTCCTGATCAGGGGAGATTGGGTGGCAGGTTGCCGGGATCGGCCCGGCAGCACCAGCCCAAGGAGGCAAGTCCATGGCTATCCCTGGTGGCTACCGCTTCACGGTGCCCTTCGACGACATCTTCCCCGAAGGCGCTTTCGTGCTCGGTGTCGAGCAGGCGTTCGACTGGGACAAGAACGGCAACAAGACCCCGGCCAAGGACAGCGTGACCGGCAAGCTCGTGTGGAACGTGCAGGTCACCGACCCCTCGGCCAAGGGCAAGAACACCGGCACCGTGGTCAAGATCGCGGCCGACGTGCAGCCGGTTCCGCCGGAGACCGTGCCGGGACTCCCCTTCCGCCCGGTGGTCTTCGAGAGGCTGACTGCGACGGCGTACGACAACAACGGCCGTGTCCAGTTCAGTCTGCGCGCCGCGGAAATGCACGCTCCCCGCGCCACCAACGGCAAGGCCAGCAACGGCAAGTCAATGCCCGCGGCCGCGTAGGGCGTGGCCAGGATGCGCGACACTGTACAGATTCACGTCACTTCGGACCTTCCGGTCCGTACACGCACACTTCCCTACGCCAACCGCGTCGAAGTCCGCTTCGGCAAGGCGTTCCCCGTCGTCCTGCTCGTCGACTACGACGCGCTGATCGGGCTGGGAGAGGCACTCCGGGAAGGGCGCAACGAGTTGGACGCCGCAGCAGCTCAGAAACAAGAGGGGTAAGCAGTGCAATCAGACAGGAACCAGCCCGGCTACGTGTACCTGTGGCTGGCGGAACAACTCACGGACCGGATCGCGTCGGGCAACCTGCCGCCCGATGCGCCGTTGCCCAACGAACGGACTCTCGCCACGGAATACGGCGTCTCGCTGGGCACCGCTCGCCACGCGACCAGGATTCTTCGTGAACGTGGCCTGGTCATCACGTTGCGTTCCAAGGGCTCCTATGTCGCGCGCCGAAACGAGGAGAGCGCCTCGCGATGAGTCGGCACGGGAGCGGATGCGGAATTCGACGGCCCATCCGCTCCCCTGCCTTCCGCACACCCACAAGGAGGTGACAGCGGTGCCCACCAGCTTACGGGCTTCTCGGCGTCGCTGGTTCGTTCGCCGTCGTTGCCTGCGCTGCGGCCAACTGCACCGGCTCCTGCGCGACAAGGTGCACATCTGTCGACTCTGCGCGGGAGGCGCCACCCACCGATTCTGAGAAGTCCACTTCAGACAGAAAACGCACGCTGGGACGTGTGGCGGTGAAACACGTCCTCGTGCGGATGACCCAAAAACATAAGGCGCAGAAGCGGAATCTGGCTACCAACCCTCCCGCTTCTGCGCTGTCCACACCTGACGGAGCAGACAATGGAAACCATAGACAACGCGAACGCTCGCGTGTCAACGGGCCGCGCCCCGAAGCGGTGCGCTGCCTGCAAGAAGTTCGCTCGATTGATGCCCGGCGACACCGAGTGTGCCGACTGCGCCGGTCGGCTGCCGCTCCCGATGCCCAAGGCGGGTGGTCGGTGATGGATGCCCACACCTTCGCAACCCTGTTCCTCGGCGGCGTCGGCCTGGCCGTCGTGGTCTGGGCGCTGCACAAGCTCGGCAAGGCCCTGGCGGCGATCGCGGAAACCCTGGCAGCCGCGGCGGTCGTGTTCCTGGCCCTGTGGTGGGTGGTCAAGGCTGCGGGCTGGCTGGTCGCCCAGATCGTGCTCCACCCTCGCACGACGCTGACCGTGCTGGCGCTGCTGGCCTGGTGGCGCTGGCTCGGGTGGCCGTCGCTCGCGCTCTCCCTCATCGGTGTGACCGCGCTTCTCACGGTCTGGCGGGTGCTCGACCTGGTGTCCTTCGACCAGTGGGCCGGGCGGTTCCTGCGCACCTGGTGGCAGCGATGGGCGATCTACGTACCGAAACTCCCCGGTTGGCTGCACGCTTGCGGTTTGAGCGTCCGGGACGAGGCGATCCCGGTGGACGTGACCGTGACACTCGTCGGGCGCAAGAAGATCCGCCGGGAGCGGCAGCAGGCCGGGGTGCGCATCCCGAAGGTCAAGCAGGTGCGCTCGGGACCTTCCTGGGATGAGGTGAAGCTGGAGCTCGTGCCCGGCCAGAAGCCCGAGGACTTCGACGAGGCCGCTCGGGCGCTCGCTTCGGCTCGCAAAGTCGCGCGGTGCCAGGTACGGGAACTCGCGCCGAACGTGGTCTCGATCGACTTCCAGCGGCGCGACCTGCTGGCCTCGCCGATCCCGTGCCCGCCCCTGAGTGAACTCGGGCCGGTCGACCTGCGGCACGTGTGGGCTGGACGCACCGAGTACGGGCAGGACTGGCGGGTTCCGCTGTTCGGTTCGGGAAGCCACACGCTGACCGCTGGGGCATCCGGCGCAGGCAAGAACTCCGTGATGTGGTGTCCGCTCGTCTCCATCGCCCCGGCGATCCGGAGCGGTGTCGTGCGGGTGTCGGGGATCGACCCCAAGGGCATGGAACTGGCCTACGGGCGCGGAATCTTCCACCGCTATGCCGTGACCTCGAAGGACGTCCTGGCGCTGCTGGACGAACTGGTCGGCGCGATGGACGCACGCAAGCGGCAGTTCGCCGGCCGGGTCCGGACGGTGCCGATCTCCCGCGAAAACCCGCTTGAGCTGGTCGAATTCGACGAGATCGGGGCGCTGACCCGCTACACCGACCGCAAGACCCGCGAGCAGATCGTGGAGAAGGTCGCCCTGTTGACCACGCAGGGGCGGGCGCTGGGCTTCACTGTGCGCGGGTACGTGCAGGAACCGACCAAGGAGACCGTGCCCGTGCGTGAGCTGTTCCCACGGCGCATCTGCTTGAGGGTCACGGCGAAGTCCCACGTCGGGATGGTGCTCGGGGACCAGGCGTACGAGCGTGGCGCGTGGGCGAACAGGATCGAGGAGTCCGCGGCCGGGGTCGGCTACGTGTGGGGTGAAGGTCTGCGCGAACCCCTGCGCGTTCGCGCTGGATGGGTGCCGGACGAGACCGTGAAGGCCCTGGAAGCGTTCGTGACCAGCGGCCATGCCCTGCCCCTGCCCGGAGGTGCCGCAGCATGACCAGCAGCACTGGCACGGGCACACGAGCCGAGCGGATGCGTCAGCCTCTCTCGACCGAGGTCATGCAAGCGGTCGCGGAGAAGTACGGCGTGTGCGTCCGCCCGTTCACGATGGAAGTCGGGGACCCGGACACCGGCGAACTGCGCTACGTGCCGGTGCCCTGCGGCTCCACGGTGGAGAGCGTGTGCGCTCCCTGCGCCAAGAAGGCGAAGGCCCTGCGGATGACGCAATGCCGCGAGGGCTGGCACCTCACGGAAGAACCGGACTTCACCTCGATGCCCCCGACCGAGGAACAGAAGGAGCTGACCGCATTCCGGGCCGACCTCGTGCAGGCGTACCGGGAAGCAGTCCAACAGGGCGAGGAGGGCCAGGCGGACGAGCTGCGCGAAGAGATCCGGGGAGTCGACGAAGAACTTCGGCAACTCGGAGTCCGCGGCCGTCCGCCTTCTCCCGAGCCGCCGTTGCGCAAGCCTGCCAAGCGCTCCACCAAGCGGCGCCAAGACGCGCCGAACCTGCCCCGCCGCAAGGTCGCCAAGATCACGGTCGGCCGCGAGTACGCCGGAAAGTTCCGGCCCTCGATGTTCGTCACGCTCACCTGCGACACCTACGGGCGCGTGCGCGAGGACGGCACCCCGGTCGACATGGCGACCTACGACTATCGGCGGGCCGCGCGGGACGCGGTGCACTTCTCCGCCCTGGTGGATCGGTGGTGGCAGAACCTGCGTCGGGTCGTGGGCTGGGACGTGCAGTACTTCGCGACCGTCGAGCCCCAGAAGCGGGCGGCTCCGCACCTGCATACGGCGCTGCGCGGGTCGATTCCGCATGAGGTCATCCGCCAGGTCACCGAGGCGACCTACCACCAGGTGTGGTGGCCCAACCATGACCAGCTGATCTACTGCGGCGACAAGACGCCGGTGTGGGACATGCGTTCGCTGTCCTTTGTAGACCCTGACACGCGAGAGCCGCTGACCGGGTGGGATGAAGCGGTGGAAGCAGTAGAAGAACCAGCGCACGTGGTCACCTTCGGACGGCAGGTGCATTCCAAGGGAATTCTCGGCGGCACCGACGAGGCCGGGCGCCACATCGGCTATCTGACCAAGTACCTCACCAAGTCCACGAGTGAGGTCGTGGAGGCCAGCTCCGAGCGGCAGCGTGACCACCATGACCGGCTGCACGCCGAGTTGGCGGTTACGCCGTGCTCGCCCCGGTGCCCGGTATGGCTGCTCTACGGCATCCAGCCGCGGGGCGTGACCTCCCGGACCACTCCAGGGCATTGCAAGGGCCGGGCGCATCGGCGAGCCACGCTCGGCCTGCCTGGTCGGCGGGTCCTCGTCTCGCGCAAGTGGTCCGGCAAGACGCTGGCCGACCACAAGGCGGACCGCAAGGCGTTCGTGCGGGACATGCTGGCGGCGGTCGGGATCGTCAAGCCCGAGCAGGACACCTCGCGACTGATCTGGCGCAAGCTCAACCCTGGCGACCGCGACGCACCACCCCGCGCACATCTGCTCATGCACGCGATCTCCGAGCGCATCGCCTGGCGAGCCGAGTACGACCGTGCGCTCCTCGCGGCCGGACCACCCGGCTCAGAAACTTCGGCAATTCGGGAGGCTGCATGAACAGCGAGGGGATTCGGCTGCTCAACGGACGCTGGTACAACACGGAGGAACTGGCGAACCTGCTCGGCGTGGATGCGTCGACGGTCCGCCGCTGGCGCACCGCCCGGCCACCTCAGGGACCGCCGTTCGTGCAGGTCTCGGAACGGGTGACCATGTACAACGCGCTGGACGTGGAAGCCTGGCTACGCAGCAAGCGCGTCGACCCGGCGGCGGCAGCATGACTGACAAGCTGAACCTGCCCCTCGGCGTCTCACTCTCCGCCGACGTCGAGCACCGGCCGGACCGCAAGAAGCCCTACCGGGCTCGGGTCCGCTGGATCGACCCGGTGACCAGGAAACGTCCGTCCAAATCAGAATCGTTCGACACCGAGGACGAGGCGAACACCTGGATCGACAAGCTGAAAAAGCTTGCAGCACAAGGGATCGACCCGAACACGGCCACCATGACCCTGGCCGACTACGGCGAGGCCAACAGGGACTTGGCCTTGCGGGGCCTGGAGGCGAAGACCACCGACCCCTACCTTGCTGGCTGGCGGAAACGAGTCGTGCCCACGCTCGGCCACCTGCCGGTGACCATGATCACCAACGGTGCCGTGGACCGTGCTGTCCGGGCCTGGATCGCCGACGAGGCCGGACGCTCGACCATCAAGAACAGCCTGGCCATACTCGTGCGCGTCATGGAGCAGGCGCTGCGGGACGGGATCATCGACCGCAACCCGGCGAGGATCACCGGCTGGCAACAGGAGTACAAGCGCGCCGAAGACGAACTGGACGACCCGCGCTCCCTCGCCCTGCCCGACTGGGTCAGCCTCACCCGCCTGGCCGATGCCCTGGTGGCGAAATCCGCCGGGCGCTATCGCGGCTGGGGTGAGGTGGTGCTCTTCGCGGCCTGCACCGCCGCGCGGATCGGCGAGGTCTCCGGCTGCCGGGTCAAGGACATCGACACCAAGACCTGGATCTGGACCGTCCGCCGACAGACCACCCCCTCTCCTGGTGGTCTGGTCGATAAGGGAACGAAGGGCAAGCGCGCCCGCGAGGTCCCGCTGATCGAGGACATTCGCGAGCTGGTCTTGCAACGCATCGCCGAGGTCGACCGCGACCCGGATGCCAGGCTGTTCACTGGTCCCCGCGGCGGCCGGATCACTACGGCTGTCCTCCGCGACGCGACCAGCTGGGATGTCGTAGTGGCCCAGCTCGGCTACGAACACCTGCGGCGGCACGACTTACGGCATACCGGGCTGACCTGGATGGCCGACGCGGGCGTACCGGTGCACCACCTCCGCAAGATCGCCGGGCACGGGTCTCTGACCACGACCCAGCGATACCTCCACCCTGACCGCCAGTCCGTCACCGACGCGGGCGAGCTACTCACCAAGCACCTGCGGTCCCCACGTGGTCCCCGGCTGCGGGTGGTCTAATGAACGCCCCTCTCGTGGCGTCTCATCGCGCCCGGCCGCCACGCTGTCGACCGTATGCAACCCAGCGGCTTGGGAGAATCCTGGGGTACTGAGGGCGCCGGACAGAGCATCTCGCCGGACCTCACCGAAGACGTGATACGCAACGGCACACCGACCGACGTCGTAAGGGATGGCGGCACCCGGACGATCTACACCTCCGGCTCCGTTCAGGTGATCACAGAGGACGGCGGTCGGATCGTGGCCACTGTCAACTCGTTCTCAGGAGGCTAATGATATGGAGCCGACCTATCCGGATGCCGCTCGTGCGCTCCTGGCGCACTGCGCCGAATACCGGCGACACTCGATCGGTCTCACCGCACTGAAGGCAGCTGTGTGGACCGCAGCGAGCGCAATCGTCATCCCTCAGGAGCGGGCCACGCGAGACT
>NZ_VJWX01000175.1 GCF_007713715.1 Amycolatopsis rhizosphaerae
GCGGAAGGGCTTTCCGGGGCGTTCGTCTACCAGACCCTCGCGGATCTGCTGCCCGAGAACTCACTCGTGGTGGAGGAGGCCCCGACCCACCGGCAGGACATGCAGCGGCACCTGCCGATCAGGGCCCGCGGGCGCGGCTACCTCACCATGGCCAGCGGGGTGCTCGGCTACGGACTGCCCGCCGCGGTGGGAGCCGCGCTCGCCGAACCGTCGCGCCGCGTCGTCGCCGTCCTGGGGGACGGCAGCAGCATGTACGGCATCCAGGCCCTGTGGACCGCGGCGAGGGAACGGGCGGCCGTCACCTTCGTCGTCCTCGACAACGGCGAATACGCCGCGGTGCGGCGGCACGCGGTGCGAGGCGGCGCGGAGAAGGTGCCCGGGACCGAACTCGGCGATCTCGACTTCGCGGCCCTGGCGCAGGGCATGGGGATGACCGGGCGGCACATACGAACGGCGCCGCAACTCCGTGACGCGCTGCGCACCGCGCTGGCCGGGGACGCTCCCACCGTCCTCCACGTCCACCTGGCCATCACCGGGAGAGAAAACGCAGCAGGCGGGCGTTGACGCGCTCCGCGCACTGGCCCGAGATCGCGTGTGTCGCCTCGGGCCACAGTTCGGCCTCCACGCCGGGCACCAGCGCGCGGGCCCGGGCGAGGGCGCGCACCGGGTCGTGCACCACACTCCGGCCCGCGAAGAGCACCAGGGTGGGCATCGAAATCGCGCGCAGACGGCGGGCCGGGCACGGCCGCGGCGCGGGCAGCGCGAACCGGTAGTGCTGCAGCCCCGCGCTGATCAGCCGCCCCACCGGATCACCCGCCACCGCATCGCCGCCCCGGCCGTCCACCCAGGTCAGGAAGCGGGGGCGGGCCCAACTGGACACCAGCGGCATCCCGGCCGGAAGTGCCCGCAGGATCATCCCCGGCGGTACCGGCGCGAACGTGGCGACCGGGTCGATCAGGCCGAGGGATGCCACGTTGTCCGGCGCGCGCACCGCGAGTTCGACCGCGAGCCGTCCCCCGAGCGAGACCCCCACCAGATGCGGCCGGTCGAGCCCGAGCCGGGAAAGCGTTTGCGCCAGCCACGCCGCCTGGTCGGCGGCGGTGCGGATCGGCGCGGTCTGCTCGCTGCACCCGGGTTCCCCGAGCGGGTCGAGGGTGTGGACGCGGTACCGCGCGGCGAGCGCCGCCACCTGGGGCCGGAACATCACGCTCGTCCCGGCGCGCCCCGGCAGGAGCACCACCGGCGCACCGGTGTCGCCGAAGCGGTAGGCCCGGACCACGCCGAACGCGGTCGGCACGTCGTGCACGGCCGCCGGTTCGGGCAGTGTGCGCAGCGCCTCGCCATAGACCGCGTCGTACCAGGCGCGGTGCCGCGGCGAGCGGAACCCGCCGATCCTTCCCGATGCCATCCTCGCCACAGTGCGCGACCGGAACGGTGGGGGCAACTCAGGCGAGCCCGGAGAGACGCTCGGGCCGGAAACCCGGGTGCCAGGCCAGCGCCCGGCGTTCCACCAGCGTCAGCAGCAGGTTCGACAGGTAGCCGAGCAGGCTGACCAGCACGATCCACGCCCACATCTCCGGCAGCCGGAAGGCGCCCTGAGCGTTGATCATCCGGTAGCCGATGCCGCTGTCGCTGCCCATCAGCTCGGAAACGATCATCAGGATGATCGCGATCGACAGGGCCGACCGCAGTCCGGCGAACACCTTCGGCAACGCGCTGGGCAGCACCACCCCGAAGAGCCACCACGCCCCGCCGATCCGGAAGGCACGGGCGGTTTCGATCCTGACCTCGTCCACCGAGCGCGCCCCGTCGATCGTGTTCAGCAGGATCGGCCAGACCGTGCCCCACAGGATCGTCACGATCTCGGCCCGTGGGCCGATGCCGAACATCACCAGGAACACCGGCACCAGCAGGGTCGACGGCACCGAGCGCGCGAAGAAGAACATCGCCGACACGTAGTCGGTGAGCCTCGGTGAACGGCCCAGCACGAGCCCGGCGGGCACCGCCACCAGGACCGCGACCAGCCAGCCCGCCAGCAGTCTGCCCAGACTGGGCAGCAGGTCGGCGGTCACCGCGTCGGTGAGGAAAAGCCTGCTCGCCGGACCGGCCAGCCAGGCCTGCCTCGCCGCGTCGAGGATCCGTGTGGGGGGTGGGAAATACGGGTCGGCGAAGCTCGTGGTGAGCCACTGCCAAGCGAGCACGAACGCGGCGAACACCAGCCAGCGCCGGGCGAAGGCGGCCCGACGGCCACTCACACCGCACCGCCCGTGGCCGCCCAGCCCAGCCAGCGCCGCTGTGCCGCGAGCAGGGCGAGATTGACCAGGTAACCGGCCAGCCCGACGAACACCGTCCCCGCCAGCACCACGTCCATGCTCAGCGACATGCTGCCCCGGTGGTAGACGAACCAGCCGACCCCGACGCTGCTGCCGGCCAGGAACTCGGTGCTCACCAGCACGATCAGGCCGATCCCGGCGGAAAGCCGGATCCCGGTGAGCACGAACGGGGCGATGCCGGGCAGGATCACCGCGCCGACCAGCCGGGTGCGCGGGGTGCGGAACACGCGGGCGGTGTCCAGCAGCCCGCGGTCGATCTCGCCGAGCGCGTACATCGTGTTGAACAGGATCGGCCACACCGAGGCGAAGGTGGCCAGCGTGATCTTCGCCTGCGCCCCGCTGCCCAGCACCAGGACGGCCAGCGGGATCAGCGCCACCGTGGGCAGCGGCCGCAGGAACTCGATGATCGGGGCGGTGACCAGCCGCAGCGGGCGGACGCTTCCCAGCAGCAGGCCGATGGCGGTCCCGATTCCCGCGGCGAGCAGGAGGGTGATCAGCCAGGCGAGCAGCGTGGCGACGGCGTCGCGAAGGAACTCGGCGTCGCCGAGCAGCCCGGCGAAGCGGGCGAGCACCAGCGACGGCGGCGGCAGCACGACCGGATCGACCAGCCCCGACCGGGCCGCCGCCTCCCACAGGGCGAGGAAGGCGGCCAGCCCGGCCAGGCGGCGGGCGGCGGTGCGCACGTCAGGCTTGGGGAGTGGACACGACGTAGTCCTTCACGTCGAGCTGCGCCGTCATCCCGCCGTAGTTCTGCAGCAACGTGACGACCCGCTGCAGCTGCGTCGCGTTGACCGAGGTCGGGTACGTGTCGATGTTGAGCAGCGAGGCCGTGGCCTGGTCGACACCGGACAGCTCGGGCAGCACCTGCGACAGCTTCGACCGGTCGGCCGCGTCGGTCTGGGCCGGGATCATCGCGCGCTGGAAGGCCGCCACCGTCTTCGGATGGGCGTTGACGAACTTCGTGGTCGCGATGTAGCCGGTCTGCGGCAGGTTGGCGGTCGCCCCGGTGACGATCTTCAGCACCGGCTGCAGACCCTGTTTCTGCTCTGCCGTGGTCAGAAACGGCTCGACCTCGACCCCGGCGTCGAGTTCGCCCTTGGCGATTGCGGCGGGGATGTTGGGGAAGGTCACCGGCAGGTAGTGGACCGAATTGGGGTCGACGTCGTGGTCCTTCAGCGTGGCGCGCACCAGCAGTTCGGCCACCGACTGGGCGGCCTGGATGCCCACCTTCTTGCCCACCAGGTCCTTCGGGTCCGCGATGCCGGAGTCGGGCTTGGCCACCACGACGACCGAGTTCTCGTTGGCCGCGTTGCCGTCCACCACGACCTTCGCGTCGAGGGTCTTGGCCGCCACCGCCTGGAAGAACGAAACGTAGTTGATCACCGTGAAGTCGAGTTCGCCGCCGAGCAGCGCCGGGACGGCCTGCGGCCCGGCGGTGAACGGCTTGATGGTGACCTCGAGCCCCTGCTTGGCGAAGTAGCCGAACTTCTCGGCGAGCTTGGCACCCGCGCTGCCCTGGCTGCTCAGGATGCCCACCGTGATCTTGCTCTTCTCCAGGCCGGCGGAGCCGCCGGAACCGCCGGAACCGTCCGGGGAGCTCGAACCGTTCAGCACGCTGCAGCCCGCGGACGCGGCCAGCGGTCCGGCAACGGTGGCACCGAGGGCCAGCCGGAGGAGGCGGCGACGGGTGGTGGCAGCACCGATGTTCAGTGTCATGTTCACGACGCTCCTGACGCGACGTATCGATGGTCGGCCGTGGCGATTACTCCCCGCACCAATGAGATCACCGTCCGCTTTGCGAATGGATAACCTCCTCGGGGACCAAACCGCGCGAAACCTACCGCAGGGAACACCGCGCGCAACACCCCGAAAATGATCATGTTCCGATATCGGGGCCGGTGCGGATACCCTGAGCAGCGCGGAACACCGGTCCTATTGCACGGAAAAGGCCGCCAAGCGGGCGAAAACGATGGGGCGAACGGCGGAATTCGCGCCACTCACTCCGGCGTGCCCAGAATGCCCGACCGGACCTCGCGGGCACGGTTCACGCCGTCCTGCAGGCGCGACATCCGGCCGCGCACGGCGTCCGGCTCCAGCCGCAGCGTGGGCGGATCGAGCGGAACGTCACCGGTGAACCGGGAGCCGTTGGCCTTCTCCGGTGCCGCTTCGGCACCTTCGGCGTCTTCTGTGTCTTGTGTGTCTTCTGTGTCTTCTCTGTCGCCCGCCTCCGGCCAAGCGACGCTCTCGTCCCCGCGGTCGGGCCGGGCCGCGGAAACGGGCCAGTGCTCACCCGTGCGGAACCACTGCGAGAGGACCGCCTGGTAGGCGGGCATCCGCTCGGTCGGCTCGTCGTCCTCGAGGAAGTGCCGGTCTCCGTCCTCCTCCGGCCAGTCCGGCACCGGTTCCTCCTCGACCGGCGCGCGGCGGGTGTCATCCGGGATGACCGGCACCACGAGGTCCGCCTCGGCCCCGGGTTCCGGTTCCGGCTCCGGTTCCGGGCCGGGCAGCAGCAGGGGAAGCGGGGTGATCTCCGGCGGGGGCTCGGGAACGGCCGTCAGCGGCTGTTCCACCACGAGCCCGGCCGGGACCACGACGGTGGCCACCAGTCCACCGCCCTCGGCCGACCGCAGCCGGACCCGGATGTCGTGCCGCTCGGCCAGCGTCGCCACCACGAACAGCCCCATCCGGCGGGACACCTCGAGATCGACCTCGGGCGGTTTGGCCAGCCTGGCGTTCGCGCGCTGGATCTCCGGTTCCGGCATCCCGGCGCCCTGGTCGGTGATGTGCACCTCCCACGAGCCGTCCTCGGTCACCGAGCTGACCACGGTGACGGTGGAGTCCGCGGGCGAATACAGTGTGGCGTTCTCGAGCAGTTCGGAGATCACGTGCACCAGATCGCTGGTGGCCTCCCCGACGATGGCCAGATCCGGCGTCGCGGTGAGCTCGATCCGCTGGTAGTGCTCCACTTCGGACAGTGCCGCGCCGACGATCTCTTCCGCCGGGACGGGTTCGGTGCGGCCGTCGTCGAGATCGTGGCCGGACAGGACGAGCAGGTTCTCGCTGTTGCGCCGCATCCGGGTGGCCAGGTGGTCCAGTTCGAACAACCCGCCGAGGGTTTCCGGATCCTGTTCGTGGGCCTCCATCCGGTCCAGTACCGACAGCTGCCGCTCCACCAGGTCCTGGGTGCGCTTCGACAGGTTCACGAACATCCCGTTGATGTTCTCCCGCAGCAGGGCCTGTTCCCCGGCGAGCCGGACCGCCTGGCCGTGCACCGCGTCGAACGCCCGCGCCACCTGCCCGAGCTCGTCCCGGCTGAACACCGGCACCGGGTCGATTCCGCGCAGCCGGGCCGGCGACTCGGGATACGGGTCCGCGAGGATGTCCTCGACCGCAGCAGGCAACCGGTGGTCGGCGACCTCCAGCGCGGCAAGCCTGAGCGCCCGCAGCGGCCGCAGCAGGGACCGCGCGATCACCACCGCGAGCACCACGCACAGCAGCAGCGCCCCGAGCACGACACCCACGTTGATGATCGCGGACCGGCGCGCGTCCGCGGCCAGCGCGTCGCACCGCTGCTGGGTCTCGGCCTGCAGCGCCTGCTGCACCCGGTAGGCCAGGTTCACCGTGTAGGTGGCATCGGTCTCCCACTGCTGCGGGTCGAGACCGGCGAGGTTCTGCCCCGCCTGGGCGCGGGTGATCGCGGACTCCACCATGTGGTTGCCGTTGTCCACGATCAGTCCGATCACCGTGTCGTCGTACATCCGCTGCTGCGCCGGGGTGGCGAACTTGCGGAAGTCGTTGCGGGCGGCGGCCAGCTCGGCGTCCGCGCCGAGCAGGGCCCGCAGTCCGTCGGTGGACAGCCGTCCCTCGGCGAGCGCGTCCGCCAGCAACGCGCGCTTGACCGACATCTGGTCCTTCACGCGGGCGAGCGCGCTCGCCGCCAGCCGCAGGCGCGCGAGGTCCGGATCGGTGACACCGGCGACCGACTGGTCCGACAGGTCGAGGACGCCGGAGATCAGTTCGCCGTAGGAACGCAGCGTGGCGGTCGGGGGCAGGTTCGAGTGTTCGGTCGCGAAGCGCAGGCCGGTGAGCACGTCCAGCCGGGCAAGGGTGGCCTGCAACCCGGTCACGCCGGAATCGGACAGCCGGTCCCGCTGGGCACCGAGCTCCTTGCCGACCGCCGCGGCCGCCGCGTCCACCTTGCCGCGCTGATCCCGCAGCTCGCCGAGATCCCCGGTGCGTCCGGCCGCCACGTAGCGCACGCTGAGGTCACGCTCGCGCTGCAGCTCGTGGACGAGCGTGTCGATGCCCGAATCGACGCGCCCGTGCGCGGACAGCTCCGCGAGCTGCTGGGCGTGTTCCAGGTCGGCCTGCACGTGCAGCCCGGCGAGGGCGAGGACGGTGAGCGCGGGCACGAGCAGAACGGCGATGAGCTTCGTCCGCAGGCGCCAGTTGCGCAGCCGCCAACGGCCGCCCACGCGGATCTCCGGCCGTCGCGCCACGCCGTCTTCACCCGGACGCTTGTGCCGACGGACCATCAACTTCCTTCGCTAGCTGTCTTACCGAATACGGACCGTCACCGGCATGGACTCGCTAACCTACTAGAGCGGAGCTGATGTGGGACATGGGCCGGAGATGCTCTCTACTCTTGGTGTGGTCCGTTGGCGATGGTATTGGCCCTCGATCCTAAGCTCCACCCACGTTCGCAAATTCGTGCACTCGGCGGGGGGCTGGCGTATGCGAGGAGTGGCGGTCGCACTGGTCGCGGCCCTCGTGCTGGTTACGGGCTGCGACACCGGATCCGGGTCGAACCCGGCGGAGCCTGCCGTCACCCCCGAACGCGGCCAGTTGCGGGTGGGTGTGGGGAACCCGATCGAAACGACCCCGCTCCGGCTGGCCGTCGCCGACGGCTCGTTCGCCAGGGCCGGGCTCGACGTACGGCTCGTGGAGGAGCGCGACGGGCAGGACGCCCTGGACGGGCTGACCACCGGACGGCTCGACGTGGCCTTCGCCACCGACGAGACGCTCTTCACCGCCGTCGCCCGCGGCACCGCTCTTCAGCTCCAAGGCGAGGCGTACACCTCGGCGCCGTACACCGTCGCACTGGTGACCCTGCCGGACTCGCGGTACACCGACCTCGCGAGCAAGAAGGCCCCGAAGATCGCGGTCAGCGCCGACGGGGACCTGGGTACCCTCGCCGCCCGCTCGATCTTCGCCACCGCGGGGGGCGACCCCGACCGGATCAAGTTCGTGACGCGGCGGTACGAGGACATGCCCGCCGCGCTCGACGACGGCACCGTGGACGCCGCGCTGATGGTCGAGCCGTACCTCGCCAAGATCCAGCAGGACCTCGGCGCCCGCGTCCTCGCCGACTCCTTCCGCGGTGCGACCCTCGACTTCCCGGTCTCGGCCTACGCCTCGGGCGCCCTGTTCGCCCAGGCCAACCCGCGCACGCTCGCCGTCTTCCGGCGCGTACTCGCCGACGCCCAGCAGCGCGCCGCCGACCAGTCGCTGGTGCGGGCCGCACTGCCCCGGATCGCGGGGATCGACAGCACCACGGCCTCGCTGGTGGCGCTCGGCCAGTACCCGACCTCCCTCAGCGGCGTACGGCTCCAGCGGGTCGCCGACCTCATGCACGGCATGGGCATGCTCGACGGACGGCTGGACGTCTCCGCCCTGCTCCCCCACTCCGCCGGCTCCTAGCTCCGCGTTTCGGCCGGGCTGCGGCGTCGGGCACGCCGTATAAAGGAAGACGTGACTGATGGCCCGCTGATCGTTCAATCCGACAAGACCGTCCTGCTCGAGGTCGACCACGCGCGGGCCGAGGACGCCCGGATCGCGATCGCGCCCTTCGCCGAACTGGAACGCGCGCCCGAACACGTGCACACCTATCGGATCACGCCGCTGGCGCTGTGGAACGCGCGCGCCGCCGGGCACGACGCCGAGCAGGTGGTGCACGCGCTGACCTCCTACTCCCGTTTCCCGGTGCCGCAGCCGCTGCTGATCGACATCGTGGACACCATGGGCCGCTTCGGCAGGCTGCAGATCGCCAACCACCCCGCCCACGGCCTGGTGATGACCACCATCGACCGCGCGGTGCTGGAAGAGGTGCTGCGGCACAAGAAGATCAGCCCGATGCTCGGTGCGCGCATCGACGAGGACACCGTCGTCGTGCACCCCTCCGAACGCGGCAGGCTCAAGCAGGCGCTGCTGAAGGTCGGCTGGCCCGCCGAGGACCTGGCCGGGTACGTCGACGGCGAGGCACATCCGATCGCGCTGGAGGAAACGGACTGGGCGCTGCGGGACTACCAGCGCAAGGCCGCGGACGCGTTCTGGGCCGGCGGCTCCGGAGTGGTGGTTCTTCCTTGCGGCGCCGGGAAAACGCTCGTCGGCGCGGCCGCCATGGCGCGGGCGGGGGCGACCACGCTGATCCTGGTGACCAACACCGTGGCAGGCCGCCAGTGGAAGCGGGAACTGGTCGCGAGGACTTCCCTCACCGAAAACGAGATCGGCGAGTACTCCGGGGAGAAGAAGGAGATCCGGCCGGTCACCATCGCCACTTACCAGGTGATCACGCGCAAGAGCAAGGGCGTCTACAAGCACCTGGAACTGTTCGACTCGCGGGACTGGGGCCTGATCGTCTACGACGAGGTCCACCTGCTGCCAGCCCCGGTCTTCCGGATGACGGCCGACCTGCAGTCCCGGCGGCGGCTCGGCCTGACCGCCACCCTCGTCCGGGAGGACGGGCGGGAAGGCGACGTGTTCTCGCTCATCGGCCCGAAGCGGTACGACGTCCCGTGGCGGGACATCGAGGCACAGGGCTGGATCGCCCCGGCCGAGTGCATCGAGGTGCGGGTGACGCTCACCGACGACGAGCGCCTGCGGTACGCCACCGCCGAGTCGGAGGAGAAGTACAAGCTGGCGGCCACCGCGGACACCAAGATCTCGGTGATCAAGTCTATTGTGGACAAACATGCCGGTGAGCCGACCCTGGTCATCGGTGCCTACCTCGACCAGCTCGAACGCCTCGGCGCGGAACTCGACGCCCCGGTGATCCAGGGTGCCACCAGCAACAAGGAGCGGGAAACCCTGTTCGACGCGTTCCGGCGGGGCGAGCTCGACCGGCTCGTGGTGTCCAAAGTGGCCAACTTCTCCATCGACCTGCCCGAGGCTTCGGTGGCGATCCAGATCTCCGGCACCTTCGGCTCGCGCCAGGAAGAAGCCCAGCGGCTCGGGCGGCTGCTGCGCCCCAAGGGGGACGGCAGGCAGGCGCATTTCTACTCGGTCGTCTCGCGCGACACCCTCGACACCGAGTACGCCGCGCACCGCCAGCGCTTCCTCGCCGAGCAGGGCTACGCCTACACCATCCGCGACGCCGACGCCTACCTCACCAGCGACCCGGACTGACCCGTCAGGGCTGCCCTTTCCGGCGCGTGTTGGCCGCGAAGGGAGTATCTCGGCCCCCGGGGGAACACGCAGGGTCAGGGAGGTGTGGATTTCCGTGATCCGGGGAACCCACGGGCGGTGTTGAAGCACCGACCCGACCCGGACCTGACACCCCGCCTCGCGACCGCGCTGCTCGCCGCGGCCGCGGCGGGTGCGATCAGCGGGTTCGCCGCCGCTCACGTCCTGGGCGCGAACAGCCTCCAGCAGCTGGTCCCGGCCCTGCTGATCGCCGCCGTCGTCGCGGTGGGGGTGCTGGCCGTGGGGGCGTTCCTGATCGCGGTACGCGTCCGGCCGGACACGGTGGAGCGCCTCGCCGGGCACCTGCTGCGGGTGGTGTTCGCGCTGGCCGCGCTGCCCGGACTGGCCTGGCTCGTGCTGTGGCTGTCCGACGGTGACCCGCGGTCGCTGTACGGGCTGGCGGCGATCGTGCTGGGCGCCCTGCCGCTGCTCGCGGCCCGGCGATGGCCCGCAAGGCTGCCGCTCACCGTGGCGTTGTGCCTGGTTCCCGCGGTCCTGCCGCTGGTGCTGTGGCACCGCCTGTTCCTGCTCACACCGATCTCGGCGGCGGTCACCGGCGGCTGGGTCCTGGTGCTCGCCCTGCTGGGGTACGCCCGTCACCGAACGCCGAAAAATGTCGTACCCTCGAACTAGTGTTCGGAATCGTTGGTGAAAGACCTACCGCGAGGGGTACAGATGACCACCGCCGCTTCCTGCCAGATCATCCCGGGCCTGGACCTGCCGGCGGGCCGTTGGCACGGTCCGATCTGGCTGACCGACTGGCCGCTGGCCGAGCCGGGACACTACCGCGCCTGCATCGCCGCCTTCGCCGACTCCGGGCTGTGGCCGGTCCTCGTGCCTCAGGACGAGCGCTTCGCCGCCAACGGAGAGGACTGGATCGACGACCGCGAGCGTCTCGCCCCCGCGGTCCGCGAGGTGCCCGGGATCGACGCCGGGGAGACCCTGGCCCGCTGGTGGGACCCGTTCTGCTGCTCCGCGGGCGTCGGCTGCCTGCGCCCCTACGGTTCGCTCTTCCCCGGCCTGGCCAGGAGGTCGACGCTGCGGGTGGATCCCTTCGCCGAGGCGGGCAACACCGGGTCCATCCTGGCCCGCCGCGGCTCCTACCGGCTCGGCCTGGTCGCGGTGGAGCGGCCCGCCGACGTCCCGGCCGCGCTCGGCTGGACCGGCATGATCAAATCGACGGACCAGGTGGCCGCGCTCTCCGCGGTGCTGCGCAGCTGGGAGGAGCGCTTCGGCGCGACGTTGATCGTGCTCGGGTTCGACGAACTGGAGCTGTCCGTCGCGGCGCCGCCGCGGCTGCAGAGCCGCGCACTGGTGGTCGCCGCCGAGCATCGCGCGTTCTCCGTGCGGACCTTCTCCGGGCAGCCGGGCAATCTTCGCGAGTACGCCGCCGGCCTGGTCCACCGGCGCCACTGGCGTTTCTCCTGGGACTGAAGCCCGGGTGGTGAGCGGCGATCGCGGAACTTCGGATCGGAACCTCGGGCTGGCGGTATCCGGCCTGGCGCGGCACCTTCTACCCGAAGGGCCTGGTGCAGCGCCGTGAGCTGGAATACCTGTCCGGCAGGATGAACACGGCCGAGATCAACGGCTCGTTCTATTCCCTGCAGCGCCCCGAGCTCTACCGCTCCTGGTTCGACCAGACCCCGGAGGACTTCGTGTTCGCCGTCAAGGGAAGCCGGTATCTCACGCATATGAAGCGGCTCAAGGAGGTCGAGACGCCGCTGGCCAACTTCCTCGCCTCCGGGGTGCTCGCGTTGCGCCACAAGCTCGGGCCGATCCTCTGGCAGCTCCCGCCCACGATGGCCTTCGACCCCGAAGTGCTGGGCGCCTTCTTCGCGCTGCTGCCCAGAACGACGCGGGCGGCCGCCGCGCTCGCCAAAAAGCACGACGGCAAACTGAAGGGAGAGGCGTACACGAAACCGGGCACCAACAGGAAGCTGCGCCACGCACTGGAGGTCCGGCACCCCAGTTTCCGCGATCCTGCCTTCCCCAAGTTCTTGCGGGACAACGAGATCGCCTCGGTGGTGTCGGACTCCGCCGGCACCTGGCTGACGCTGGAGGAGGTCACCGCGGACTTCGTCTACATCCGGTTGCACGGCGACGAAGAACTCTATGCCAGCGGCTACCGGGACGAGGCGCTGACCAACTGGGCCGCCAAGATCCGGCGCTGGCAGGCCGGCGTGCGCGACGTGTACGTCTATTTCGACAACGACGCCAAGGTGCACGCGCCCTTCGACGCACTCACCTTGCGGGAAAAGCTGCGCGCATGACGACAGGGCGCTCCCGCTCGGGGAACGCCCTGCCGTCCACCCCGCTCTGCAAGGGGTGCCCGGTCCCCAGTCCTCTCGTCAGACGCCTGCCTTCGCGTGGTGCTTGCCCTCCGCGAACTCCTCGACCAGCTTGCCGCAGAAGGCGGGCAGGTCGCGCGGCTTCCGGCTGGTGACAAAACCGTTGTCCACCACGACCTCCTGGTCCACCCACTCGGCGCCGGCGTTGCGCAGGTCGGTCTGCAGGCTCGGCCAGGAGGTCATCCGCCGCCCGCGGACCACGTCCGCCTCGACGAGTGTCCACGTCGCGTGGCAGATCGCCGCGACCGGCTTCTCCTGGCGGAAGAACGCCCCCGCGAACCGCACCGCTTCGGGTACCGTCCGCAGGAAGTCCGGGTTGGCCACGCCGCCCGGCAGTACCAACGCGTCGTAGTCGTCCGGCGACACCTCGCCGACCACCTTGTCCACCGGGAAGGTGTCACCCTTGTCGAGGTGGTTGAAGGCCTGGATGTGGCCGGATTGGGTGGAGACGAGTTCCGGTTGCCCGCCTGCCTCCTCGACCGCGGACCAGGGCTTCGTCAGCTCCACCTGCTCGACGCCTTCCGGGGCCACCAGGAAGGCCACCCGCCTGCCCGCGAGTTCGTTGGCCACGATCACGCACTCCTTCCTCGTTCACCAGAATCTCTTGCACTCATGGCGTACCCGCTTGCACACAAGGGTGAAACATGCCGCAACCGGCCCGAGATGTGCGGCCGGTGGCGGGGGTGGCAGGAGTGCCGGGCGACAATGGGGACATGAACTTCGTCTACGCCATCCCCCTGCACCACCGGTTTCGCGGCATCACCGTCCGCGAAGGCGTGCTGATGCGAGGACAGGCCGGTTGGGGCGAGTTCTGTCCGTTCGGGGACTATTCGGACAGTGAGAGCGTGCCCTGGCTGGCCGCGGCACTCGAAGCCGCCGAACGGGGCTGGCCGGAGCCGGTGCGCGACCGCATCGAGGTGAACACCACCATCCCGGTCGTGGCGCCCGAGCGGGCTTACGAGCTGGCGGCGAAGTCGGGCTGCCGCACGGCGAAGGTGAAGGTGGCCGACCCGCGGTCCTCCGTCGCCGAGGACTGTGACCGGGTGGCCGCGGTCCGGGAC
>NZ_VJWX01000176.1 GCF_007713715.1 Amycolatopsis rhizosphaerae
CTCGGTCACGGTGCACGGGGTGCCGTGGTGGCTGATCTCCACCGACTTGCCGGACAGCAGCCGGTAGCTCGCCCGGTCGGCGTGGATCTCCACCGCGAACCTGCTGCCCCGCAGGCACATCCGGAACTCGATCCGGGCCAGTGCGGACGGGAGCCGGGGGGCGAAGCTGAGCTCGCCCTCGTGGTCCCGCATTCCGCCGAAACCGGCGACCACGCCGTGCCAGGCGCCCGCCAGCGACGCCATGTGCAGTCCATTGCGGACATTGCGGTGCACGTCGTGCAGGTCGGTCAGCGCGGCTTCGCCGAGGTAGTCGTAGGCGAGGTCCAGATGTCCCACCTCGGCGGCGATCACCGCCTGCGTGCCCGCCGACAGCGAGGAGTCGCGCACGGTTCTCGCCTCGTAGTAGGCGAAATTGCGCGCCTTCTGTTCCGGGGTGAACGAGTCGCCGCACATGTGCATGGCCAGCACGAGATCCGCCTGTTTCACCACCTGCTTGCGGTAGAGGTCGAAGTACGGGTAGTTGAGCAGCAGCGGGTAGGCGTCCGGCGGGGTGGCGGCGAAGTCCCAGTCGAGATGCTGGGTGAAACCCTCCGACTGCGGGTGCACACCGCGTTCGTCGTCGTAGGGCACGTAGATCCGGTCCGCCGCTTCCCGCCAGGTGCCCGCTTCGGCCTCGGTGACGCCGAGCGCCGAGGCCACCTCCGGCATGCGCTCACACGAGGCGGCGGCCTCCCGCAGGTTCCGGTGCGCCATCAGGTTGGTGTAGACGTTGTTGTCCGCCACCGCTGAATACTCGTCCGGGCCGGTCACCCCGTCGATCCGGAACCGGCCGTGCGAATCGAAATGCCCGAGCGAGGCCCACAACCGGGCGGTTTCGACCAGGAGTTCGGTGCCGGCCTGGCGTTCGAACTCGCGGTCCCCGGTGACGGCGAGGTAGCGGGCGGTGGCCTCGGCGATGTCGGCGCTGACGTGGAAGGCGGCCGTGCCCGCGGGCCAGTAGGCCGAGCATTCGGCGCCGTTGATGGACCGCCACGGGAACGCCGCCCCGCGCAGCCCCAGCTGCCCGGCCCTGTCCTTCGCCTTGTCCAATGTGGAATGCCGCCAGCGCAGGGCGTCGCGGGCCGCCTCGGGCACCGTGTAGGTCAGCACCGGCAGGACGAAGGTTTCGGTGTCCCAGAAGGCGTGCCCGTCGTAGCCGGGGCCGGTCAGCCCCT
Organism: Amycolatopsis rhizosphaerae; assembly: GCF_007713715.1. Classification (GTDB taxonomy): domain Bacteria; phylum Actinomycetota; class Actinomycetes; order Mycobacteriales; family Pseudonocardiaceae; genus Amycolatopsis_E; species Amycolatopsis_E rhizosphaerae. Next base: position 1,215 of record NZ_VJWX01000176.1, read on the forward strand.
TGCCGGGGATCGCGCGGCTCTCCCCGCGGGCCCCGGCCTGGAGGAGGTGGAACAGCGCGAACCGGACGGCCTGCTGCAGTTCGGGATCGCCGTCGACCTCGACGTCGCCGGTCGCCCAGAAGTCGTCGAGGAAGGCGTGCTGCTCGGCGAGCAGTCCGTCCCAGCCGGTCTGCAGCGCCCCGGCCAGCGCCGCGTCGACCTGGGCCCGCAGCGCCGGGATCGACCGTTGCTGCGACCACCCGTAGGCGAGGAACTTGGTCAGCCGCAGGCGTTTCCCGCGCGGCACGTCCACCGCGACGGTGAGCCGGGCCAGGTCGTCCTCGGCGGTGATCCCGGTGCGCAGGCCGTCGGGGGCCTCGATCTGGTGGTCCATCGCGGCCGCCATCCGCAGCCCGGACCGCTTCGTCTGGTGCACCAGCACGGCGCGGTAGTCCTCCGCGAGCGAGAATTCCGCGCCCAGCGGGGCCTCCAGCGCGGCGGCCACGCGCGGGTCCTTGGTGTCCCGCTCGATGGGTTCGTTGGCCAGCAGATCCGACTGCAGCACCAGTTGCATGTCGTCGTCCAGCGGCTCCACCTCGTAGCGCAGGGCCACCACGGCGCGCTGGGTGAACGACACCAGCCGCTGGGTGCGGACCCGGACCCGGCGGCCGGTGGGCGACTCCCATTCGGTGAGCCTGGTCAGTGTGCCGCGGCGGAAGTCCAGCACGCGCTCGTGCACGGTGGCCACCCCGTAGCGCATGTCGAAGGGCTCGTCCTCGACCAGCAACCGGATGATCTTGCCGTCGGTCACGTTGACGATGGTCTGCCCCGCCTCGGGATAGCCGTAGCCCCCTTCGGCGTAGGGCAGTTCGTGCTCCTCGTAGAAGCCGTTGAGGTAGGTGCCGGGCAGGCCGCGCGGCTCGCCCTCCTCCAGCGTGCCGCGGATGCCGACGTGCCCGTTGGACAGCGCGAAAGCCGACTCCGTCCGCTGGAGCTGGTCGACGGCCAGGCCGCGCCAGCGCAGTTCCCACGGCGCGCATTCGTACCCGCGAACCGGCATGCTCATGGCTTTTCCCCCAGTAGTTCGGCCAGGTCCTCGACCACGATGTCGGCGCCGTGCGCGCGCAGCTGCCCGGCCTGGTTCGCGCGATCGACCCCGACCACGCAGCCGAAGCCGCCCGCCCGGCCCGCCTCCACACCGGCCAGCGCGTCCTCGAACACGGCGGCCCGCTCCGGCGCTACCCCCAGTGCCTTGGCGCCGGCGAGGAAGGAGTCGGGCGCGGGCTTGCCGCGCAGATGGTCGCGTTTGATCATGATCCCGTCGATGCGGGCCTGGACGAAGCCAGTCAGGCCCGCCGCCTCGAGCACCGCGGCCCCGTTGGCGGAGGAGGTGACCACCGCGATCGACAGGCCGGCTTCGCGGGCGGCCTCCAGGAAGCGGACCGAACCCGGGTACGGCCGGACCCCCCGCTCGGCCATGATCCGCAGGACCAGTTCGTTCTTGCGGTTGCCGATGCCGTTGACGGTGGGGGCGTCCACCGGGTCGGTGGGCTCGCCCTCCGGCAGGCTGATCCCGCGGGAGGCGAGGAACTTGCGAACCCCGTCGGCGCGGGGAAGGCCGTCCACGTACTCGGCGTAGTCCTCGTCGCTGAACGGAAGGAAGCGCTCGCCGTCCCGAACGCGCAGAAACGCGTCGAAGGTCTGTTTCCAGGCTTCGCGGTGCAGCGACGCCGTCCCGGTCAATACGCCGTCGAGATCGAACAGGCAGGCGGAGATTCCGTCGGGCAACCCGATCATGCCACGCACGGTACCTGCGAACGCGCTCCGGCGCACGTATAACGCCCTATACAGCGCGCGGTGGAAGGCCGGTGGGGGCGGCGGCCAGCAGGATCGCGACGTGACGGGCCGCCGCGGACAGCGGGGCCGTGTCACGGCGGATCCGGGACAGGAGGAGGGCGCCCTGCAGGTTGTTCATGATGGCCAGGGAGAGGTCTTCGGCGTCACCGGCCGCGTAACCGCGCTGACGCAACTGCTCCGTCACCTCGGTGTGCCAGCGCTGGAACGCCTTGGCGCAGGCCGCGGTCAGGCGGGGGGAGGCGTTGGCCGTCTCCAGGGTGAGCGTGGCGATCGGGCAGCCGTCGCGGTAGCCGTCGGCGGCCAGTGACTGCCCGGCCTTGTGGTACCACCAGGCCACCGCCTCCGCCACCGACTCGTGCCGCTCGAACGCGCGGTGCAGGGTGGTCAGCACGTACTCGGTGCCGAATTCCACCGCGGCGACCCCCAGTTCCTCCTTGCCGCCGGGGAAGTGGTGGTAGGCCGAGCCCCACGGCGTGCCCGCCTCGTCCACCAGTCGTCGCCAGGATGTCGCCGTGTAGCCCTCGCGGCGGAACAGCCGCATGGCGGTGCCGATCATGCGCTCCCGAGTGCTGGGTCCGGTCACGCGGCCCAGTCTTGACTAGGACGACCGTCATAGTCAATGCTCGCGGTCAGGACAGTCGTCATAGAAGGAGTGACCCGTGACGGTCGAGCACAGGGTGCGGGAGAAAACGATCAGCTGGCAGGATCCGTTGCCCAGCGCCGAACTGGCGCGGACGATGACCGGCCTGGACTACCTCACCGCGATCGCCGACGGCCGGATTCCCGGCGCGCCCATCTCCTCGCACCTGGGCATGCGCGTCGACAGCGTGCGCGAAGGGGAGGTGGTCTTCGCTGCCTCGCCGGACGAGTCGCTGTACAACCCCATCGGCACGGTGCACGGCGGTGTCGCGGCCACCATGCTCGACTCGGCCGTGGCCTGCGCGGTCCACTCGACACTGCCCGCCGGGGTCGGCTACACCTCGGTCGAACTGAAGATCAACTTCATCCGGGCCATCACCTCGGCCTCGGGCGAGATCCGCGCGCGGGGCCGCGTCGTGAAGAGCGGCTCGCGCATCGCCTTCGCCGAAGGGGAGCTGCGCGACGAGAACGACGTCCTGCTCGCCACCGCCTCCAGCACCTGCCTGGTGATCCAGCCGTGAGCGTGCGTTCGCTGTGGACCGTGCTGGAGACCCTGCACGACGTCACCTATTTCACGCCGGAGGCGAAGGCCGCGCACGAAGCCGCCGGCCTGCGTGGTTTCTGGCGCGGCTACGTGGCCACTCGTGCCGCCCCGCTGGGCGAGGCGAGCCTCGGTGCGGTGACGGCGGTGTTCCACAATTTCGCGCCGTCGTTCCTGGCCCGCTCGCTGCCGTCGGTCTGGGCCCAGGTTTCCCCGGACCGGGCGCTGGCCGCCCGGCTGGCCGGCGCGGTCACCGCGCTGCACACCAGCGTTCCCGAACTCGGCGAGCAGGCGCGGACGGCCGAGGCGGCCGCGCTCCTGCACCGGATCGTGGAGACGGGCGACTGGGACGGGCGCGCGCTGGGACGGGCCAACGCCGTCCTGCCGTGGCCGGACGACCCGCTCGCCGCGGTGTGGCAGGGCGCCACGGCGCTGCGCGAGCACCGTGGGGACGGGCACGTCGTCACCCTGGTTTCCGAGGGCATCGGCGGGCTGGAGGCGCACGTCCTGCGCGACGCGGCGGACGGCAGTCGCGGACTCACCGCGCCCAACCGCGGCTGGACCGACGAGGAGTGGTCCGCCGCGCAGGACCGCCTCGCGGCGCGGGGCCTGGTCACCGCGGAAGGGGCGCTCACCGGCGAGGGGGCGCGGCTGCGCGAGCACATCGAACGGCGGACCGACGAACTCTCCGAAGCCGCGTATCGCGGCGCGACGGAGGCCGAACTCGCCTGGCTGGAGGACTTCCTCCGCCCGTTCGCCCGGCGCCTTGTCCCCGGCGCGGTGCCCCTGCCCAACCCGGTCGGCGCCCCCGCCCCGTGATGGCCTGACCCGTCCGCGGGTGTGTCCCACGTTCAGGCGGGAATGGGCGCCGGTGAGGGGATCCCTCACCGGAAAGAAGGCCAGGGCTCCGGCAAGAGTCCGGTTCCCAGGGGGTGCCTCACCCAGACCGAGCGTGGAACTCATACGCACGAGCGTGGGACACGAGCGCCGGAGGGTGGGACACAAGCGGCGGAGGGTGGAACTCGTCGGTCTCCCAGGCGCGCTCATCGCCGGGGAAGCCGAGCGCCGCCACCGCGCCACATGCCGCTCACCGCGCCGCGAGGTTCGCCGATACCCGTTCCAGGAGGCCGACCAGGGTGGCATAGTCCTCTTCGGACAGTCCTTCGATGGTCTTTCCGCGGAAGGCGTGGACCTTCGCGGCAATCTGCTGGTGGGCGAGACGGCCTTGTCCGGTCAGCGCATACCCGTCCTGCGCCCAGCCCCGGGCCACGAGCTCCGCCACGACGGGCTGGAAGGTGGGACAGCCGCTGCCGCGGAACGGCGCGAGCGCCTCGTCGATCTCCTGGAGGCTTCGCGGGCCGGTGGCGAGCGTGTTGAGGATCTGCCATTGCCTGCGGCTCACCGCCTCCTCGGCGAGCAGGTGGTCGAAGGCGGTTTCGAGCTGCCCGTCGATCTGCTTGAGCCAGTACCCCAGTGGTTTCACGGTCCCTCCAGTTGCATGTAGTTGTACATGTAAATGTACGGTAGCATGCATGGACGCGGTCGAGCGGATCGAGCGGGCGATGGTGGCCATCCGGCGCCGTCAGAGCAGGCGCGCGCTCGCGCGCCGGATGCCGGGTGACCCGGCGGTGTTCGCCGTGCTGGACGCCGTCGAGGCGAACGGGCCGTCCTCGGTCACCGAACTCGCCGCGTCAGTGGGGGTCGACCAGCCGCGCGCCAGCCGGCTGGTCGCACGGGCGGTCGAGGAGGGACTGCTGGCCCGCCAGGCGGACCAGCACGACGGGCGGCGCAGCGTGCTGCGCCTCACGGCCGCGGGGCGACGGCGACTGGACGCCGGGCACGCCGCACGGCGGCAGGCGTTCGCCGCCGCCATGTCGGACTGGCCCGCCGCCGACCGGAAGACCTTCGCGCGGTTGCTGACGGCGTTCGTGGAAGCCCTCGACGCGTCGGAATCCCGCTAGCGGCCGCGTGCCCCGGCGAGGCCGGGGCTGCTGTGACTCGCGTGAGGGACGCTGGTGGATCAGAAGGACTCTTCGTCGCCGCTGTCGAAGGCATCTTCGATCATCTCGCCGAGGATCATGCCGCCGATCGCACCCGCGGCCGCACCGGCGACGACCCCGCCGATGCCCGGCCCGCGCCGCTCTCCATATTCATGGCCGTATCCATGGCCGTATCCGTGGCCATGTTCAGGGCCGTAGCCGGGAGCGCTGCCGAACCTCGTCGGCTGACCGGCGGGCCCGTGCGCCGGGGCGTGGTGGGCGAGCCGGTCCAGCCATTCGCTGATGGCCGCCACCCAGTCGGTCTCCAGTGCCTCCTGGTGGCTCACGCCGATCCGGCCGAGCGCCTCTCCACCGGGCAGGAACCGGCCGCTGCGCCGGTCAGCCTCCAGGATCACCACGAGCCCGTCGGGGCTCGTCGCGAACGCCAATCCGACCTCGCCGACGCGACCGGCGTAGGACGGCGGCGGGTAGAACTCGATCTCCTGGAAGAACGGCAGCGTCTGGCGGACGCCGGGCAACCGCCCGGCCTCCAGTTCGGCGGACTTGAAGTGGAAACCCAGCCTGCCGAAGGCGTCGAGCACGGCCTCCTGCCCCGGCGTGGGCAGGAGGCGCACCGCGTCGGCGTCGCCCTTGTCCACCGCCTTGGCCACCGCCAGTTCCGTGCGCAGGCCGAGCGACAGACCGTGCAGCGGCTGCCCGAACAGGTCGGTGACCGGGGCCTCCCACGGTATCCCCAGCTCGAATGGGATCACCCGGTTTTCCTTGGCCGCCAGCCGGAAGCGTCCGGCCACCACGGCCCGGTGGAACTCCACCGGGGCACCGGCGCCCTGCCCCCGCGCGACCAGGGACAGGGCCAGGTGCTCGATCTCCGCCTCGGCGTCACCCCCGGCCAGGCGCACCTCTCCGGTCAGCACCTCGCCGGGGCGGCACTCCGGGGTGGACAGCACCGTGTCCACCGAGGGGCCACCGATCCCCACCGCTTGCAGCATCTTCTTGAACACCATGCGGGCCAGCACTCCTCTTGGTCATCGGGTTCGGCGACGTCGTCAAGATCGTCATCCTCGTCCCTGCCAACGCGCCGGGCATGGCCGGAGTTCCGGCAAAACGCCCAAAACCCCGAAACCGGCCGTCAGGCGTACCGTGCTCGCAGCGCCTTCTTGTCGGGCTTGCCCAAGGCCGTCACCGGCAACGAGTCCGCGACGACGACGCGCTTGGGGACGTGCACCGGTCCCTTGCGCTCCTTGACGGACGCGGTGATCTCCGCCGTCAGCCGCCCGATCGCCTCTTCGTCCCGCGCGGCGTCCTCGCGGAGCACGACGATCGCGGTCACCGCCTCCCCCCACTTCTCGTCGGGCACCCCGATCACGCTGACCTGCGCGACCGCGGGGTGCTCGGCGACGACGTCCTCCACCTCCCGCGGGAAGACGTTGAACCCGCCGCTGACGATCATGTCCTTCACGCGGTCGACGATGAACCAGAACCCGTCCTCGTCCTCCTTGGCCACGTCACCGGTGTGCAGCCACCCGTCGCGGAACGTCTCGGCGGTGGCCTCGGGCAGGTTCCAGTAGCCTCCCGCCAGCAGCGGCCCGGACACGCACACCTCGCCCGGTTCGCCGTGCGGGACCGGCTCGCCGTCCGGGCCGAGCAGCGCGGTGCGCAGGAACGCCGAGGGGCGGCCGCAGGAGGACAACCGCTTCTCGTCGTGATCGCCCTTGCCCAGGTAGCTGATCGCCATCGGGGCCTCGGTCTGCCCGAAGAACTGGGCGAAGACCGGGCCGAAACGCTCGATCGCCTCCTTCAGCCGCACGGGGTTGATCGAGGAAGCGCCGTAGTAGACCGTCTGCAGCGAGGAGAGGTCCCGGGTGCGCGAGTCGGGGTGGTCCAGCAGCGCGTAGAGCATGGTGGGGACCAGCATGGTGGCCGTGATCCGGTGTTCCTCGATGGTGCGCAGCACCTCGGCCGGATCGAACTTGGGCATCACGACCAGTGAACCGCCCTTCATCAGGGTCGGGGCGAAAAACGCCGCACCCGCGTGCGAGAGCGGGGTGCAGACCAGGAACTTCGGCGACTCCGGCCACTCCCATTCGGCCAGCTGGATCTGCGTCATCGCCGACATCGACCGCGCGGTCCCGATGACGCCCTTCGGTTTGCCCGTGGTGCCGCCGGTGTAGGTGATCGACACGATGTCGTCGGGCTCCAGGTCCGCGGCCTTCAGCGGCTGGGGTTCGCAGGCGGCCGCGGCCGCGACGAGGTCCGTGCCGACGTGGGCCAGTGCCTCGGGCACCGGCCCGATCGTGAGCACCTTGGTCAGCCCGGGCACCTTCTCGAGCAGGCCCGCGGCGCGCTCCACGAAGGCGGGCACCGGGTCGATGATCAGCGTGGTGATCCCCGCGTCGTCGAGGATGTAGGCGTGGTCGTCGAGTGAGCCCAGCGGGTGCAGCGAAGTGCGCCGGGACCCCTGGATCTGGCCCGCGCCGATGATGAGCAGCACCTCGGGGCGGTTGAGCGAGAGCAGCGCCACCGGGGAGCCGGTGGACAGCCCGAGCCCCTCGAACGCCTGGACGTACTGGCTGATCTTCTCGGCGGTTTCGCCGCCGGTCAGGGTGGTCTCGCCCAGCACCATCACCGGCCGGTCACGGTGCCGCTTCAGCGCGGAGATCGTCAGATGACCGAGGTGGGTCGGGGTACGCAGGGCCTGCTGGTTCATCGTCGGTCCTTCCGGTTCATCGGGCGTCGTCGGGCCGGTGCGGGCCGGTGCGGCCGTGGAAGAACTCTGCACCCCCGCGCCGATTCAAGCAAGTGCTTGGTTGGATTCGAAGGGATCGGGGTCGCGCGATTTCCCGCGAGGACTCCGGGTACGCCCAAGGAGGCACAACAACCGAGAGACGAAGGAGACCGTCATGCCGGCTTCAGGCGGCCATTCTCGGCACCGTGGGCAGGCCCGCCCGGGCCGGGCCGCTCCGCTCGGCACGCGCGGCACCAGCCGCGGCGAGCCCGGCCTCGGTGAACCGCCGCGTCCGCGGACCGGAGGGCTCGAACTGCGCAGCAGCGCCTTCAGCGACGGCACGCTCATCCCCGAGCGGCATTCGCACGGCGGCGGCAACCATTCCCCGGCACTGGAATGGCTCGCCGTCCCCGGCGGCGCCGCCGAACTGGTCCTGCTGTGCGAGGACCCGGACGCGCCGGGCGGGACCTTCACGCACTGGGTGGTCACCCGCATCCCACCGGAGACCTCGGGTATCGAGGAGGACGGTTCGATCCCCGGTGCACTGGAGGGCCGCAACGACTTCGGCGAGCACGGCTGGGGCGGGCCGTGGCCTCCCGCGGGCGACGAGCCGCACCGGTACTTCTTCCGCCTCCACGCCGTGGACCGCCCACTGAGGCTGGGCGAGGACGCCACGGGCGGGCAGGTCCGCGCCGCGCTGGCCGGGCACGTACTCGGCACCGGCACCCTCGTCGGCCGTTTCGGCCGGTGACCACCGTCCGGCACCGCCGCGCTGCGGATGCCAGGGTCCCGGCAAAGTCGTGTGAGTGTTGGCCGTGAAGGGTCCCTTCACAGTCGATTTGACTGTGAAGGGACCCTTCACGGCGCCCAACACCGCGCGAGCGTGGCACACACGAGCGTGGGACTCGCCGGGCAGCGCCGAGCGGACCGGACTTTGCCGGAGCCCTGGCCCTATTCGCCGTGAGGGACTCACGTGCGCGGTGGAGCACGGTTCGGCGGGAGGGGCCCGGGTACTCGCGCGACGAGAACCGGGGAGCGGGTGGGAGGCGAGCGCACATGTCGTGGCTGTACGGAAACTGGACCGCGGTCGGCGGGGTGTGCGCCAAGACGCTGCTACTGGCGCTGACCGCGCTGGTCGGGCTCCGGCTCGCGCCGCGGCGCGCCCTGGCCGAGCTGCGCATCTTCGACTTCGTCGTGGCGGTCGCCCTCGGCGCCATCATCGGCCGCACGGCCACCGCGACCCCCACTTCCTTCGTGCTGGGTTTCGCGGCACTGGTGACGCTCCTGCTGGTCCACGTCGCGCTCACCAGGCTGAGGCTCTTCGCCGCACCGGCCCGGCTGATGGATCATCCCGTGTGCGTGCTGGTCCGCGACGGTGTGGTGGACCGGCACGAGCTGCGGGCCTGCGGGCTGACCGAGGACGACCTGCATGGTGCGTTGCGGCAGAAACAGGTCTACACGCTGGCGGACGTCCGGTTCGTGCTCTATGAGTCGCAGGGGGGATTCTCCGTGGTGCGGAGGGAAGACCACACCGGCGAGCTGCTCGCCTCGGCCCCGGTCATCCGCCGCGCACGAGATTGAGCGAGGCCGGGTTTTCCTTGTCCTGCCGCGGTTAGGTCCCCGCGGGGCCGGGTACGCGGGGACGGACCGGAGTCCGGTGCCCAGGCTGGAGTGCTCATGCTTTCGTCGAAGGAGCGGCGGGATCTCGCTGCGTTGGACCGTGTCCTGTCGGCCGATGCCACCCTGGCGGCATTGTGCGCCCTGTTCCCCGAACCCGCACGGCCGGTGGCGGAGCGGCCGTTCACCCGTCCGTCGGGTCTTCCGCGCGGCCGGGTGCTCGCGCTGGCGCTGGCCCCGCTCGCCCTGGTGGCGGGCCTGGTCGTGGCGCTTCTGGCGGGAAGCGCGGCGAACCCGCTGGTGGCCGCGGCCAGCGGACTGGCGGTGGTCGTCGGGGTGGCTTTGCTGCTGACCGGGTTGGCCTGGGGTGGAGCCCGCCACCGCGGCCGTCCGCGACCGGGTTCGATCCGCCGTCACGCGCCCGCCCCCTGAACAGGCGGCGCGAGGCTGCCGTTGGCTCCGGCTTTCTCCCGGCCCGCCCGGGGGCTCGGTACGATGCGGCCCTCGGAAGACGTGATCGCGGACGTGACCGCGGTGCCGGACAGGGGGAGTGCGACATGGGGCAGGAAACCGGTGAAGGCACGACGAGCCGGGCTCCCCGGCCGTGGGGTCTTCCCTGGCCGGTCGCGCTCCTGCTCGCTCTGGCCGCCGCGGTCGTGGGCGGGCTGTACGACCTGCGCGTCTCCCATGGGCTGGACATCCCGTTCACCGCGGCGTACGCGCTGGGCAGCGTCGCCGCGGCCGGTTTCGTGCGTCGGCGCGGCCTGTTCGTCGTGATGGCCACGCCACCGCTGGTGATGCTCGTGGCCGCCACCCTCGCGGTCTACCTGGAGAACAGGCCCGCCCCGGGTCTGTCGTCCCTCGTTTTCGCGGTCGCCACACCGGTGGTGCCCCGTTTCCCGGTCATGGCGGGCACCACCGTCGCGGTGCTGCTGATCGGGACCGCCCGGCTGCTGGTCGCCCGGCGCCACAACCGCGCCGAGAGCAGCACGGCCGCCGGTTCTAGCTGAGGGCGCGGTCCGGCAGGCGGGAGAACCGCAGGTTGCCGTCGTCGATCCGGCCGTGCCGCAGATTCACCAGGTCGTGCGCGTAGCTCATGCCGAGCCGCCAGGGTGCCCGGGAACCGGCACGCGGGAATTCGTCCACCGAACGCAGCACGTAACCGGCGTCGAAGTCGAGCAGGGGCCGTTCGGTGACGGCGGGATCGTCGTTCACCGGGACACAGGTGTCGTAGCCGTGTGCGCCGAGGTGCCGCAGCAGCCGGACGACGTACTCGCTGACCAGATCGGCCTTCAGCGTCCACGAGGCGTTGGTGTAGCCGATGGTGAAGGCGAAGTTGGGCACCCCGCTGAGCATCATTCCCTTGTAGGCCATCGTTTCCGGCAGCTTCACCTCGCGGCCGTCGACGGTGAGGGTGATCCCGCCGAAGGCCAGCAGCCGCAGCCCGGTGGCCGTGACCACGAGATCGCCTTCGAGTTCTTCCCCGGATTCCAGGCGGATCCCGGTCGCGGTGAACTCGGCGATGCGTCCGGTCACCACCGAGGCGTCGCCCCGGCGGAGTGCGGCGAACAGGTCCCCGTCCGGCACCAGGCACAGGCGCTGGTCCCAGGGCTGGTAGCGCGGCTTGAAATGGGTGTCCACGTCGTAGCCCGCGGGCAGTTGCCGCACGGTGGCCTTGCGGATCAACGATTTCACCAGTTCCGGCCGCCGCCGGCTGAGTTGGTAGAGCAGGGTGCTCACCACGACGTTCTTCCAGCGCGCGATCGGGTAGGCCGCGCGGGCCCCGAGCAGGCGCCGCAGCGCGGTGGCGATGCGGTCCTCGGCGGGCAGCGACAGGATGTAGGTGGGGGAGCGCTGCAGCATCGTGACGTGCGCGGCCCGGTCGGTCATCGCCGGGACGAGGGTCACCGCGGTGGCGCCGCTGCCGATCACGATGACCTTCTTGCCCGCGTAGTCGAGGTCCTCCGGCCAGTGCTGCGGGTGGACCACCCGCCCCCGGAACCGCTCGATGCCGGGGAAATCGGGGAGATGACCGGCGTCGTAGTGGTAGTAGCCGGTGCACACGTACAGGAACCGGGCGGTGAACCGGACCGGCGTTCCGTTGTGGACGGTGTCGACGGTCCAGCGGGCCTGTTCGCCCGACCAGGACGCACCGACCACCCGATGCCCGAAACGGATGTTCCGGTCGATCCCGGCTTCGGCGGCGGTGTCGCGCACGTAGCGCAGGATCGACGGACCGTCCGCGATGGCCTTGGCCCTGGTCCACGGGCGGAACCGGTAACCGAGCGTGTGCATGTCCGAATCGGAGCGGATCCCGGGATACCGGAACAGGTCCCAGGTCCCGCCGATCGCGTCGCGGGCTTCGAGGATGGCGTAGCCGCGGCCCGGGAAGGCCTTCTGGAGGTGGTGGGCGGCACCGATACCGGACAGGCCGGCACCGATGATCAACACGTCGACGTGCGTGCTCTCACTTCGCATCGGTGCTCCTTGCCCGCGTGCTGTCCTGAAGCGGGGGACCTCTGCTCCGAATGTTTCGCGGCAAAGGTCTCCCGATGCTACGTCAGTCGCGCACCAGGAACGACCGGTCCTCCATCCCGTCGTCCCCGTCGTCGTCGTTGGCG
>NZ_VJWX01000177.1 GCF_007713715.1 Amycolatopsis rhizosphaerae
CTCCCGGTGCACGCCCCCGAGCTGAGCGCCCTGCCGGTCAACGCCCCCGACCTGAGCGCACTGCCCGTGTCGGCCCCCGACCTCGGCTCCCTGCCGGTCAACGCCCCGGGCGTTGGCTCCCTGCCCATCGACGCGGGTGACGCACGCGCCCTGCCGACCACCCCGGACCTGGGCGGCTTCCACGCCACCGGCAGCGGCTCCACCGAAGGCGTCACCGGGGCCTTCGCCTACAACGGCGAGCAGGCCACGGCGGGCTTCCGGGGTGTCGCGAGCCAGGAGGGTGCGCACTTCGCCGGTGGCGTCGAGTCCGAGTACGGCAGCTTCGAGGGAACCGGCGAGGCTGGTACCTCCGGTTTCACCGGATCCTTCGAATCGACCTCGCCGCTGGGCACCTACGGCCTGAGCACCGACGGCACCCCCGCCACGGCCGGTTTCGGCCAGGTCAGCGACCTCGGCCAGAGCCTCGACGCCGACGCGTTGGCGAGGAGCGTGCCCGCCGCCGGCACCGTGGCCAGCTACGTCTCCACTGGTGGTGAACTGGTGGGCAGCCACATCGCGGACGGCTCCGCGACGCTTGGCGGCTACCTGACCGGTGCCGGTGCCGGCCTCGGCCACGCCGTGACGGCGGGTGGCGAAGAGGTGGGCAGCCACGTGACCGCGGGTGCCGACCTGGTCTCCGAGCACATTTCGCAGGTCCCGGCCGTTTCCTCGCTGTCGGTCCCGGCGCTGCCCGCGGACGTGCCTTCGCACCTGCCCACCGAGCTGCCGGTGCACCCCACCGCGGAACTGCCGCACTCGCTGCCGCACCTGCCGGTGGCCAACCCGCTGCCCCAGGTCGGTGAGCACCTGCAGGAGGCCATCTCGCACAACCCGGTCGCCGACGCGGTCTCGCACAGCCCGCTCGGCGAGGTCTCCGGTGTGCTGGACCACGCTTCGCTGCCCGAGGCCGACGCCCTCGGCGGCCTGCACAACGACCTGCCTCTCGGCCACTGACCGCGCCCAGTGAGGTGAGGGGCGGACTCGTCGCCATGCCTCGGCGGGTTCATCCCTCACCGGTCGTATAGCGGCGGGGGTTCGTCCGAATGGACGGACCCCCGCCGTTGCCCTTTCGTGACCGAACAAGGCACACTCCTCCGCGTGATCGCACCGCCCTGGCTCGAAGTGCTGGACGACACCGTCCGTGCCTGCGCCGCGCACCGGCGCCCGGACCTGGCGGAACGCCTTCAGGTCCGTAGAGCCCGGCTGGTGGACCCGAAGCTGCGGGTCGTGGTGATCGGCGAGGCCGGTCAGGGCAAGAGCCAACTGATCAACGCCCTGCTCAACGCCCCGATCTGCGCGGTCGGCGACGACGGCACCACAGCGGTTCCCGCGGTCATCGAACACGCCGAAACCCCGATCGCCACCGTCGTCACCGGAGGCAGGCGCGCATTGGAAAGCGCTTCACGAACGCCCGTTCCGGTCGAGTCGGTGACCGCGGAGGCCAACCGCGAGGCGCGGTCCGTCAGCGGCCCGCCCGTGGTCCGCGCCGAGATCGGGTTGCCCCGCGCCCTGCTCGCGGCCGGCCTCGCCCTGGTCGACACCCCGGCAGGCGCCGGAGCCGAACTGGTGGAGTCGATGGCGGCGGACGCGGTGCTGATGGCCACCGACGCCACCAGCGAGCTGTCCCGCTCCGAGCTGCTTCTGCTCAAGCAGGTGGCCCGGTTGTGCCCGACGATCATCGTGGTGCTCACCAAGATCGACCTCGTGCCGGGCTGGCGGCTGATCGCGGAGCGCACGCGGGCCCTGCTCGACGACGGGGGCCTGATGGCCACGGTCCTTCCGGCTTCGTCGAGCCTGCGCCTGGCGGCCGCGCGCTCCGGCGACCAGGCCCTCAACCAGGAATCCGGTTTCGTGGAACTGATCCGCTGCCTGCACCAGGATCTCGCCGGCCAGGCGGAACTGCTGGCCAGGCGGTCAGTGGCGACCCTGACCGGGGTGACCGTCGAGAGCCTGCTCACCTCGCTGAAGGAGGAGTTCTCGGCGACCCAGCAGCAGGGCAGCGAGGAGGCGGTGGCCCGCTGGCACGCCGAAGGCCGCAGGCTGGAGCGGCTGCAGCGGGACGCGGCCCGGTGGCAGACGCTGTTGTCGGACGAGGTTTCCGATCTGTTGTCCGATGTGGAGTTCGACCTCCGCGACCGGACGCGCAAGATCCTGGTGGAGGTCGACGACTACTTCGACACCGCCGATCCGGCCCGCACCTGGGACGAGTTCGAGACGTGGCTGCGGGAGAACCTGGAGAAGGTGGCGGAGACGAACTCGGAATGGCTGCTCGACCGGTTCGAATGGATCGCACGGAAGGTGGGGCGGCGGGTGGCGCCGCACCGTCCCGACGCGCTGCCGGACTCCCTCCCGCGAGAGGTACCCGGTGATGCGGTGGGCGACATGAAGATGCCGAAGGTGGAACGGTTCGGGGTGGGGCAGAAGCTTTTCGTCGGGATGCGCGGTTCCTACAGCGGGCTGCTGATGTTCGGTCTGGCCACCACGCTCGCCGGGCTGCCACTGATCAACCCGATCTCACTGGGCGCCGGTGCCGCCTTCGGCGCGAAGAGCGTGTTCGAGGAGCGTGGTCAGCGGCTCAAGCGGCGGCAGGCGACCGCGAAGACGGCCGCTCATCGCTATGTCGACGATTTCTTCCTGACCTACGGCAAGCACAGCAAGGACACGGCCCGGCAGATCCACCGCGCTCTGCGGGACAGGTTGGCCGCCGTCACCGAGGAGTTGCGTGCCGAGATCACCGATTCGGCGAAGGCGATCAAGCAGGTGATCGACGCCGACGCCGCGCGGCGGACCAACCGGGCCCAGGAGATCCGGCGCGACCTGGACGAGCTCACGCTGCTGAGCCGGCGGGCCCAGTCCTTGGCCGGGATGCGGCCCCGACAGGCTCCACGGGGGCTCACCGCGTGAGCCTCGCGTCGCGGACCAGGGCCCTGCTCGACCAGGCCCTCGACGCCTACCAGGACAGCCCGCGCGCGGTGAGCTGGCTGCGGCGGCAGGTGAACCGGCTGGACGATCCCCTGCGTCTGGCGGTGGCCGGGCCGCGGCAGTCCGGCAAGTCGACGATGGTGAACGCGATCGCCGGTGCGGAGGTCGCGGGCCCGAGCGCCGGTCTGTCCTGGTTCCGGGCCGCGCCGAGCCGCTCCCGGGACGAGCTGACGTTGATCGACACCCCGCCCGTCGACGGGGAGGCCGCGGCGGGCGCGATCGAGAACATCTACCTCGAAGCCGACGCCGTGCTGTTCCTGGTGCGGCATCCGCACCGTGCGGACCTCGGCTTCCTGCACGCCATGCGAGACCACCCGATCGCCAGGGCGTCGACGGTGAACGCGATCGTCGTGCTGTCCCGGGCCGACGAGCTCGGCGGGGGCCGGGTGGACGCGGTGATCTCGGCGCGGCACGTGGCGCGCCGGTACCGGCGCGAGCCCGAGGTGGGCGAGCTGTGTCAGGACGTGGTCCCGGTGGCGGGCCTGCTGGCCAGTGCGGGGCGGACCCTGCGGCAGCCCGAGTTCGACGCGCTCGCCGACCTCGCCCGGGTTCCCCGTGCCGAACTGGCGCCCCAGTTGATGTCCGCCGACCGGTTCACCGCCCAGGATCCGTCGGTCCGGGGCGGTCTGCTGGAGCGGTTCGGGCTGTTCGGTGTCCGGATCGCGGTCACCCTGATCCGGCGCGGGGCTCAGTCCCTGCCGGCGCTGGCCGCGCAACTGGTACCGCGAAGCGGCCTCGCGGAGTTACGCGACGCCATGGACCAGGCTTTCGTGGAGCGACGGCCGGTGCTCAAGGCACGGTCGGCCTTGCTGGGTCTGGACGTGGTGTTGCGGATGGAACCGCGTCCCGCCTCGGCCGCCCTGGCAGCGGAGCTGGAGCGGACGCTCGCGGGTGCGCACGATTTCCGGGAGCTGCGGTTGCTGGCCGCGTTGCGCACGGGGCGGACGGAGCTTCCCCCGGAGTTGCTGTCGGAGGCCGTGCGCCTGCTGGGTGGGCAAGGGACCGGGGTCGAGGAAAGGCTCGGCGGACATTCCGAAAGCGAGATCTTCGAGATGATCCGGCGCTGGCGGGCCTGGGCCGAGGACCCGGCTTGCAGTGCCGGAGATCGCCGGGCCGCGGCGGTGGTGCTGCGAAGTTGTGAGGAGCTGGTGGCGAGAATCCGGTAAGCGCGCCTAAACCACCCGCCGAATATGAGTATTTTTCTGATTTCCCACGAAAGGTCTCGCCTATCACGCGAACCGGTAGCGCACCGTGACCGCGTGCTGGAAAGCGCTTCCTGAAATTTCGAAGCCTCGCCTGAACGGCTTAACCAACACCCGGTAAGATGTGACGGCAATCTCCGGGTGGCGGAAGGTGCTGGACGTGGCACGTCAGACGCGGACCAGGCAATTTGCCATGGACGATGTCGACCTCGATCATCCCAGTGTTGCTCGCGTTTACGACTACTACCTCGGCGGCAACGCCAACTACGCGGTGGACCGCGTGTTCGGCGAGATGGCCTTGACCGCCTTTCCGTTCGTGCGGCCCGCCGCCAAGGCGAACCGGCTGTACCTGCGACGGGTCGTGCACTACCTGATCCAGCGCGGGGTACGGCAGTTCGTCGACATCGGCTCCGGGGTGACCACTTCCGACGGCGGCACCCATCGGATGGCCGACGAACTGGGCCGGGTCAAAGGCGCGCGGGTCGTCTATGTGGACCACGAGCCGGTCACCGTGCTGCGCTCGCAACTCCAGCTCGAACAGCACGGCGACCCCAAGCGTCATGCGGTGGTGCAGGCGGATCTGCGTGAACCGGACCTGTTGTGGCGCAAGGTGCGCGAATCCGGCGTGGTCGACCTGCGGCAGCCGGTCGCGATCCTGCTGATGGCCGTGCTGCACGTGGTTCAGCCCGGCCCCGATGGCACCGATGTGAGCGCGGAAGCGGTCGCACGTCTGCGCGAGCTCATGCCCCGCGGCTCCTACCTCGCGCTCTCACACGGCACCACCGATGGCGTGTCGGCCACGCTGGCGCACGACATGGACGAGTTCGCGCGCCTCTACGACCGCACTCCCGCCCGGCTCCACTGGCGGTCCCGGGCGGAGATCGAGACGTTCTTCGGCGATTTGCCCCTGGTCGAACCGGGAGCCACCTGGTGCCCCCTGTGGCATCCCGAACTTGCCCGGCAGGGGGAGGAGATCCGGTTCACCGATCCCGGCGAGTCGATGGTCTGGGTCGGCGTCGCACACAAGCCCTGACCGTCCTTTCCGGACACTCCGAAGAGGTCAGGACAGGGCCTTCCGCAGCGCGCTCACCTGCTCCCGCCACAACGGATGCTCACGCTGTTCCTCCTCCCACAGCTCGCCGAGTTCGGAATCGGCTCCCAGCACCCGTTCCAGTGCCCGCGCCGCAATGGTCAGGAGGTCCGAGGGAAGCCGCGGTAGTGGTTGCTTCGGCCCCGAAACCGGATCGAGGGCAGGCCCGCCCGGCCTCGCCGCGGCGACGACCGCCACCGCGGCAACCGCGGCCGAGCCCTCGTCCGCATCGAGATAATCCCTCTCCGCCAAGGCTTTTTCCAGCACCTCGCGGATCAGCTCCGGACGGTCGGCCGGAGCCGCGTCGTCGAACTCACCCACGAAATCGAGCGCCGCGTCGTTCTCGAACGGCCCCGTTCCCCAAGCACCCATGCCGGCTCTCCCCTCGTCTCGTCGACTGCCGAGGATTGTGCCGGTGGCCACCGACAAAAACCGGCCGCGCGGTTCAGCGGCTGCCCGCATCCGGGTGGTCGGTGCCTAAGCCCGGGCCGACGGGGTGATCAGTTCGTCGGCGACCCACCGCGCGACATTCTCGGGGTAGGGCGACGGCACACCGAGGACGATGTGCCGGAAGCCGGCGTCGATCGCTTCCCCGATCGCGTTCCGGGTGGCGCCGGGCCGGTCGTAGGAGACGGGCAGGTGAATCGAGCGGGTGATCGAGGCGGGGTCGCGGCCGATCTCGGTGCAGTAGCGGTCCAGCAGAGCGCTGCGCCGGATGACGTCCTCGATGTCGCCACCGGGGATGTTCCACAGGTCCGCGTGCTCGGCGACCACGCGCAGCGTCGCGGCCGCACGTCCGCCGATGAGGATCGGCGGGTGGGGGCGCTGGAGCGGTTTGGGGTTGCCGAACGCGCCGGTGAGCCGGTGATGGGTGCCGTGGAAGTCGAACGGCTGGTCCGAAGTCCACAACCGCCTGATCACCGTGCACGCCTCGGCGAGGCTGCCCACGGCGTGGGCGGTGTCGTGGAAGGGCAGGCCGTGGGCTTCGTACTCGCGCCGGGCCAGCGGGTGGCTGGGGCGCGAGCCGACGCCGATGCCGAAATCGAGCCGTCCGCCGGAGACGATGTCGACGGTCGCGGCGATCTTGGCCAGCATCGCGGGCGGCCGGAACCGGTTGCTGGTCACGAGCAGCCCGAGGCGCAGTCGCTGGGTCTGCGCGGCGAGGGCCGAAAGCAGGGTCCAGCCTTCGTAGATCGGTCCGTCCAGGTCACCGAAGATCGGCAGAAGGTGGTCGAACAGCCAGGCGTGCTCGATCTCCGGGATCGTGTCCGCCTCACGCCAGACGCGCAGGACGTCCTGGTAGTCGACCTGCGAGGGCGCGGTCATGATCCCGAACCGGGTCGGGGCTGTCTGTGACATGGGGCCAGTCGGTCCTTTCGTTCCCATGGCTTTACTCGGATTCGTCGCTGGATCAAGACGACTCGTTCGAGGTTTTCGTCCGTCGTTTCGGCGACCTGGCATCATGAGTAAGCGGAACCTTGCTCCGACAACAATACGGAGCATCGTTCCGTTTGACAAGTTCGGCCTTGAAGGAGCGCGCGGTGAACGACGGCGACAAGAGTTCGGGGCACCCGGCCCGGCCCAAGCGGGCGGACGCCCGGCGCAACGAGAAGGCCCTGCTCGACGCGGCCGCCTCGGTCTTCGTCAAGTCGGGTGTGGATGCGCCGGTGCGCGACATCGCGGCCAAGGCGGGCGTCGGGATGGGCACGATCTACCGCCACTTCCCGACCAGGGCGGATCTCATCATCGCCGTCTACCGGCACCAGGTCGAGGCCTGCGCCGAGGCCGGTCCAGCCCTGCTGGAGAGCAGCGCGACCCCGTACGCCGCACTGAAGAGCTGGATCGACCTGTTCGTCGACTTCCTGGTCACCAAGCACGGACTCGCCGGAGTACTGCGGTCCGACAACGCGGGCTTCGACGCGCTGCACGCCTACTTCCTCGACCGTCTCGTGCCCGTGTGCGCCCAGTTGCTCGACGCGGCGGCCGACGCCGGCGAGATCCGATCCGGCCTGAAGGCCATCGAACTCATGCGCGGCGTCGGGAACCTCTGCATCGGCGCGGACGATCCCCGCTACGACCCACGCCGACTGGTCGAAGTCCTCATCGCGGGACTGCGCCGCCCCCACTGACGCTCGGCGACGCCCCTTCAGACCGTGATCGCGAGCTTGCCCTGCACTCCGCCGGCGGCAAGTACCTCGTGTGCCTCGGCCAACCTGTCCAGCGGGAAGACCTGCTGCAGGTGCACCCGCAGCCGCCCCGCCTCGACCAGTTCGCCCAAGGCCTCCAGACCGGCCGAGTCCGGTTCCACGCCGACGGCCGCGAAGCGGACGCCGGACCGCTTCGCCAGCTCGGGCAGGGTGGTGCTGAGCCGCTCCACCGCCGTCACGAGCACGCCACCCTGCCGAAGCACGCCGAAGGAACGCTCGGCGTTCCCGTCGCCCAGGGTTTCCAACACCACGTCCACCGGCGCGTCCCGGAGCACTTCGGTGTAGTCCTGGGTCCGGTAGTCGACCAGTTGGTCCGCACCCAGCCCGCGCAGGAAGTCGTGCTTGGCCGCGCTCGCCGTGCCCACCACTTCCGCGCCCAGGTGCTTGGCCACCTGCACCGCGACGTGCCCGAGCCCACCGCCCGCGCCGTGGATCAGTACCCGCTGCCCCGGCCGCACCCGCGCGATCTCCACCAGTGCGTGCCAGGCGGTCAGACCCACCAGCGGCAGCGCCGCGGCCTCCTCGTGGCTGATCCCCGCGGGCTTGCGAGCCAACTGCCGCGCGGGAGCGACGACGTATTCGGCGTTGGCCCCGGCCGCGGCCGGGAAGTACGGCATCCCGTAGACCTCGTCGCCGACCTTGAACCGGTGCACACCCGGATCGACCTGCTCGACCACTCCGGAAACGTCCCAGCCCAGTACGAACGGCGGCTCACCCAGCAACGGGAAGGCGCCGGAGCGGACGAACAGTTCCACGGGGTTGACACTGGTCGCCTTGACCCGGATCAGGACCTGCGTCGGTCCGGGGGCCGGCTTGGGCGCGTCGTCGACGAGTTCCAGCACCTCGGGGCCACCGAAGGTCTTCTGGGTGATCGCGCGCATGGTCATTTACTCCTGTCCGAAGAGTCGCTTGGGATGCCCCTATCCTCGATCCACCGGTACCCGTTGAACAGAAGGCACTTCAAAGGTATATAGGTACCTCATGGGTACTACCGACAACCTGCGCTTCTACGGAGGCGCGGATGCCTACCTGGCCGCCTGCCCTTCTCGTCAGATCTTGGACGTACTCGCCAACAAATGGACCATGCTGGCCATGGGCGCCCTGTCCGGCGGCCCCATGCGCTTCGGCGAGTTGCGGCGCCGCCTGGACGGCATCACTCAGAAAATGCTCACGCAGACGCTACGCACCCTGGAGCGGGACGGCCTGGTCACCCGCACGGTGTACCCGACCATCCCGCCAAGGGTCGAATACGCGGCCACTGAGCTCGGCGAAAGCGTCACCACGCTGATGCACGGGATTCGCACCTGGTCCGAGGCGAACATCAATGCCGTCCTGGGCGCCCGCGATACCTACGATGCGCGAGTGGCGCAGGAGGTACGGCCGGTCACCGCCTGACCGGCTCAGGGCGTGACGACGATCTTCCCGGCGTGGAGCCCCTTCTCGAGGTGGCGGTGTGCCGCGACGATGTCCTCGAGGGCGAACGCCCTGTCGATGGCGGGCCGCAGTGCGCCGAGACGTACGCCGGCGTTCAGGAAGGCCGCCATGCGCTTCACCACGACGGCGTCGAGGGTGTGCTCGAAGCTTTGGTAGTTGAAGAACGTGAGCGGCGCGCTTGTCGGGAAGGGTGCGGGCCGGGGGTCCAGGAAGCCGGCGGCGACCAGTGTTGCGCCGGGGCGGGCAGCCTTCACGAGATCCTGCTGGCCGGGGCCCATGACAAGGTCGAAGACGATGTCGGCGCCGGTCCCGCCGGTGTGGTCGCGGACGGCTTCGACGACGTCCTCGTGGTCGGTGGCGATGACAGCGGCGGCGCCGGCGGCGATCAGGTCGTCCTTCTTCGCGGTGTGCCGGGTGAGGGCGATGGGTACGGCCCCGATCTGATTGGCGATCTGCATCGCCGCCCGGCCGACACCGCCGGACGCGGCGGTGATGAGCACGTGGTCGCCGGGACGCATCCTCGCCTTCTCGACGAGCGCGCCGTAGGCGGTGGAGTACGCGACCCAGATCGCCGCCGCCTCCGTGGTTCCGAGCCCGGCAGGCCGGGCGATGACCCGGCTCGCGGGGACCGTGGTGTATTCGGCGTAGCTACCACTGACGCTCGCGTCCGGAATGGCCGTGAGGATGACCGGGGCGCCGATCTCCAGCCCGGTGACCTCGGGGCCCACCGCGTCGATGACGCCGGTTCCTTCGACGCCGAGGCGAGCGTGCGGCAGGGGGACGATCACGGGCGAGGCGCCGGAACGCATCATCTGGTCGAGCGGGTTGACGGCGAACGCTTCGATCCTGATCCGTACCTCGCCGACTCCGGGCTCGACGACCGGTTCCTCGACGACGTGCATGACGTCCGGCCCGCCGAACTCGTCGAACACGACGACTCGTGGCATGGTGGTTCCTCCGCATCTGGACTGGATTCCTTGTTCACGGAAGACGTTACGGAGCCGTGGGTTACCTGGTGGTACCTTCGAATTCCATGCGGACTACGGCTGGACCGGTCTTTCTCGCCGACTGCCCCACCCGGCTGGCGGTCGAAATCATCTCCGACAAATGGGCCGTGCTCGTGCTCTTCGGGCTCAGCCAGCAGCCTCGTCGGCACGGTGAACTCGTCGACCTCATCGGCGGCATCTCGCGCAAGGTCCTCACTCAGACGCTGCGCCGACTCCAGCAGTACGGCCTGGTCGAACGCCATGCCGAAGCGCCTCGATGGGTCGAGTACAGCCTCACCGACCTCGGCCGGACCCTCGTCGAGCCCATCGAGGTCCTGACGAACTGGGCGAGGGACCACGGCGGGGCCATCGCCGACTTCCAGGAGGCGGCGGAAGCCACTCCTTGACCTGAGGTGAAGCCACCGTGGCGTGCCACCGGAGGTAGGTTCGTTCCCATGGTCCGTTCGACACCGTCCACGCCAGAGGAAGCAAAAGCCCAGCCTGGCTCCCAAAAAACGGGCTACCGGCGTTCGACGGGGTCGGCTCGTGGTGCGGCCAGGCGCGAGGAACTGCTCGATCGCGTCACCGACGACCTGGCCGCAAATGGGCTGGTGGACTTTTCGCTGCGACGGGCGGCGCGGGCGGCAGGCACCACGCACAAGGTGCTGCTCTACCACTTCACCGGAGCCGACGACCTGCTCGCTCAGGCGATCGTGCGATTGCGGGAAAGACGGATCGATGCCGCCTTCGAGGCCGCCGTACCGCAGCAGCCGACACTGGCGGCGCGCGTGCGGACACTATGGCGGATACTCATCGATCCGGTGACCGGGTTGCGGGTGCTCGATCAGGCCGTCGGACTGGCGATATACGACCCGCAGCGGTATGCCGCATTGGGCCGGGAGGCGTCGGAACAGTATCTGCCGCTTTTGCTTTCGCTCTGCCCCGTGGATTGGCCGGAGCAACGGAAACGAGAAGTGGCCGAGATGATCCTGGCGGCCCTGCGCGGTTTTCTGATCGAATCGCTCACCCGCGGGGAGACCATCGGCGCCGAGGCCGGACTCGAGGCACTGGTCCGCGCCCTGGAGCGGGAAGAAGCAGCCGGCGAATAGCCCTGTGCGCACGAGATTCCCGGGCCGAGCCCGACCGTTGACACGATGTGAACCACGTGGTTCACTTCATGGAGGGGTACCGAGGGCTCACCGAAAGGTCGGTGCGTGATGTCCGTCGCGCGGAAGAAACTGCATTTCACCAGCGGTCGCGATGAATGTGCGGCCTGGCATTATCCGGGAACCAACGGCTGTTGCGTGATCATGGCCGGACCGATCGCCGTGACCAAAGAGCCCGGCACCGACATATTCGCCAAGCGGTTCCACGCGGCCGGACTCTCCGTGCTCGCCTTCGACTATCGCCATCTTGGTGAAAGCGGCGGAATGCCGCGTCAGGTCGTACGCATCGCGGAGCAGCTCGACGACTGGCGGGCCGCGATCGAATTCGCCTCCGGCCTGCCGGAAGTCGACCCGGGCAAGCTTGTCCTTTGGGGTCACTCGCTGTCGGCCGGTCACGTCCTGCACAGTGCGGCGCATCTCCCCGGCGTGGCGGCCGCGATTGCCCAATCACCGCACGCCGACGGGCTTGCGATCTCCCGCAACGCATCTCGCCACCAGAAACCGCTTTCAATGCTGCGTTTCACCGGCCGGGCTCTCCTCGATGCCGCCGTCGGCCTGGTCGGCAAGCCGCCACTGCTGGTGCCTCTGGTCGGGGCACCGGGATCCGTGGCGGCCCTCACGACACCGGACGCCGCAGACATGCCACACGCGCTGGATCCCGACGGCCGGTACCGGGACTGGCAGCAGACCGTCGCCGCCCGCTCGGCCCTGCGAACCGGGTTCTACTCACCGGGCCGCCACGCCGCACGGGTGCGGTGCCCGCTACTGGTCATCGCCTGCGACGACGACCAGTCCGCCCTGGCCGAGCCCGCCGTCCGCGTGGCCCGGCGCGCCCCCCAGGCGGAGTTGGTCCGCCTGCCCGGTGGGCATTACGCACCGTACTTGAGCGCGCACGCAGAGGCCGTCGAGGCGGAACTGTCCTTTCTCCGCAGGCATCTGCTCGATCTCGGATCGGCCGAGACCCAAGGCTGCGGAAGCGGAGGGATTTGAACCCCCGGTGGGTTGCCCCACGCTCGCTTTCAAGGCGAGTGCATTCGGCCGCTCTGCCACGCTTCCCTGGTGTGCAGGGTATCCGGTCACTCGCCGAGCTGGTTCAAGTGCTCGAGCACTCGCGAAAACCCCTGGCCGATCACGGCCTGTTCCTCCGGGGTGAGCAGGTCGATCAGGTGCCGCCGGACGCCCTCGACGTGGGCCGGCGCGGCCCGGGCGAGCAGGTCCAGCCCGTCCGGGGTGAGTTCGGCGATCACGCCGCGTTTGTCCTCCGGGTCGGGCACGCGGCACACGATCCCCGTCTCCTCCATCCGCCCGACCTGGTGCGACAGCCTGCTCTTCGTGGAGCCCAGCATGGTCGCCAGCTCCGACATACGCAGCCGCTTGTCCGGCTGGGAATCGAGCACCACCAGCACTTCGTAGTCGGTCAGCGACACGGCGTGCGCCTCGGAAAGTTCGCGGTGCAGGCGTTGGCGCAGGCGCATCGTGGCCACGATGTAGGACCGCCACGCCAGCATCTCCGCGTCGGTCAGCCAGCGCACCTCACCCATGCCGCGAACCCTAGCCGTGATGGCGGAATGCCCCAGACGAGGGATGTCGGCGCGGTTGAGAGACCCGGCCCGAAGGCGCATCCTGGACCTATCGGAGGACCGGCTCCGTGAAGAAGGCGCACTAGCCGGGGTGTGCCTGCCGGGGCCAGCCCACCGGGAGAGGGAAGGTGGTTCAGTGAATGATCCCTCGCGGTTGACTGCCGGCTGTGTGCCCACGACCGGATTGCGGTGAACCCGACCCGGTCGCGAATGTGAGCAGCACGGGTGTCAGACGTCATGCGCTCGATACACCTCTCGCGCATTCAGGTGACGTTCTAGCCTGCATCGGTGCGGCCTCCGTGCACGTACCGGCAGTGCGAGTCGCCGGCCCGAGAGGCAGCCAGCCGCCATTCACACAATGACAACCTCGGTAAACCCCTGGGTGCGGTTCCCGCGGGAACCGCACCTAGGGCCTTTTTCTGTAGGCTCCTGCAACCATGAGGTTCGACGACGACGCGGGGCTGGACACGTCCGAGGTTTCCGATCTCCGCGGCTCGGGTG
>NZ_VJWX01000178.1 GCF_007713715.1 Amycolatopsis rhizosphaerae
CCCCGGCGGTGATCTCGATCGAGGTGGTCTCCGGCGAGTCCGGCAGCGTCGGCTCGGGCGTGATGATCGACCCGCAGGGCTACGTGATCACCAACAACCACGTCGTTTCGCTGGCCACCAGCGACCGTCAGGCCAAGATCACCGCGGTGTTCTACGACGGCACGCGCACGGCCGCGAAGGTGGTCGGCACCGATCCGAAGACCGACCTTGCGGTGATCAAGGTGGCGGTGTCCAACCCCACCGTGATCCAGATCGGCAACTCCGCGAACATGCAGCCCGGTGACTCGGTGATCGCCGTCGGCTCGCCGCTGGGCCTGCAGAACACGGTGACCGCGGGCATCGTCAGCGCGCTGCACCGGCCGGTCACCGCGCAGGGGGAGAACGGCGAACCGCCGGTCACCTACGACGCCATCCAGACCGACGCCCCGATCAACCGGGGCAACTCGGGCGGGGCGCTGGTCGATTCGACCGGGGCGCTGATCGGCATCAACTCCGCGATCCGGACCGACGGCGGCGAATCGGGGCAGGGCGGCAGCATCGGCATCGGATTCGCCATTCCCTCGGACGACGCCATCCGCATCGCCCGCGTGCTGATCAGCAACGGTCAGGTCAAGCACCCCGACATCGGCATCAACGCGGCCTCGGTGGCGGCGGAGACCTCGGAGGGCGCGCAGGTGCTCAACGTCGCCGATGGCGGCCCCGCCGCGCGCGCCGGGATCGCCGAGGGCGACGTCATCACCAAGGTCGGCGACCGCATGGTCCGCAACGCCGCCGAACTCACCGTCGCGGTGCGCGCCCACAAGGTGGGCGAGGTCGTGCCTGTCCGATTGGTCCGGCAGGGGCGTCCTCTTGTCGTCGACGTAACCCTGGGTTCCGATTAGGCAGGTACGCTGGCCGCGTCGGGGCAGTACAAGGCCGGAGGTTGACTGGTGTTCGAAAGCGTGGGCTGGGGCGAGATCCTCGTCCTCATCGTCGCCGGTTTGTTCATCCTCGGCCCCGAACGGCTGCCCGATGCCGCGGCCTGGGTCGGCAAGACCATGCGCAAGGTGCGCGAGTTCGCCAACGGCGCCCGGCAGCAGTTGCGCGACGAGATGGGCCCGGATTTCGACGAGTTCCGCAAACCGCTGGAAGACCTGCGCCAACTGCGGAACTTCGATCCGCGCAAGGCGATCACCAACCACCTTTTCGACGGCGATCCGGACCCGTTGGGCCTGAACGGGACCAGTGGCGGCAGCAGCAAGCCCAACGGCTACCCCGCGGCCGAGGCCAAGCCCGAGTCGACCCCGCTCAAGCCCGGCGAGAAGCCGCCGATCGACCCGGACGCCACCTGATCAGCACTCGGGTCGAACGGCGCCTTCCTGGGGCGCCCCCACAGAAGGGTCATCCAGCACACCCGACCGAGTAGACCGGCCTCTCCGCACGGAGCGACTCGGCCGTCGATGGGAAACCATGCCCAGTGACGGCTGTTGAACGGAGTTGGCGGTGAAGCGTCCTCGGCTGAACGTGCTGGCACGGGTGGTACCCGTTCCGCTCGGGTTGCTGCTCAGTGGTGCACTGGTCTGGGGTGCCACCGACGCCGACTGGAGCGGGAGCACCAGCAACAGCGGCAACACGTGGGCGTCGGGCTCGTTGGGCCTGGCCAACGACAGCAGGGTGCCCATGTTCCGCATCGAAGACATGCGGCCCGGTGATACGGGCTCCAACTGCATCAGGATCAAGTCGAACGCCGACTTCCCCACCGCGCTCAAGCTGTACAGCAACTCGCCGAACTGGCCCAGCAACTTCCAGTCCTTCGTCAGCCTCAAAATCGAGGTGGGCAGCGGCGGCACCTTCGGCGACTGCACCGGCTTCACCCCGAACGCGACCGCGTTCGACGGCACACTCGACCAGTTCGTCGCGCTGCACACCGACTTCCGCACCGGCGTCGGTCCGTGGAAACTGCCCGGCAAGCCACCCAACGCGCTGAGCTTCCGCTTCGCATGGCGTTTCAGTCCGCAAGCACCCAACAGTTCGCAGAGCGTGTCCACCGACGAGGCGACCTTCACCTGGGAAGCGCGGGAACACGAGTGATTCCTCGGGGTGACGTGGCCGTCGGCACACCCGGCCGAACCACGGCCACGAGTGCCGGGTACCGGGTCCGCTTGATCACCTCGGTCCTCTCGCGCACCGTGCTCGGCTCGCTGAGCGGCCTGCTGGTGTGGGCGCAACTGCCGGTGGCGGCACTGGGCTGGACGGCGGAGGTGGTGCAGTCCGGCTCCATGCGTCCCGCCCTCGTCCCGGGCGACGTGGTTCTCTACCAGCCGCTGCGCGACCGCACCCCGGCGGTGGGCCAGATCCTGCTGGTCCAGGACCGCACCCGGCCCGGCCATCTGCTCACCCATCGGGTCTACCGGGTGCTTCCCGACAACGACCTGATCACCAAGGGGGACGCCAACTCCACCCCGGACTCCACCCCGGTACGGCCCGCCGATGTCCGAGGCGTGGCACGTCTGCGCGTGCCCTGGATCGGGCTACCGGTCCAGCTCTGGCGTGCCCGGCGGCCGGTGCCCGCCGCGATCGTGCTGCTCGGGCTTGCCGTGCTGCTCGCGCTTGCCGCTCTGCCACCGCACAGCCGCCGCAGGCCCGGGTAGGGCCTGCGGGCTCGGTGGGCTCGGTGTCAGGAGCTCGGTGTCAGCGGCCCTTCGGGGTGACGTTGAGCATCATGCCGGCGAGGCCGCGGGCGCGGACCGACAGCTTCGAGGCGACGTCGCGCAGCACCGCGGCGGCGGGGGCTTCCGGTTCGGCGAGCACGATCGGCGTTCCGGCGTCGCCCTGTTCGCGCAGGCGCGGATCGAGCGGCACCTGACCCAGCAGCGGCACGTCGGCTCCCGTGGACTTCGACAGCGAATCCGCCACGGTCTGGCCGCCGCCGGCCCCGAAGATCTCCATCCGGCTGCCGTCGGGCATCTCGAGCCACGACATGTTCTCGATCACGCCTGCCAGTCGCTGCCGGGTCTGCATCGCGATCGCACCGGCCCGTTCCGCGACCTCCGCGGCGGCCTGCTGCGGGGTGGTCACCACGAGGATCTCCGCGTTCGGGATCAGCTGGGCGACCGAGATGGCGATGTCGCCGGTGCCCGGCGGCAGGTCCAGCAGCAGAATGTCGAGATCGCCCCAGAACACGTCGGCCAGGAACTGCTGCAGCGCGCGGTGCAGCATCGGCCCGCGCCAGACCACGGGGGTGTTGCCCGGGGTGAACATGCCGATCGAGATGACCTTCACGCCGTGCGCCTGCGGCGGCATGATCATCGTGTCGACCTTGGTGGGCTTGTCCCGCGCACCGAGCATGCGGGGCACCGAGTGGCCGTAGATGTCGGCGTCCACCACGCCCACGGACAACCCGCGTTGGGCCATGGCCACCGCGAGGTTCACCGTGACGCTGGACTTGCCGACCCCGCCCTTGCCGGACGCGACGCAGTACACGCGGGTCAGCGAGCCGGGCTGGGCGAACGGGATGACCGGCTCCGCCGCGTCCCCGCGCAGTGACCGGCGCAGTTCGGTGCGCTGCTCGTCGCTCATCACGTCGAGTTCGACCCGCACGTCGGTCACCCCGGTGAGCTTGCCCACCGCGGCCTTGGTGTCCCGCGTGATGGTGTCCTTCAGCGGGCAGCCCGCGACCGTCAGGTAGACCGCGACGGTCACGACGCCGTCCTCGCCCACCGTGACGTCCTTGACCATGCCCAGGTCGGTGATCGGTTTCCGGATCTCCGGATCCTGGACGTTCGCGAGCGCCGCGCGGACGTCCTCGACGCTGGGGATCTGCTGCGTGCTGGTCATGGCTCCATGCTACGTATCGGTAACGGGCCCGCGTGGGCACCCACCCTCGCGTGGATCAGCCGAGGTGCTGGGTGGCGGTGCCCGCGCCGGCGGACTTGGACTTCTTCGGTTTGGTGGCGAGGTCGTCGCGCAGCCGGTCGATCTCGCCGCGCAGGTAGTCCCGGGTGGTGACCTCGCCGATGGCCAGGCGCAGTGCGGCCAGCTCGCGCGCCAGGTACTCGGTGTCGGCCTTCGTCTGGGCGGCGCGGTTGCGGTCCTCCTCGAGCGAGACCCGGTCCCGGTCGTCCTGCCGGTTCTGGGCGAGCAGGATCAGCGGTGCCGCGTAGGCCGCCTGGGTGGAGAAGGCCAGGTTGAGCAGGATGAACGGGTACGGGTCCCACTGCATGCTCACCGCGAAGAGGTTCAGGCCGATCCACACCACGACGATGAGCGTCTGCCAGAACAGGTACTTGCCCGTGCCGAGGAACCGGGCCAGTCGTTCCGACAGCCTGCCGAAGGTGTCCGGATCGATGGTGACAAACCGCCGTGCCTTGGCGCGGGGCTGGTCCAGCCGCCGCCTGGCGATCAGCTCAGGCACGCTCCACCTCCATGTTCGTCACGGCGCCTCGTTGGCGGCCAGGTCGTGCAGGCCCGTCTCCCGCCAGTCTTCGGGCAGGAGATGGTCGAGGACGTCGTCCACGGTGACCGCACCGAGGAGATGGTCCTCCGCGTCCACCACCGGCCCGCAGGCGAGGTTGTACGCGGCGAAGTACCGGGCCACTTCGCTCAGCGGGGCGGACGGCCGCAGCGCGGGCAGATCGGTGTCCACCACACCGGCCACGAGTTCGGCGGGGGGCTCGCGCAGCAGGCGCTGGAAGTGCACGCAGCCGACGTAACGGCCGGTCGGGGTGGCCGTCGGCGGGCGGCAGACGAACACCATCGTGGCGAGCGCGGCGGGCAGGTCGGTGTTGCGGATGTGGGCCAGCGCCTCGGCGACCGTGGCGTCCGGCGTGAGCACCACCGGTTCGGGCGTCATCAACCCGCCCGCGGTGTCGGACGAGTAGGTCAGCAGCCTTCGGAGGGGTTCGGATTCCTCGGGCTCCATCAGTTCCAGCAGCCGGCGCCGGTCGGCGGGGGCCAGTTCGGCGAGCAGGTCGGCGGCGTCGTCCGGGTTCATCGCTTCGAGGATGTCCGCGGCCCGTTCCTCCGGCAGGTGCGCGAGCAGCTCCTTCTGGTCGTCCTCGGGCAGCTCTTCGAGCACGTCGGCGAGCCGTTCGTCGTCCATCGACTCGGCGACCTCGTGCCGCCGCTTGACCGGCAGGTCCCGGACCGTGGCGGCGATGTCGACCGGGCGCATCGTGTCGAACAGCATGAGCAGCTGGCCCGCCCCCTGCGGCTGGCCGCTGACGTCGGTGAGGCCGAGCCCGGCGATGTCGGTCCACGGCAGGATCCGCAGCGAGGAGCGGCGGGCCAGGCCGATGCGGCCGGTGCGCTCGCGCACCGCGACCTTGGTGAGCAGCCAGTCCCGGGTCCTGGTCGGTTCCATCGCGGCGTCGACCACGTTCAGCCGGGTGCCGGTCTCGCGCAGGTAGGCGTGCGCGTCGGTGAGCTGGCCGAGCACGAGTACCTCGTTGGGGCGGCGGTGGAACCGGCGCATGTTGACCGTTCCGGTGGCCAGCGTGACCGCGTTCGGTTCGATCGAGGTCACGCGCAGCATCGGGACGAACACCCGGTGGCGCGTGCCCAGTTCGACGACGAGACCGAGCACCCGGGGCGGTTGCTGGTCCAGCCGGAGTCCGGCGACGAGATCCCGGACCTTTCCGATGGACTCGCCATCGGGGCCGAATACCGGCAAACCGGCGAGCTGGG
The DNA here is from genome assembly GCF_007713715.1 of Amycolatopsis rhizosphaerae. GTDB lineage: Bacteria > Actinomycetota > Actinomycetes > Mycobacteriales > Pseudonocardiaceae > Amycolatopsis_E > Amycolatopsis_E rhizosphaerae. The sequence continues at coordinate 5,665 of NZ_VJWX01000178.1, forward strand.
CAGCAAAAACCCTGTTCACGGGGGCCATGCAGCCAAGGCTAGCCGCAGTTGGAATCGGCCGCCCACCAGGTGATGTCCGGCGAGCGCGGCACGGCGGGACGGCCGCCGGGCAGCGAGCTCGATGTCCACAATGGATCTGAACTGTGCCGAGTGGACAGTGTTTGCCGCCCTCGCCGCGACCCGCTCCCGGAGGCTGTGACGGGAGTAACATCTACAAGCACAAGCTAGCCGGGGAGCTGCCATGTTGGTGGAACTCGTCTCCGCGCTCGCCGTGGCGGGAGCCGCGTGGCTCGCCGCCGGCGTTCGCGTGGTCAAGCAGTACGAGCGCGGCCTGGTGTACCGGTTCGGCCGGGTGCTGCCCAGGGTGCGCGAGCCGGGGCTGGCGATGCTGATGCCCTTCGCCGACCGGCTGCAGAAGGTCAACATGCAGATCGTGACCCTGCCGGTGCCCGCACAGGAGGGCATCACCAGGGACAACGTCACGGTCCGGGTGGACGCGGTCGTCTACTTCAAGGTGATCGACCCGGCGGTGGCGGCGATCAACGTGCAGGACTACCGGTTCGCGGTGGGGCAGGTCGCGCAGACCTCGCTGCGCTCCATCATCGGCAAGAGCGATCTCGACGACCTCCTGTCGAACCGGGAGCGGCTCAACCAGGGCCTGGAGCTGATGATCGACAGCCCCGCGCTGGACTGGGGCGTGCACATCGACCGGGTGGAGATCAAGGACGTCGCGCTGCCCGAGGCGATGAAGCGGTCCATGTCGCGGCAGGCGGAGGCCGAGCGGGAGCGCCGCGCCCGGGTCATCTCCGCCGACGGTGAGTTGCAGGCTTCGACGAAACTGGCCCAGGCCGCGGCCGCCATGGCCGAGACGCCCGCGGCGCTACAGCTGCGGCTGCTGGAAACGGTCGTGCAGGTGTCGGCGGAGAAGAACTCGACCCTGGTGCTGCCGTTCCCGGTCGAGCTCCTGCGGTTCGTCGACCAGCATGTCCGGCACCCGGAAGAGCCGGCCGCGTCCGAGCCGCGCTCGAACGGGCAGCAGACCCCGCGGCCCCGGATCGCGGAGGACGACCCCTCGGGGGCGGCGGCCGACCGGGCTCCCTAGTGAGGTTGTTCATAGGCGGGGAGCTTGAGGCCGCGTCATACTCACGGGTACTAGCCGCGAAGACACAGGAGTCCCCAGCATGGCCCGCCTGGCGCAGACAGCCGGCCTCACCGAGGTCCAGTCAGAGATCCTGTCCACCGTTCGTTCGTTCGTGGACAAGGAGATCATTCCGCATGCCCAGGAACTGGAGCACGCGGACGCGTACCCGGCGGACATCGTCGAGGGCATGAAGGAGATGGGCCTGTTCGGGATCACCATTCCCGAGGAGTACGGCGGGCTCGGCGAATCGCTGCTCACCTACGCGCTGGTGGTGGAGGAGATCGCCCGCGGCTGGATGAGCGTCTCCGGGGTCATCAACACCCACTTCATCGTGGCGCACATGATCAGCCGTCACGGCACCGAGGAGCAGAAGCGGCACTTCCTGCCCCGGATGGCCACCGGCGAGGTGCGCGGTTCCTTCTCCATGTCCGAGCCCGACCTCGGTTCCGACGTGGCCGCGATCAAGACCCGCGCCCAGCGCGAAGGCGACTCCTACGTGATCAACGGCGCGAAGATGTGGCTGACCAACGGCGGCTCGTCGAACCTGATCGCGCTGCTGGCGCGCACGGACGAGGGGGCGGAGAAGGCCCACCAGAACCTCACCACGTTCCTGGTGGAGAAGCCGGAGGGCTTCGGTGAGGTCCTGCCGGGCCTGACCATCCCCGGCAAGATCGACAAGATGGGCTACAAGGGCGTCGACACCACCGAGGCGGTGTTCGACGGCTTCCGCATCGGCGCCGACAAGGTGCTGGGCGGCGCCCCCGGCAAGGGCTTCTCGTTCATGATGGACGGGGTCGAGGTCGGCCGGGTCAACGTGGCGGCCCGCGCCTGCGGCATCGCCATCCGCTCCTTCGAGCTGGCGATCGAGTACGCGCAGCAGCGCAAGACCTTCGGCAAGCCGATCGCCGAGCACCAGGCCATCGCCTTCAAACTGGCCGAGATGGCCACCAAGGTGGAGGCCGCGCACCTGATGATGGTCAACGCGGCCCGGCTGAAGGACACCGGCGAGCGCAACGACGTGGCGGCCGGGATGGCGAAGCTGATCGCGAGCGAGTACTGCGCCGAGGTCACCCAGGAGGCGTTCCGCATCCACGGCGGCTACGGCTACTCGAAGGAGTACGAGATCGAGCGCCTGATGCGTGAAGCGCCGTTCCTGCTCATCGGCGAGGGCACCAGCGAGATCCAGAAGACCATCATCAGCCGCGGCCTGCTGCGGGAGTACCGCGCCAAGGGCTGATCCCCGACGCCAGGTGCGGGGCCGAAGATAAAGAATCGGCGACCGGGGCCGGTCGCGGTGCACCCCCTGCCGGGTTCGCGTGGTTTCCTGGGCATTGGCACGATGGAAGCCCCATCCGAGTAGACGACACAGGTGATGACCGTGACCGGCCCGTTTTCCTCCCCAGGACGTCCCGCTCAGGGGCTGCCGCGGCTGCCGACGCCCCCCAGCGGCTGGCCCATCGGCTCCTACTCGACCTACTCCGAGGCGCAACGCGCGGTCGAACATCTCGCGGACCACGACTTCGCCGTCGAGGACGTCACCATCGTCGGCGTCGACCTGATGCTCGTGGAGCGGGTGATCGGACGGCTCTCGTGGGGCAAGGTGCTCGGCACCGGCGCGGTGTCCGGCGCGTGGTTCGGGCTCTTCGTGGGCATCCTGCTCAGCCTGTTCTCCTCCGGCGCCGGGGTCACCTACCAGCCGGTGCTGGTCGGGCTGGTGTCCGGAATGCTGTTCGGGCTGGTGTTCGCCGCGATCAGCTACGCGTCCACGCGCGGTCGCCGCGACTTCTCCTCGGCCAGCCAGCTCGTGGCCGGCCGCTACGACGTGCTCTGCCAGCCGCGTAACGCGGAGCAAGGCCGTGATCTTCTTGCCAAGCTGGCCATGCGGCCATCCGGGCCAACCGGCTGAGCCGGTTTCCGGGGGTGGTTGCGGTTGATGATCTCCGGGAATAGGTTGGGTCCCCACCGATCCACAGGCACGTCGTAGTGCGGGTGTGGTCTCCCGTCGACGTGCGCGTCGGGTAAGGAGGCCTGATGGGTAAGGGGAGGGCTCGGCCCAAACGGAGGGCCGCGGCCGCATTCGGAGCCGGGATGCTGGCCGCCGGAGCGCTGACCGCGTGCACCTCCGGCAACGGCACGACGGTCAACATCTACTACGCGCCCGAGGACAGCTTCCAGAGCGTGGTGGACAACTGCAACGCGCAGGCGGCCGGCCGCTACCACATCGTCTACAACAAACTGCCGCGCGGAGCGGACGACCAGCGCCAGCAACTGGTGCGGCGGCTGGCGGCCGGGGACAGCGGTCTGGACATCCTGGGGCTCGACGTCACCTGGGTGCCGGAGTTCGCCGAGGCGGGCTGGGCCGAGGAATGGACCGGTGCGGACAAGGCGGCCGCCGAGGACGGGGTCCTGCCGGGGCCGCTGGCCACCGCGACCTGGAACGGCAGGCTCTACGCCGCCACGAAGAACACCAACGTCCAGTTGCTCTGGTACGACGACCGGATCACCCCGAAACCGCCGCAGACCTGGGACGAGATGATGGACCAGGCCTACGCGCTCAAGGCGGCGGGCAAACCGGACGCGGTGCTGTTCACCGGCGCCCAGTACGAGGGCCTGGTCGTCATCTACAACACTCTGGTCGCCTCCGCGGGCGGGCACATCCTTTCCGACGACGGGAAGTCCGTCGTGATGGACGAGGGCGCGGTGCGCGCGCTGGAGATCCTCAAGAAGGTCACCACCACCGGGATCACCGATCCCTCGCTGACCAACTCGAAGGAAGACCAGGTCCGGCAGGCGTTCCAGCGCGGCGGCGGTGCCTTCGAACTGAACTGGCCATTCGTCTACGCCTCCTACGCCAAGGAAAAGCCCGGCGATCTCCGGCATTTCAAGTGGTCCACCTATCCGTCGGTGATCCCCGGGCAACCGGCGAAAACGACGATCGGCGGTTACGACCTCGCGGTCAGCTCCTACTCGCGGCACAAGCCGGAGGCGTTCGAAGCGGCATTGTGCTTGCGTAGCAAGGAAAATCAGAAGTTCTCCGCGCTCAAGGACGGTGTCCCGCCGACCATCGAGTCGATCTACCACGACGAAAGTGGTCTGGATCCAGCGAAACCGGTGGACGGCAAGGGCAATCCGAGTATGGCCACGGCCTACCCGATGCGGGACTCGATCCTGGCGGCGGTGCGGGACGCGGCGGTCCGGCCGCTCACCCCGGCCTACCAGAGCCTGTCCACGGTGATCTCGAAGATCCTTTCGCCCCCGTCGGACATCGATCCGCAGGCGACCGCGAACGAGCTGCGCAGGCAGCTCACCGACGCACTCCAGTCGAAAGGGGTGATCCCGTGAGCGAGATCGAGGCCGCCGCCGGGCTGCCTGCCCAGGTCGCCAAGACGGGGAAGCGGGTCAAACCCGTGCTGAGCGAAGGCAAACGAGCGGAGCGGCGGCTCGGGCTGCTGCTGTGCGCCCCGGCCGCGATCGTGATGATCGCGGTGACCGGCTGGCCGATCGTGTATTCGATCTGGCTTTCCCTGCAGCGCTACGACCTCCGGTTCCCGGCGCAGCGCACGTTCATCGGGCTCGGCAACTACATCGCCGTGCTCACCAACTCCTACTGGTGGACGGCGTTCGGGGTGACCCTGCTGATCACCGTCGTCTCGGTGGCGATCGAGCTGGTGCTGGGCATGCTGCTCGCGCTGATCATGCACCGCACACTGGTGGGGCGGGGGCTGGTGCGCACCGTCGCGCTCATCCCGTACGGGATCGTCACGGTGGTCGCCGCGTTCTCGTGGTACTACGCCTGGACACCGGGCACCGGCTACCTGGCGAACCTGCTGGGGGCGGACGCCGCCCCGCTGACCCAGTTCGCGCCCTCACTGCTGATCATCATCCTGGCCGAGGTGTGGAAGACGACGCCGTTCATGGCGCTGCTGCTGATGGCGGGGCTCGCGCTGGTGCCGGACGATCTGCTCAAGGCCGCCGCGACGGACGGGGCGAACGCCTGGCAGCGGTTCACGAAGGTGATGGTGCCGGTGATGAAACCGGCGATCCTGGTGGCGCTGCTGTTCCGGACACTGGACGCGTTCCGCATCTTCGACAACATCTTCGTGCTCACCAGCGGGGCCAACGACACGTCCTCGGTGTCCATGCAGACCTACAACAACCTGCTCAAGGGGCTGAACCTGGGCATCGGGTCGACCATGGCGGTGCTGATCTTCCTCACCGTGGCGATCATCGCGTTCGTGTTCATCAAGCTGTTCGGCACGGCCGCGCCCGGTTCCGACACGGAAGGGAAGCGCTGATGGCGATGCAGGGGGCGCCGACCACCGGGCGCCGGACCCGGTGGACGCTGGTCAACATCGTGGTGGTGATCTACGCGCTGTTCCCGGTGCTGTGGATCCTGTCCCTGTCGTTCAAGACGAAGGACACCCTCGACGACGGGAACTTCATCCCGCGCTCGTGGACCTTCCAGAACTACGTGGACATCTTCGCCACCGACGACTTCATCCGGGCGCTGGTCAACTCGATCGGCATCGCGCTCATCGCCACCGTGATCGCGGTGGTGCTGGGCACCATGGCGGCCTACGCGATCGCGCGGCTGGACTTCCCCGGCAAACGGTTCCTGATCGGGGTCTCGCTGCTGATCGCGATGTTCCCGCAGGTCTCCCTGGTGACCCCGCTGTTCAACATCGAGCGGGTGCTCGGCCTGTTCGACACCTGGCCCGGCCTGATCATCCCGTACATCACCTTCGGCCTGCCGCTGGCGATCTACACGCTGTCGGCGTTCTTCCGGGAAATCCCCTGGGAGCTGGAGAAGGCGGCGAAGATGGACGGGGCCACGCCGGGGCAGGCGTTCCGCCGGGTGATCGCGCCGCTGGCCGCGCCCGGCGTGTTCACCACCGCGATACTGGTGTTCATCTTCTGCTGGAACGACTTCCTGTTCGCCATCTCGCTGACCTCGACGAACGCGTCGCGGACGGTGCCGGCGGCGCTGTCGTTCTTCACCGGGTCCTCGCAGTTCGAGGACCCGACCGGGACGATCTCCGCGGCGGCCGTGGTGATCACCGTCCCGATCATCCTGTTCGTGTTGTTCTTCCAGCGCCGCATCGTCGCGGGGCTGACCTCCGGTGCCGTGAAGGGGTAGAGGCATGGCTGAAATCGTGCTGGACAAGGTGACCAAGCGGTATCCCGACGGTTCGCTCGCCGTGTCCGAAGTGGACCTTCAGATCGCGGACGGGGAGTTCATCATCCTGGTCGGCCCCTCGGGCTGCGGGAAGTCGACCACGCTGAACATGGTGGCGGGCCTGGAGGACATCACCTCGGGCGAGTTGCGCATCGACGGTGTGCGGATGAACGAGAAGGCGCCGAAGGATCGGGACATCGCGATGGTGTTCCAGTCCTACGCGCTGTACCCGCACATGACGGTCCGGGAGAACATGGCCTTCCCGTTGCGGCTGGCGAAGATGGACGACTCGGCGGTGCGGCAGAAGCTGGAGGAGGCCGCGCGGATCCTGGACCTGACCCGGCACCTGGACCGCAAACCGGCCAATCTCTCCGGCGGGCAGCGGCAGCGCGTGGCGATGGGCCGCGCGATCGTCCGCAGCCCCAAGGCGTTCCTGATGGACGAGCCACTGTCCAATCTGGACGCAAAGCTGCGCGGGCAGATGCGTACCTCGGTGTCGAAACTGCAGAAGCAGCTCGGCACGACGACGCTCTACGTCACCCACGACCAGACCGAGGCGATGACCCTGGGCGACCGGGTGGTGGTGCTGCGGGCCGGGTACGTACAGCAGATCGGCAGCCCGCAGTTCCTCTACGACCACCCGGCGAACCTGTTCGTGGCCGGGTTCATCGGCTCGCCGTCGATGAACTTCCTGCCCGCGACGCTGGCCGAGGGGCGGCTCGAGAGCCCGCTCGGCTCGTTCCCCCTGCCGGACCGGGTGCGGCGGCTGGCCGAGGCGGCCAACGCGCCGCGGGACGTGATCGCCGGGGTGCGGCCGGAACACTTCGAGGACGCGGCGCTGGTCGACGAGGCCGCGAAGCGTGGCGGCGTGACCTTCACCGCGCACGTGGACGTGCTGGAATCGATGGGCTCGGAGAAGTACGCCTACTTCACCCTCGAAGGTGCGCGGGCGAGCACCTCCGAGCTCGCCGAGTTGGCGGCCGACACCGGCGCGGACGACGTTCCGGGCGGCGGCGCCAGCATCGTCACCCGGCTGTCCTCGGCCTCGGCGGTCGCCGAGGGCGCGTCGGCCGAGGTCTGGTTCGACGCGAACAAGCTCCAGTTGTTCGACCCCTCCACGGGCGCGAACCTCACCTACGAGGGATAACGCCGTGAGGGGGCCCCTCACGGTCGATACG
>NZ_VJWX01000179.1 GCF_007713715.1 Amycolatopsis rhizosphaerae
GTCCTTCCACCATAAACAGGCGGCCCGCGGGCGACCTCCATCGAAAGTTGGAACCGGCATCCCACCCTTCGGCACACGAAGTGCCGTCGCCGGCCGGATGCCCGCGGAGGGGGTCGGCGGCGAAGCTGGGGGCATACCGTTTCCACCGCAAGAAAGGGCAGGCCAAGGCCGTGTTCGTCGCCTGGAGAGACCTGAAGTTCGCCAAGGGGCGGTTCGCCCTGATGGGCGCCGTCATCGTGTTGATCACCCTGTTGGTCGGCCTGCTCTCCGGGCTGACGGCCGGGCTGGGCCGGCAGAACGTGTCCGCGATCACCGGCCTGCCTGCGGACAGGATCGCCTTCGCCGCGCCCGGCGGCGGGCAGGCCCTGTCGTACGCCAGTTCCACCATCACCGACAAGCAGTGGCGGCAGTGGGCCGGGACCGCGGGCGTCACCGCCGCCGAACCGCTGGGCATCACGATCACCAGGGCCACCGCCGGTGACCGGAGTACCGGGGTCTCCGTCTTCGGCGTCCGGCCCGGCTCCCACCTCGCCCCCGAAGGGGGCAGGATCGACGAGCGTTCGGTGGTCCTGTCCACCACGGCCGCCGACGACCTCGGCCTGAAACCCGGCGACACCTTCAGCGCGGCCGGGCAGAAGCTGACGGTGGCCGCCGTGCAGGGCGATGCGTCCTTCAGCCACACCCCGGTCATCTGGACCGCGCTCGATGTCTGGCAGAAGGCCGCACCCCGCACGGGCGACGGCGACGGCCCGATCGCGAGCGTCATCGCCCTCGACACCACCTCCGGCGCCGACGTACCCGCCGCCGACCGGGCAGCGGGCACCAGGACCGTCACCAAGGACGATTCCCTGTCCGCGATCGGCTCCTACACCTCGGAAAACGGCTCGCTGCAGCTCATGCGCGGCTTCCTGTTCGCCATCTCCGCCCTGGTGATCGGTGCCTTCTTCACCGTCTGGACGATCCAGCGCAGCGGCGACATCGCCGTGCTGAAGGCTCTCGGCGCCTCCACCGCCCACCTGCTGAAGGACGCCCTCGGCCAGGCCGTCGTCCTGCTCGCCGGAGGCACCCTGGTCGGTAGCGGCCTCGCCGCCGGCCTCGGCGCCCTCATCGGCAGCGCTGTGCCGTTCCTGCTGACGGCCTCCACCGTCGTCGTCCCGGCCGCGGTGATGATCCTGCTCGGCGCGCTCGGCGCCGCCCTGTCCATCCGTCGCATCACTTCCGTCGACCCGCTGACCGCACTGGGGAGCGCCCGATGAGCCTGAACCTGACCGGCATCACCCTCACCTATCCCGACGGCGACTCCCGCCTGACCGCCCTCGACCACGTCACCCTGGACGTCCCCAAGGGCAGGCTGACCGCCGTGGTGGGCCCCTCGGGGTCCGGCAAATCCAGCCTGCTGGCCGTCGCCGCCACCCTCGTCACCCCGGATGACGGCACCGTCACCATCGACGGAACCACCACCACCGGCATGACCCGGGGCGAACTCGCCGACCTGCGCCGCCGGAAGATCGGCATCGTCTTCCAGCAGCCCAACCTGCTGCCCTCCCTCACCGCCGCCGAACAACTCGAGGTCATGGCCCGGATCGACGGCCGCTCCGCCGCCAGGGCCCGGGGCCGGGCCCTGGAACTGCTCGACGCCGTCGGCCTCGCCGCCCAGGCCGGACGCCGCCCCCACGAGCTCTCGGGCGGCCAGCGCCAGCGCGTCAACATCGCCCGCGCCCTGATGAACGGCCCGACCGTCCTCCTGGCCGACGAGCCCACCAGCGCACTCGACCACGAACGCGGCGCCGCCGTCATCGAGTTGATCACCCGCCTCACCCGCGAGCAGGCCACCGCCACCGTCCTGGTCACCCACGACCGCAGCCACCTCTCCGCCGTCGACGAGATCGTCGAAGTCCACGACGGACGCCTCCACCTTCCGGCACCGGCCCGCTGAACCCGCCAGGCGTTCCCCGCGCCCGTTCGGCGTGGGGAACGACACGGCCGCTTACCTCGGCGGCGGAGGGTCAGCGGCGAAGGCCCGCGTCCAGCACGCGGATCAACTCTCCGACCCGTCCGCCGCCGTCCGGTGCGGCCGGAAAGCGCTTGAGCACGTCGATGACGGCTGGTGTCGCGCGGTGCGCCGCCTGCTCGATGTGGTCGGCACCAACGGTCTCTTCCCCTGTCACGTCTCCATCTTGGACCATGGTGGCGGGCAGTGAGTCCAGCGAAAAATGGCGGCATGAGCGAACAGAAAGACCGAATGCTGCGCGGCGACTGGTACCTCGATGCACCCGAGCTGATGGAGGAACGACAGCGCTGTCAGCGAATGCTCGACAGGTTCAACGCGACCGGAGCGGACGACGACGCTGAGCGCCGCCGGATCCTGGAAGACCTGTTCGCCGAGTTCGGTCCCGGTGCCTCCGTCCTCCCGCGATTCCAGTGCAGCTACGGCCCGCAGATAAGCGTCGGTGCGAACAGCTTCGTCAACAACGACGCCCTCTTCATGGACGACGCCGTGATCACCATCGGCGACGACGTCCGGATCGGCCCACGAGCGCAGCTGCTCACGGCTCTGCACCCGATGGAAGAGCATGAACGACGTCGCGCCGGGTGGGAGCGCACCGCCCCCATCACGATCGGCGACAATGCCTGGCTCGGTGGCGGTGTGATCGTCTGCCCGGGCGTGACCATCGGCGAGAACACGGTCATCGGCGCGGGCAGTGTCGTCATCCGGGACATACCGGACCACGTGTTCGCCGCGGGCAATCCGGCACGGATCATCCGGCGGCTGTGAGGGCTGCGGCTTCCGGTGAGAGGCCCCCACGGCAACGCGGAAATGTCGGGGTCATGTGGTAACCCACCGCAACACGGACGCCAGGAATGGAATCGGATGAAGATCAGTACCGAGGAAGATTGCGGCGACGCTCCGAAGAAGAGGATGATCGGGGATCTGCTCACGCTGATCGCCCGCGGCCCCGCCTGACCACTCGCGGACCCGGCCCCGACGACTTCACCCGGCCAGGGCCCGGCGCAGGGCTCCGGCGAGGCCGGCGATCTGCCGTTGGGAGATTTCGGCGGACTGGATGGCCTGTGATCCGTGGAACGTGCCGGGCCACTGGTGCAGTTCGACCGATACTCCCGCCTGCAGCAGGCGCAGCGCGTAGTCGATGTCTTCGTCGCGGAGCGGGTCGAACTCCGCGGTGGCGATGTAGGCGGGTGGCAGATCGGACAGGTCGGTAGCCCGTGCCGGGGCGGCATAGGGCGTGGCGGGCTGGGAGCCCAGGTAGTGCCCCCATGCGGCGGCGATCCTGCCGCGATCATGCCAGGGGGTGTCGGTGAAGTTCCGCTGTGACCACGTCTGCTGCCGGTCGTCCAGACCGGGCTCGTTGAGCAGTTGGAATCGGATCCGGGGGCCCCTCTCGTCGCGCGCCCGCAGCGCCACCGCGGCCGCGAGTCCCGCGCCAGCGCTGTGGCCGCCGACCGCGATGCGCTCCGGGTCGATGCCGAGCCCGGCCGCGTTCTCCGCCGCCCACGTCAGCACGGCGTAGGCGTCGTCCAGGGCGGCCGGATAACGGTTTTCGGGCGACAGCCGGTAGTCCACGGAGATCACCACCGCGCCGGAACAGTCGGCGATGCGGGCGGCCCACGGGTGTTCGGTGTCCAGGTCACCGAAGACGAATCCACCACCGTGCAGCCAGACGATCGCGCCGTGGGCCTGGCGTGGGCGGTAGATCCGCACCGGCACCCGCGGATCGGCGGGCACCATGCGGTCCTCGATCTGCAGGTTCGCGGTGTCCGGCACCGGTCGGGCGGCGGCACGTTCGGCGACGTTCCTGCGTGTGGCGATCGGGTCGGTCATGTCGATTCGCGGGAGAAACGGGAGGAACGCTTCCAGTTCGGGATCCATGCGGACATCGTCACAGCGATCTTCCCTGCGATCACCCGCCATACGTCGCGCATCCCGCCCCGATCGCGCACCGATCGGCGCCTCTCCCGCACCCCGCTGGTCCTATCCTCCTGTCATGGAGGCACTGGCCGATCGGCTGTCGCAACTGGATCCGCACGTCCAGGGTGTGGTCCGAGTCGTCGCGTTCTACGACACGCTGATGCGCAGGCGGGTGGATCTCCCGGCACTCGTCCGGGCTTCGGCGGGCCTGGCCGAGTGCGTGGCCGGGATCCGGCTCCACGGCATGGGGCGGGCGGTCCGCATGGCGCCCGACGGCAGGGCGGCGCCGGGCCCACCCCCGCCGCCCTCCACCACGGCGCCGGTCACCCTCGACGAGGAGGAGATCGGCACGGTGTGGCTGGAACGCCCTGGCCCGCCGGATCCGCTCGACGTGGCGCTGCTGGACCGGCTCGCCATCGCCGCGGCGGCGGTCGCCGAGCGGTACGGCCCGGCCCGCACCACCATGGCCGACCCCGCCCTGGTGGAACTGGTGATCGGCGCCGACAGCGATGACGTGGCCAGGGCACGGGCGCTCCGGCTCCTGGGTTTCGCCGCCGACCGGCCGATCCGCGTCGTGGCGGTACGGTCGCCGCTTCCGCTCGAGAAGATCGGCGGTCTGGTCTGCCCGGCGCGTCCGGTGAAGGCGGCCACGCTCGCCGGTGTGGGCGTCATCCTGGCCAACGCCGTTGACACGACACGGTTTCCGGCGGGGGTACGCGCGGGCATCGGCGCCGCGGGCAGCCCCGCCCGTTCCTGGCGGCAAGCCCGCATCGCCCTGCGCTTCACCACCCCACGTCAGCCGGTGGTCCACCACGACGATCTGGGCGCGCTGGCACTGCTGGCCGAGGTACCTCCCGACACCTTGCGAGACAACGCCGACGTCGGCGCGATCGGCCGCATCGCCGACAACCCGGAAGATCTCGCAACCCTGAACGCCTACTGCGAAACCGGTTCCCTGCGCAAGGCCGCCGACCTTCTCCATCTTCACCACAGCAGCGTCGCCCGCCGTCTCGAACAGATCGGAAAGGCACTGGGCATCGAACTTTCCGGGCCCACCGGCCTGGTTCGGGCCAGGCTCGCCCTCACCGCACGACGGCTGCTCGACGACTGAAGCAGCGCGCTGGCCGGCGTACGGGTGTCTGGAAAGCGCTTACTGGGAAAACGCCACCACGACAGGGTGGATGTCTGGCAGGATGGCCGGGTGTTCCAAGGACTCCGGACCGTGGTGTACCCGGTCGACAACCTTGCGGCCGCGAAGGCGTGGTGGTCCCGAGTTCTCGGTGTGCCGCCCTACTTCGACGAGCCCTACTACGTCGGCTTCAGTGTCAACGGCTACGAACTCGCGTTGGACCCCCACGGGGTCGCGGAGAGCGGGACGGGTCCAGTGACGTACTGGGGGGTGGACGACGTGGACGCGGCGGTCGCGGCGCTGCTGGCGGAGGGTGCCCGCGAGCACGCCGCGGTCACCGACTACGGCGGCGGGATTCGGACGGCGGTCGTCACGGCCCCGGACGGGAGCCTGGTGGGGCTCATCGAGAACCCGCACTTCCCCGCGACGCCGTCCTGAACTCCGGCCTGACCTTCGGAAAGACCTCACCCCGGGACGTCCATGCGCTGAGTGCCGATGACCGACAGCAGCCGTAGCGCTTCCTCCGACGGCGAGCCGGGTTCGGCCGTGTAGATCACCACCTGCTGGTCCCGGTCGGCGATGTCGAGGACGTCGCAGTTCACCATGACGGGGCCGACCATCGGGTGGTTGATGGTCTTGCGCAGCGTGGGTTCGGCGCGGACTTCGTGGGAGGCCCACAGCCGGGCGAACTCCGCGCTGCCTGCGAGGAGGTCGCCCACCAGCCGGGCCACCTCGGGATCGTCGGGATAGCGGGCGGCGGTGGCCCGCAGCTGCCGGGCCGCGGTGCGGGCGAACGCCTCCGTGTCCAGGCTGTACAGCAGCCGCTCGCGCGCGTGCGGTGCGAGGAAGACACGGCGCACGAGGTTGCGCTCGTTGCAGGACAGGGCGGAGAAATCCTCCAGGAGGGCGGCGGCCAGGTCGTTCCAGGCGATCACCTCGTAGGTCGCGGACAGCACGATCGCCGCGGCCTGCGGCAGTCGCCGCAGCAGGTCGAGGATGCTCTGACGCACTTCCCGCGAAGGCCCGGACAGCGGGCCAGGCGGGGAACCGGCGAGGTGGTGCAGGTGGTCGTGCTCGGCGTCCGACAGGCGCAGGGCCCGGGCCAGCCCGGCGAGGACCTCGCGCGACGGACGCGGGCCGCGGGCCTGCTCCAGCCGCGTGTAGTACTCGGTCGAGATGAACGCCAACTGCGCCACTTCCTCGCGGCGGAGGCCCGGAGTGCGGCGGCGCCGCCCCGCGGGCAGGCCCACGTCGGCCGGGCCGATCCGGGCACGCCTGCTGCGCAGGAAGTCGGCGAGCTCTCGTCTGTTCACATCGCCAGTGTCGCCGGTGCCGTCGGGCTGATCCAGGTATCGGCCGTACCTGGATCAGCCCGGCGGCCGGACGCAGGCTCGTTGCCATGGACAACGACTTCATGGACAACGAATTCTCCGCCCCTGCCGCCCTGGGCCTGTTGGTCGGCAAGGTCGCCTTCGTCACCGGTGCCGGTCGCGGCATCGGCGCCGCCGCCGCGCGGCTGTTCGCCCGGGAAGGCGCCCGGGTGCTGCTCGCGGCCCGCACGGAGGAACAGTTGAAGGCGGTGACCGAACGGATCCGGGCGGCCGGTGGCACCGCGGACTACGTGGTGTGCGACCTGGCCGACGGGGCCGCGGTCCACGCCGCCGTCGACAGCGCCGTGGACCGGTACGGCCGGCTCGATATCGCCTTCAACAACGGCGCGACCTCCGTGCCACCCGGCCCGATGGACCAGGTGCCGGAGGCCGACTTCGACCGCGTCTACGCGGTGAACCTCAGGGGCCAGTGGCTGGCCATGAGCGCCGAGGTCGCCGCCATCCGGGCCACCGCCGGAAAGGGTGCCATCGTCAACAACTCCAGCGTCGGCAGCCTGCGGGGCAATCCCGAACTGCCCGCCTACGGCGCGATGAAGCGGGCGCTCAACAGCCTCACCGAGTCGGCCGCGCTCACCTATGGCCCGGAAGGCATCCGCGTCAACGCCATCGCTCCCGGCACCACACTGACCGAAATGGTGCGCGCGTGGAACGACCGTTCACCCGGCGTCGTGGACGGGCTCAACGCGCACACCCCGCTGCGCCGCGCCGCCGATCCCGACGAAATCGCCCAGGCCGCCGCCTGGCTCCTCAGCGACCGCGCCTCCTACGTGACGGGCGTGGTGCTCCCGGTCGACGGTGGCATGCGGGCCTGAGCGGGGACGCGGTGTGCGGAGCCGGTTTCCGGGCGGTCCGGTCAGTCCTCGGCCGTCGAGTGCAGCCGCGCGAACTCGCCGGCGAGCATGCCCATCAGGACGACATCGTGGTGGGCACCCGCGAGGAACACCTTCTCGCGGAGGCGGCCTTCCTCGACGAAGCCGAGCCGCCGGTGCAAGGCCAGCGATGCCTCGTTGTGGTCGAAGATCCTGGCCTCGCACTTGTGATAGCGCCGCTCGGCGAACATGAACCGCAGCAACAGCACCACGGCCTCGGACGCGTACCCCTTGCGCCGGTGATCGGGGTCGATCGTGAGACCGTATTCGAACCAGCCGTTGATCGGTTCGGCGTTGTTCGAACCGATGGTCCCGACCACTTCTCCCGTTTCGAGGGCTTCCATGACCAGTTGGAAACGGTCGCCTTCGGGCTGGGCGGCGGCCTGTTCCTTCGCCCAGGCGCGGTAGCTCTCGGCCGAACGGGGCGGGCGCAGAAGGGCGCCCAACCGCTCGGAATGCGCGTCGAAGCGCTGAAAGGCGCTCCAGTCGTCGGGCTCGATCCCGCGCAGGCGTACCCGCTTCCCGGTCCAGAAGGGTTCCATACCGCCGATCAAACCAGAGGCGTGCCGGGAGAGACAGCTCTGTGCGATGCGGCTTTTACGTTGATGCCGATTTTGGAGGGACAGAGGTTCCCGTTGTGGGCCTTGTTGTGGGTCTTCTGCTCGTTGGTGAGCCGGTTGCCTTTGAGTCTGACGGCGACGGCGCAAACCAGTCCTGGTGACAATCTACAGTCACGCGAGCCTTGCGGTGTCGGGTCGCCGCTGTACCAGGAGTTCGTTGCTATCTTGCCGTATCACCTCCGCCGGAATGTGTTGGACGGGTTGCGCGATCGGCTGCTGCGGTGATCGACTCGGCGCCGCCGCTGTGTCCGCAACTACGAACGACTACCCGAACATCACGCTCTCAGACATGTCAAACGATCAGCTTCGGTTCGGGCAGATCTACGAATAATCGTTCGAAATATCACTGATCGTGTGACGCTGTTGGCGTTGTGTCGCCGATAGGATTGTGAGGTGACCGAGAACTGGGGGTTTTCCGGGCCCGAACCGGAATTGTACGACCGGATCGCCGACCTCGACCGGGATGATGTGTTGTCGCTGATCGCGGCGGCTGAGGCGTGTTCTAATGCTTATCAGGCGGTGAAACTGGCTGCGGTGGCGGCGTTGGGGGATGCGGATTCGGTGGCGAAGGAGGTCGCTCTCGAATTGCATTACGGTGCGCGTCAGGCGGAGGGCCAAGTGTCACTGGCCCGGGACCTGGCGCAGCGGTTGCCCGCGACTTTTGAGGCGATGCGGCAGGGCGCGGTGGATCCGTACCGGGCGTCGAAAGTAGCCGACCAGACCTCGGTCCTCGCCGACGAGCAGGCGAGGGAAGTGGATGCCCGGGTGGCGGGGAAGATCACGACTCGGGATGCGACGTCGGTGCGGCGCCTGGTGAACAGGACCGTCGCGCGGGTCGACCCGGACGGGCACGCGCGGCGGTGTGAGGAGCGGAAACGGTCCCGCAATGTTCAGTTGTGTCACGAGGACGACGGGATGGCTACCCTCTACGCCTATCTCCCCGCCGAGATCGCCGCCACCATCTACACCCGGGTGGATCGGGTGGCGCGACAACTGCGGAGCAGGGGTGAGGAACGCACTCTGGATGAGTTGCGGGCGGACGTGTTCTCCGACCTGTGCCTTGGTGTGGCGCGGCCGGTGGAGCCGCCGCGGGCGGAAGTGTTCGTGTATCTGGATTTCCTGACCTGGACCGGGCTGCGCAACGAACCCGCCGAACTCGCCGGACACGGACCCATCCCCGCCCAACTGGCGCGGGACATCGCTCAGAACGCCACGATTCGGCGGGTCATCACCGACCCCATGACCGGTATCCCGATCGAGGTGGGGCGTCACCGCTACCGGCCGTCCGCCGCCACCAAGGAGTTGGTGCAGGTACGAGACCGGGAGTGTCGAGTTCCGGGGTGCCACCGGCCGGTCCAAGCCTGCGATTTGGACCATGTCGAACCGTGGGCCCACGGCGGCGACGCCGACAGCGCCAACCTCTGCGGCCTGTGCCGCAGAGACCACCGGCTCAAGGACGAACCCGGCTGGCAGCACCGGATGACCGAGACCGGGACGCTGGAGATCACCACCCCGGCCGGCCGCACCTACCGCGGCGAACCCGAACCTCTCACCATCGCCGCCTAAGAACTCCTAACGTCGTGCTGGTTGCGCCGGTCAGCCTCACCGCGAGTGGGATACCTCCGCCGTCAGTGATCACATGGTGCTTGGATCCGGTGCGGCCGCGGTCGGCCGGGCTCGGACCGCTTTTGGGCCGCCCTTCACCGCCCGCACAGGCGACCCGTCCACCGCCGCCCGCGATCAGTCGATCAACCCCGCGGCGTTGAGCCTGGCCAACAGCAACTCGTGCAGCCGCTGCCAGACCCCGGCTTCCTGCCAATCCCGCAGCCGACACCAGCAGGTCATGCCCGAGCCGTAGCCCATCTCCTGCGGCAGGAACTCCCAGGGAATGCCCCTGTACAGCACGAAAGGATGCCGCACAACGCCTTCCGATCGCCCAGACGCTTACCGGCAAGATCAACTGTTAGGACCTCTGAGGCGGCTGCGCAGCTTCCGAGGAATCGAGAACTTCGGGGGATTCCTTCGTCGCCAGGGCTGACGCGGAGAGGGCGCGCAGATCGTCGAAGGCTTGGGAGAGGTGTGCGTACACGCTCAGCGCGGGGTCGTCGATCCAGGCTTGGAGCGCGTGGTGGAACGCGGCCCAGCCGGTTTGGGCGGCCAGGCCCGCGAGCCGATCGCCGATACCGCGCTGCCGCAACGCCTCCGCGACGGCTTCGGTGAGTGAGGCGTTTTTGGCCAGTTCGCGCTCGCGCAGCGCCGGTGTCACGGCGATGATGTCCAGTCGCGGTTCGGCGTACGGGCGGTTGTCCTCCAGGATCCGTGCGGCTTTCCGGAAGGCATGGAACAGGATCACGAACGGCCGCAGACCGTCGGGGTGCCGAGGAGATCTGGTTGCCGCACCACGGCCCGCGGGAGTACAGGCAGAGTTGACGGCACCTCACCCCAGGGGTACGGCCATGAGGTCCCTGCCGACCACGACCTCGCCCGAATAGCCGCGAGCCGCACGGAGGCGCCATTCCTGGTCGCCGACCACCGCCGGTTCTCCGGGAACGAGGTGGTTGAGGACGAGCCGGTGAGCGCCCGCTCGTTCGGCCACGGTGCCCACCAGGTTCACGTCCGTGTGGCTCCGCTTCAGGTGCGCGCGCAGGGTTTCCGGGAAACCCTGGCGCGCCATCCATTCGAGGCTGATGACTTCGTGCACCAGGATGTCCGCGTTGCGGGCGAGGCGGATGAGGTTGTCGTTGACGGTGGTGTCGCCGCTGAACACCACGGACCCGTGGTCGGTGTCGAAGCGGTATGCGAAGGAAGGGAAGACGGGCGGGTGGTCGACCAGCGTGGCGGTGACCCGGCAGTCCCCGTTTTCCATCACCGGGAAGGGCTCCATCCGGGGGCAGCGCCGCGCCGTGGCGGACGCGCCGACCGGCGGTAGCGCGATTTCGCGAGGTAACAGGATCCGGTGGATGTCGGGGAAGCCCTCGTCCCGGATCCTGATGTTCAGGTCGTAGGCCGCGGCCCTGATGTTGTGGTCGACGAAGGCGGTGAGCCCCGGTGCGGGTGCTCCGGGGCTGATGACCGGAACGTCACGGTCCACCGGCGGCAGCGCACCCGCCGGGCCGGGGCCCCACACGGGAACGCCCGCGGCGAGCGGCTTCGGACCGCCGGCGCGCAGCCAGAACAACTGGAACAGGTCCGCGAGGTGATCGGAATGCAGGTGGGTGACGAACACACCGGCGAGGCTGGGTCCGGCGAGGCCGGCGAGATGGAACTGTTCGTAACTGCCGTAGCCGAGGTCGACCAGATAGGTCCTGCCGTTGATCACCAGGGCCGAACTGATTCCCCGGCGTCCGACCACCGGGGGCGGACCGCCCGCGGTGCCGAGCAGGTGCAGGGTCGCGCCGCGCGCGCGGCGGGCTTCGGCCCGCGCCGTTCCCGGTGCCACCACCGCTTCGCCGGCGGCGAGCGCCCCCGCGGTACGCAGCACGGAGCGTCGGGACAGCGGACGCCGGCCGGCCATGGCCGGAATTGTACGGCAGCACGGGGAACCGGCCCGGAAAACCAAGGGTCACCCCGCGGCGTCGGACAGGTGATCCACCCGGGCCGGGCGGAGGCGCCGTTCGGAGCGCCAGGTGGCGATCAGGGCGATGGCGAGGAGGAGTTCGGCGATGTCCCCGCTGTAGTACATGATCTCGGCCCCGCCCTGGACCTGCTCGACGGGCGCCTGGATTCGTGTCCCGTGCCCCCCGTAGATCAACTGTGCGAGAGCGGCATGCAGTGCGATGGCGGCCCCGAGACAGGCCAGCCGGACGGGCACCCCGGGCCGGTCGGGGGCCGGATCGGGGCCCGCGATGACGTAGGTGAACAGACAGCCCGCCGCGACGGAGTGGAGGTGGATCAGCCAGTGCACCGCCGGATGGGTGGCGGTGGCGTTGTAGAGCGGGGTGAAGAAAAGGACGAAAAGACTGCCGCTGGACAGCACCAGCGCCGTCGCGGGACGGCTTATGAAACGGACGTACCGGCTGTGCAGGAGGGTGGTGAGTTGCCGGGCCCGCGTGGTTGGCAGGGTCCTCAGGAGCAGGGTGGCCGGTGCGCCGAGCATGAGGCCGAGCGGCGCGTACATCCCGAGGAGCATGTGCTGGGCCATGGCGCCCCGGAAGTCGGCATGCGCGAGTTCCGCGAGTGGCGGCAGAAGTGCCACGCCCAGCAGGGCAAGGCCGGTGAGGAAACTGGTGGTCCGCCACCGGTTCCAGCCCTTGGCCGGGTTGCGGCGGCGCGCCCGCCGGGCCAGCAGGAGGTACGCGGTGGCGAGCACCAGCAGGGCCAGCGCGGGCAGCAGTATCGGGAGAACACCCTCCGTGGCCTGGTCCTGGTCCATCAGACCGCCCTGCCCGCCGATCGTGCGCTCCGCTGGAGCAGGTAGCCGCCCGCGACCAGCAGTGCGCTGAGGACCAGGTAACCGATGTCCCACCAGAGCTGGCGGGGACCGGCGTGGATGTGGTGGATGCCCAGGACGTGGTGGTCCACGATGCCGTCGACCAGGTTGAACAGGCCCCAGCCCGTCAGGATCCAGCCCCACAGCGCGCGTGAGGCCCATATCCGACGGCGGTTGCGGGTGGCGCGGGCGTGGAGGAGGCCCAGTCCCGTCAGGAGGGAGAGCCAGCACATGGCGTGGAACACGCCATCCCACACGGAGTTCATCCGCAGGCCGGTGACCGTGTCCGGGTGGGCGTACGGCAGGTCCGGGCCGTTGCTGTCGAGCAGGTAGTACCACCGCATGATCTGGTGCAGCAGGATGCCGTCGACGAATTCGCCGAGTCCCACGCCCAGCACGATTCCCGGCAGCCTCAGGCTCGCCGGGGGAGCGACGGTACTGGCCTCACGCGCGGTGGTCGCCATGGTCTGTGTCCGTCCCGTGAATCCGGTGCGATCCTCGGCGTGTTTCTTTTCCGTCCTGGCACGGTCCAAACCGCAGCGGCGGACGGTTCGTTCGTCCGGCCCACGGCGCTCACCGGGGCGGTCGAATCCGGACGCGGTGGCACCGGCATCGTACGACGGTCATCGAAGTTTGACAGTCATCGTACTTCTGGGTAGAAGTGGACTGTCTTCACCCGATGGAAAGGATGACCCGATGGCCAGAACGGTACTGTTCCACGAACTCGGCGGCCCCGAAGTGCTCGGGCTGGAGG
>NZ_VJWX01000017.1 GCF_007713715.1 Amycolatopsis rhizosphaerae
CCCGTTCCCCAACCACCAAGTCCACGTACTCGGCCCCGACCTACGACCCGTACCCCCGGGCGTCCCCGGCGAAATCCACATCGGCGGCCCCGGCCTCGCCCGCGGCTACCTCGGCAAACCAGCACTCACCGCCCAACGCTTCATCCCCGACCCCTTCGCCACCCAACCCGGAGCACGCCTCTACCGCACCGGCGACCGCGCCCGCTTCCAACCCGACGGCACCCTCACCTACCTCGGCCGCACCGACAACCAGATCCAGATCCGCGGCTTCCGCGTCGAACCCGCCGAAATCGAAAACACCCTCCAAAAACACCCAGACATCCACGAAGCCGTCGTGATCGCCCGGCAGGACGCGCACGCGGTGACCGGGCTCGTCGCCTACGTCGTCGCCGAGCCCGACACGGAAGTCGCCGAGGTGCGGGAGCACTGTGCCCGGCGGCTGCCGGACTACATGGTTCCCGCCGTGATCGTCCCGCTCGGGGAAATGCCGTTGTCCGCCAACGGGAAGATCGATCGCCGCGCGCTGCCCGCACCGGAGGACGCCCAGCTGGGTGGCGGAACGCCCTACGCGCCGGCGGAAACGCCGGTACAGACCGTGGTCACCGACATCTGGCGCGAGGTGCTGGACGTCGAGCGGGTGGGCATCCACGACGACTTCTTCGCCCTCGGCGGGCATTCGCTGCTGGCGCTGCGCCTGACCAGTCAGCTCCAGGAGGCCTTCGGTGGCGACATCTCACTGGCGCTGCTCTACCGGGCGCGGACCCCGGCGGCGCTGGCCGCCGAACTGGAACGGCCCGCTCGCCGTGACTGGCCGTCCTCCCTCATTCCCCTGCGTCCCGGCGGTTCCCGGCCGCCGCTGTTCTGCGTCCATCCGCGGAACGGGACGGTGTTCAGTTTCACCGGCCTCGCGCGTGCCCTGACCGACGACCGGCCCGTGTACGGCGTGCAGGCACGCAGCCTCGACCCCGCGCGGGAACCGCACACCGACGTCGGGGAAATGGCCGCGGCCTACGTCGAGGACGTGCTCCGGGTGCGGCCGGAAGGCCCGTACCTGCTGTGCGGGTACTCGCTCGGCGGGCTGGTGGCCTACGAAATGGCGCGGCAGCTGCACGCCCTCGGGCACGAGGTGGCCCGGCTGATCCTGCTCGACGCGCGTCCGGACCTGGATTCCGACGGGCTCACCGTGGAAAGGCTCGACGCGATGGACGACGTCGACATCCTGGTGCGGGAGTTCGCCGAGCACCTGCCGGTGACCGAGGAGCGGTTGCGGGCGCTGTCGCCGGAGGAACGCCTGCCCCACGTGCTGCGGCAGGCCGAGCTGACCGGGGCGTTGCCCGGATACGCCGAAGCCGCGGGCGTTCCGGCGGAATACCTCGATCTGGACGCGATGGCCAACTACGTCCGGATCGCCTGCGCCCACACGAGGGCGGCCCTGACCTACCGGCCGTCGCCCTACGCGGGTCCGGCACTGCTGTTGCGCTGTGCCGATCCGGCGGAACCGGAGGGCACCGATCCCGGCTGGGGCTGGGCCGCGCTGGTGAAGGGCGGTCTCGTGGTGCGGACGACGCCGGGCGAGCATCTGACGCTTTTGGACAAGCCGCACGTACTCACCCTGGCGGAACGGATCCAGGAATACCTGGCGGAGGAGAGCGGAAACCGATGACCCTTCTTTCCGTGACGGCGCCCGGGTGGGAAAACTCCTTTTTCACGCGTTCTCCGCCCGCCGTAGCTGCTATCATTCGAAGTGAGTCACGAACTGGGGAAGATCAGAACTTTCGGAGTCCATGCCGCGTGTTCCGCGTGTTCATGGGTCCTGTCCGGGCGACTGGATCGGCCGGGGGAGGAAACTGCCAATGCGCCAGATCCACAGTCCACTAGGGATCGACGGCGCGGCGCCGAGTGACCGGTCCGCCGCGTCGCCGACCTACCGCAGTTACCTGGAGGTCGACCGGCTGCTGGAACTCCAGCGGCCGCTCAGCACGCCGGAGCATCCGGACGAACTCCACTTCATCGTCACCCACCAGGCGATGGAGCTGTGGTTCAAGATCCTGATCCACGAGCTCGGCAGGGCCAGGGCCGACCTGGAGTGCGGCGCGTGGGCATCGGCATTCGGCAAGGTCAAGCGCGTCAACTCGATCCTGTCCGCGCAGACCGCGCAGATGGGCACCCTTGGCCACCTGGATCCCAAGGCGTTCCTGGAGTTCCGGGGTTTTCTCGGCACCGCGAGCGGGTTCCAGTCGGTCCAGTTCCGGGTGATCGAGGTCCTCAGTGGACTCCGCGAGCCCGGTTACCTCGATGATCTGCGGGCGCGGCACGACGGCAGCATGCCCGCGGAGATCCTCGACGTGCTGAGCGAGGCCAGCCTCGCCGAGGTCGCGGCCGGGGCGGCCAAGACGGCGGGCGTGAAGGACTGGCTGGAGGTCTACTCCGAGCCGGACGTCCACGGCGCGCTGTTCCTGCTGGGCGAGGCGCTGCTCGACTACGACCGGCTCTGGATGCTCTGGCGGTACGAGCACCTCCTCCTGGTGGAACGGATCATCGGGCACGGCGCGGACGGCACGGGCGGCGCGTCGGCGCGGTATCTGGAACAGCGGTTGTCCCTGCGGTTCTTCCCGTTTCTCTGGGACGTCCGTTACCGGCTCACGATGGCGGCGGCACGGAAAGGGAACGGCGCACGATGAACGGACGGAAAACGGAATAGGGGATTCGATGTTCAGCGACGAGAACGACACGACGACGTACCGGGTGGTCGTCAACCACGAGGAGCAGTACTCCATCTGGCCCGCCGACCGGGAGAACCCGCTGGGCTGGAACGACGCGGGCAAGAGCGGGTCGAAGGAGGAATGCCTGGCCCACATCGAACAGGTGTGGACGGACATGCGCCCGCTGAGCCTGCGCAAGCGGATGGAGCAGGACGCCGCGGCTCGGTCCTGAGCCTCGCACCCCAATCGACGAAGGAGATCGTTTCGTGGACGAACTGACGCAGCGCCTCAGCGCCGGGACCCATCCGGTCGAGGTCGGCGGGCCGCAGCCCTCGCTGGAGGATCTGCGGCGGCGGTTCGAGGACCTCGGCTACGTGTTCATCAAGTTCACCGGCACCCAGGGCGGCACCGATCTGGGCGTGCGGCTGGACCGGGACGCCTCCGGCCTCGGTACCGCGGATTTCGAGCGGGCCAGCGGCGTCGTGCACGTCGAGGGCACGCTCGTGCTCAACGAGGACCCGGTGCGCTGCGTCGCCGACATCGACCTGGCGACGTTGAGCGGCACCGGCCGGCTGGTGGCCGGGTAGCGGGAGAGGGGGGCGGATGAGCGGACTCGTGCCGCCGGGCATGAAGGTGATCACGGCCGGTGAGGTGCGCAAGCACCTCGAGGCGGGCCGGGAGGACTGCGTGGACCTGGTGCGGCGGGCCTACCTCGCGCACCACCGGGGCGATTCCACCCTGCCGCACAGCAGCTTCCTGCGGTTCCCGCACCGGGCACGCGACCGGGTCATCGCCCTTCCCGGCTATCTCGGCGGCGAGTTCGAGGTCGCGGGCATCAAGTGGATCTCGAGCTGGCCGGGGAACACCGGGCACGGACTGCCGCGCGCGTCGGCGGTGATGGTGCTCAATGACCTGGCGACCGGATTCCCGTTCGCCTGCCTCGAATCCTCGCTGATCTCCGCGGCGAGGACCGCCGCGTCCGGGGTACTGGCGGCCGAGTTGCTCGCGGGCGGGCGCACCGCGGCACGGGTCGGGTTCGTGGGCACCGGGCTGATCGCGGACCAGGTGAGCCGGTTCCTGACCGACCTCGGCTGGCGGGTCAGCGGCTACCGGCTGTTCGACCTCGACCGCGCCGCGGCCGACCGGTTCGCGGCCAGGCTGACCGCGCGGGGCGGCACGGACGTGGAGGTCGTCGAGGAGGCCGGCGCGGCCTTCGGCGGCTGCGATCTCGTAGTGCTGGCCACGGTGGCGGGTGAACCGCATCTGCACGATCCCGCTCTGCTGGCCCACAGTCCGGTCGTGCTGCACCTGTCGCTGCGCGACCTGGCACCGGAGCTGATCCTCGGCGCCCAGAACCTGACCGACGATGCCGACCACGTGCTGCGGGAGAACACCTCCCTGGATCTGGCCGCCCGGCTCGCGGGCCGCCGCGACTTCCTCGACGGCACCATCGCCGATCTGATCGAGGGACGGGTGGCCAGGGACCGTACCCGGGCCGCGGTGTTCTCGCCGTTCGGGCTCGGTGTGCTGGATCTGGCGGTGGGCCAGTGGATCCACCAGCGGTGCGAACGCGCGGGTGAGGGCCGGTCCGTCCCGGACTTCCACGAGGGGACCGGGTTGTGACCACCTCGGCGATCCGGCCGTGGTTCCGGCGATACGGCCCGGCCGGGCGGGAGGCGGCCACCCGGCTGGTCTGCCTGCCGCACGCGGGTGGCGCGGCCAGCCTCTTCCGGACGTGGGGCGGATACCTGCCGCCGGAGGTCGATCTGCTCGCCACGTGTTATCCGGGGCGGCAGGAACGCATCGGCGAAGCGTGCCGCGACCGGATGGACGTGCTCGCCGACGAGATCGCGGACGCACTGCTGCCGTTGTCCGACCTGCCGCTGGCCCTGTTCGGGCACAGCATGGGCGCGTCGGTCGCCCACGAGGTGGCGCTGCGGCTGAACCGGGCGGGCGCACCGCCCGCCGCACTGTTCGTTTCGGCCCGGCAGCCCCCGCACCGGCTCGAAGCGCGGCCGGAGGTGGACGATGGGTCCATCGTGGACGATGTGCTCCGGCTCGATCCGGACAGCGCCGTCGCACTGCGCGATCCCCATCTCCGTGAACTCGTCCTGCCCGCGCTGCGCGCGGACTACCGGCTCGTCGCGGGCTACCGGCCGGGGCCGCTGCCCCTGCTGGACGTCCCGGTGACCGCCTACTTCGGTAGCGAGGACCCGGATGTGAGCCCCGCCGAGATGCGGGAGTGGGCCTCGGTGACCACCGGGGAGTTCCGGTCGCGCGGGTTCCCGGGCGGGCACTTCTACCTGACCCCGCACCAGGCGGCGCTCGTCGGTGACCTCGCGGCGCGGCTGTCCGCGTGGTCCGGTCAACGCCGTCCAGGCCAGGTCCGGCCGTCCCGGATCCGGGCCACGGAAGGGAGGTAGCGCAGCCGTGGGGGCAGCAGCGTGAAGGTGGCGCGGATGACGGCCGCCCAGCGGCCGAGCCTGCGCTGGTCGGAGTTCGTCCAGCGCAGGCCGAGGATTTCGCGGATTTCCGGGGGCAGCGTCCCCGTGGTCAGGAAACCGGCGGCACCGCCGAGCAGCCGCCCGGGCCCGCGCCAGGCACGGTCACTCCACCGGGCCGATGCCGGCGGGGGCGGCGGATGCCGGATCGCCTCGAGGAGTTCGTCCGTGGTGGCGTTGCGTTCGAGACGGTGGGCGACCATGTCGTCGAAGTACGCCCAGAATTCGCCCGCCGTGGCGGGCATTTCCCGTGTGGGGACGCGGAGGATCAGGCCGATCCGGCGGATGTCCTGGTACAGCTCGTTTTCCCGGGCACGGTCCAGCGGAGGCCCGAACAACCGGCACGCGGTGACATACCGTTCGAAGGCACTGCAGTTGACCCAGGCGTACGCCGCGCCGTCGAGGGCGTGGTAGGCGCGGCCGTGTTCGTCCACGCCGCGGATCGGGGCGTGGAGTTCGCGCAGGCGCCGTCCTTCGGCCGCCGCGGCCGGGCCGCCGTAGAGGTAACGCAGCATCGACTTCGATGTCCGTTCCGCGCGGCCCCAGGGGTCGGTGCGGAACACCGAATGCGCGCCGACGGCCGCACCGACCATGGGATGCATCACCTGCAGCACCAGCGTCGAGGGGATGACGAGCGCCGCGCGGAGTTCGCCGGCGACATCCCACAGCACCGAACCCGCCCGCAGCGGTTCGGGGTTCAGCGCCGCCGCCCGAGGAACGCGAAGGAGACGGCGAAGGCGAGTATGCCCAGCACGGCCCCGCCTCCGGCCGTGAGCAGGATCAGCTGCCACACCGACGCGTCTTCGCCGCCGGGTCCCACCACGGACCAGATCCTGTCGCGCAGCGCCACCGAGACCGGCAGCCCCAGTGCCCCGGCGACGACGGCGATGTGCACCGCGCGCCGGGTTCCGCCCGCGGCCGGGGCCGAGCCGGCGGCGGGCGGAACCGCGATGCGCAAGACCGCGTTGCAGATCATGGAGAACGCGAAGACCCCGCCCGCGAACATCACCGCGCCGAAGGCGTACAGCAGCGGATTCGTCCAACCCTCGCCGACCGCCAGCGCGGTGGTGACGGCCAGCCCCGCGACGAGGCTCGCCGCCGCGGTGAGCGCCTTGACGTGGCGGCGGACGAACGTCACCACCTCGTCCCGCGCCGCCCAGCGCGCCGGCCGTCCCCCGGCACGGGGGAAGCGCGTGGCGAAGGCCTCCAGCAGGAGCACCGCGTCGCCCACCCAGTCGCCGCCGTCCCGGCGCCCCCGCCGCCGCGGCAGCAGGCGGAACGCCCGCCACTGCAGCAGGAAGTTCACCACGACCAGCGCCGAGAGCAGGCCCAGCGCGGTGATGAGCCACGGTGTGCGGCCGTTCCACAGCTCGTGGTCGGCCC
Source organism: Amycolatopsis rhizosphaerae (assembly GCF_007713715.1). Lineage (GTDB taxonomy): Bacteria > Actinomycetota > Actinomycetes > Mycobacteriales > Pseudonocardiaceae > Amycolatopsis_E > Amycolatopsis_E rhizosphaerae. The sequence goes on from NZ_VJWX01000017.1 coordinate 6,587, forward strand.
GCGCGGCCACCGCCACCCAGTCCGTCACGGCTGTCGACGCGATCATCACCGCGCTCACCACCGCGGCCCCCACGAGCTGCGCGGCCCGGAACAGCGGCAGCGGTTCGTCCCGGCGGCACAGCACGGACCGCAGGGCCATCAGCACCATCAGTGCGGGCACGAAGAACTGGGTGAACGACACCACGACGTCGTAGGGGTCGTCCTGCCAGGGGCTGCCCGCGCGGATGGCCTTGACCTGCGTGCTGAGCAGAGCGCACACGGTGAACACCGCGGCGGTCGCGAGGGAGGTCCGGACCGCCAGCGCGGCGGCGGGCCTCGCCGGGTCACCGGGCAGGAGGGTTTCCGGGGTGCCTGTCATCGCGGTGCCCGTCGTTTCGGCCTTGGCCACGTCGCTCCCTCAGCTGTTGACGTCGCGGCGGGCGAAGAAGACGAGCGCGACCGCTTCGAGCACCACGAACGGGAGCAGCGCGTGGATCAGGACGCTGCCCGTGGTGCCACCGGGCGGCAGCTGGCCCTGGTTCAGCCCGTCCAGGAGCATGCCCGGCAGCCAGGGTACCGCCGCCGGGTAGTTGGCCAGGAGGTGTTCGGCCGGGAGTACCCACGCCAGCGTGATGGTGAGCGCCACCGGGATCGACCGGGTGAGCACGCCGACGGCGTGACCGAAGAGGGTGAACGCGGCGCACGTGATGGCGAGGAAGCCGGTCGCCGCGGCCAGCGCGCCGAACGACGCGCCCTTGCCCAGCACGGCGTTCGTGGCGTAGCTCGCGATGGCGACGAGCACCGAGAAGCCGAGGGCGACGGTGACGGACGCGGCCATCTTGCCGAGGAACGCCGGTCCGCGCGAGGGCGCGGCGATGAGCCATGGCCGGATCGTCCCGCCGCTGAAGTCGCCCGCGCCCACGACGGCCGCCCGGCCCATCAGCAGGGTGGCGATGAGGATGGCGGCCTGCTGGAACCCGATCAGCGGCTCGTCCGGATGCTGTGCGCCGCTGTTGAGCGTGGTGAAGGTGACCGCGGCCAGGCACAGCACCACGAGGGCGGCGGTCGCGCGGTTGGCCGATCGCAGCAGTTCGGCGAGGTAGGTCCTCATGCGCGCGCTCCCGAAATCGCGGTGTGGAAGGCTTCTTCGAGGGTGGGGGAGATGTGGCTGACTTCGACCAGGTCGATCCCGGCCTCCGCGGCGGCGGCGAAGACGCGCCGCGCCAGGTCGTCGACGGGCTGTCCATCGGGCACGGCGTGGAGGGCTTCCCCGCGGAGATCGGTGCGGACGCCGTCGGCGGGCAGCAGTTCGGCGAGCTTGCGCGTCCCCTCCGGGTCGAGGGCGCGGACACGCAGGCTGGGTGAGCCCACGAACGAGGTGAACGGCCCGTCGTAGAGCACCTGACCGTCGTGCAGGACCGTGAGCGCGTCGGCGGTGCCCTCGAGTTCGCGGAGCTGGTGGCTGGACACGACGACCGCGGTGTTCCGTGCGGCGACGCCGCGGATCAGCGCGCGCAGGTGCACGATCGCCTCGGGGTCGAGCGCGTTGGTCGGCTCGTCGAGCAGCAGCACGGCCGGATCGCCCAGCAGGGCAAGCGCGATCGCCAGGCGTTGCCGGTAGCCCTGCGACAGCGCGCCGACCCGGCGGCCCAGCATGTCGCCGATCTGGGTCAGTTCCGTCACCTCGGCCGCGTCCGCCCGGCTCGCGCCGGTGAGGACGCGGTGGATCTGCAGGTTCCGCCGGACCGTCAGGCCCTTGTACAGCGCGGGAGCCTCGATCATCGCCGAGAGCGGGCGACGCCCGCGCACCACGCTCACCGACCCTTCGGTGGGTTTCACGAGTCCCGTCATGACCCGCATGAGTGTGGACTTCCCGGCGCCGTTGAGTCCGACCAGAGCGGTCACCCGGCCGCGCCTCGGGGCCCAGGACACCGCCCGCACCGCTGTCGTGGAACCGAATTTCTTCGTCACGGCCGTGAGAACCACGGGTGTCTCGGTATCGATCACGGCATGGATAGTACACGAAACGTACTACTCGTTGTGTACTACCTGCCGTGTAGTAACATGAACGCCACGCGGAAGGAGCGGGATGCAGGTCAAGGACTCCCAGACGCTGGTGCTCTGCGCCCTGGCCGATGGCCCGGTGCACGGATACGCCATCAACACGGCGATCGAGGAACTGACGGGTGAACGTCTCGGCCCGGGGAGCCTGTATGGCGCACTGGCACGCCTGGAGGCGAAAGGGCTCATCGAGCCGCTGGGCGAGCAGGGGCGGCAGCGCCCGGTCCGGCTGACCGAGCAGGGCCGCGCGGTGCTGGAGCGGGAACTGCGGTCGATGGCCAAGGTCGCGGCCGCGGGGCTGCGCCGGCTGGGGGTGAACCCGGCGTGAGCGTCACCAAGAGACTCGTTCGGCTGTACCCGGACCCCTTCCGGGAACACTGGGGCACCGGGCTGGAGGCCGAAGCGCAGGACGGTGGCTGGCGGTCCTGGCCCAACCTGCTGATCGGCGTGCTCGACATGTGGCTGCATCCCACGGTCTGGCCCGCGCGGTCCCCCGCGCAGCGGCGGGGGCGGGCGGCGGTGCTGGCGATCGCCGTCGCGCTCGCGGGATGGCTGGCCGAGCACGCCGCCGCGGAGCAGCACAGCCTGCACCTTCCGGGCCTCCTGCGGATCGGGGAGATGAACCTCGACGTCTTCGACGCCGTGACCCTGCTCGGGCTCGCACTGGTCGCTCCCCGGCCCCGGCTGAGTTTCGGCGCGGCGGCCGCGATGCTGCGCCAGGCGGTACGCCGTCTCGCGGTGCCCGTGCTGCTCGGCGCGGGCGTGGTGGTCACCGTGCACGCCGGTGTGGGCACTTCCGTGCCGTTGGCGCTGCGCCTCGGTGTGCTGGGCTGCTGGTGGATCGCGCTCGCGCTCGGTGCCGTCCAGCTCTGCCAGGTGGTGGCGGGGTTCGGCGCGGACCTCACCGTGCCCCCGCATCGCGGACGGTTGCGGCTGGGCGTCGGGATCCTGGCGGGCATGTTCATCCTGACCGGGGCGGTCGTCCTCGGAACTTCGATGGTCAGGGGAGTCCCGGACACTCTCTCGGTCGCCACCGGTGCCGGCCTGCTGGTGCTGGCCTCGGTGTGCGGGTGGACGTTGCGCGATCTGCGGCAGCTGCCGGCGACCGGCTGAGGTGAGCACGCCCGCGGAGACGCCCGCGCCCGCGGAGGGAAAGCGTCCGGCCCGCGGCCTGTGCGACCTGCTCTTCCTGCGCCCGCTGAAACTGTTCCGCCGCAATCCCGGCATCGTCGTGGTGGTCGCGGTCCTCGTCCCGTTCAACCTCCTGACGCCGGGGCAAGGTGTCCTCACCGAGGTCTTCACCCCGGGCTGGCTCTTCGACGGCGCGCCGGGCCTGATCGGGCCGCTGCTGCGGCCGCCGGTGCTGGCCGGTGCCGTGCTGCTGTACCTCGCCAAGAACGTGGTGAGCGCCGCCGTGGCGCAGGAGATGATGCTGATCTTCCGGAACGGGCGGGCAAGGCTGTGGGAAGCCGTGCGGGCGCTCCGGCCGGGCAGCGTCGTCTGGCTGACCGTCGTGGAATGCTGCACCTACGCCGTGTTCGCACTGGCCGCCCTGCTCGCGTACCTGCCCGCGTTACTGGCATGGCGGGCGTGGCGCGTCGATCTGACCGTCCCGCTGCTGGTGGTGGGCGTGCTGGTCTATCCCGTGTTCTACGCCGTCACGTCCACCACGGCCATGATGTGCGTGCTGCCGGCCTCCGCGCGCGAACGGCTCCGCGTGCTGCGGCACCTCACGCGCACCAGGGTTTTCTGGCCGCTGTACGGTTATTACGCCGTGCGGATCGTGGTCGAGGTGCTGCTGCTCGGCATCGGCCCGCTGGTGCTGCTGGACCTCGTCCACAGCAAGATCCTCGCCTCCGCGGCGATCGCGCTGGGAGTGTTGCTGCCGTTCCTGCTGCTTCGCGGAGCCTCGTACGCGCTCACCCTCGAACTGCTGAAGGCCGACGTCGCGATCGGCTCCGTGTTCGCGGACCACCTCGCCCGCGGCGGGCTCGCGCGGCGCTGAACTTCACTTGGCCTGCATGGCTTTCTCCCGTCGTTCGGCCACAGTGGACCCGGACTCGCGTCGTGCCATGCGGCGCAGGACCACCGGCGCCACGAGCAGCCCGGCGACGGCCCAGACGCCCAGCACGAGGACGGTCTCCACCGGGCGCCACGACTGTCCGATCTCGACCTGCGCCAGCTGGGCCGGCAGCAGTCCCGAGCGCATCCCGAGTCCCAGCCAGTAGATCGGGAAAGCCTGGGCGATCCACTGCGCCCAACCGGGCATCGCCGTGATGGGGTAGAAGATTCCGGACACCGCCACGAGCCCCATGATCGGCAGGGTGATCAGCCCGAGCGCGCGGGGGCTGGAGACCAGCGACCCGGCCACCGCGCCCACCGGGAGCGTGGCCACCAGGCCGAGTGACACCACCCAGAGCAGCGTCAGCCACGAACCGGGGCTGCCCAGATCGAGCCCGCGCAGGAAAAAGGCGCCGGGCACCAGCACGATCACCAGCCCGGCCAGCACCCCGCCGGAGACCAGCACGAGCTTGCCGATCAGGTAGCCGACCATGCCGTGCGGCGTCGCCTTGGCCCGCAGCAGCGTGCCGTCCTCCCGCTCGGTGGCGAGCAGTTGCGCGATGCCCATCAGCCCGGTGGCGGCGAGGTTCATCCCCAGCACACTCGGCAGCGCGAAGCTACCCAGCGAGAAACCGCCTGCCCCGATCGTGGAATCACGCATGAAGAACATCGCGACCAGCATCACGCCGGGCCAGAACAGCTGCGCGAAGACGTCCTGTCCGGTGGTGAAAGTCTGCTTCAGCTCGATGAGACCGCGGTCGAGACCCGCGTGCACGGCGCGCAGCACCGGGTTCATCCCGTCACCTCCCGCGGGGCGGGGCCGGATTCCGCCCGCCGGACCAGGGACAGGTAGACGTCTTCCAGCGTCGGGCGACGCACCTGGAGGTCGGTGATCGCGGCGCCGTGCCGGACGTAGAGCTCATGGACGAACAACGCGGGCTCGGCCGTGGTACAGGTGTTCCTGGTGCCGCCGACGGCCCACCGTACCTCGTACTCCCCGGCAATGCGGCGGGCCAGTTCCTCGGCGGTGCCGTCCGCGGTGATGCGCCCGCCCGTCAGGATCACGATGCGGTCGGACAGTTTTTCCGCCTCGGCCAGGTCGTGCGTGGTCAGCAGGATCGCCGTGTCCTCGCGGCCGGAAAGCCGTCGCACCAGCTCGTGGAATTCACGGCGGGCCTCGGGGTCGAAGCCGGTCGTCGGCTCGTCGAGGAACAGCACCTCGGGCCTGCCGACGATGCCGACGGCGACGTCGAGCCTGCGCCGTTGTCCGCCCGAGAGCGCACGGATCCGCTTGTCCGCGTGCGCGGTGAGCCCGACCGTCGCGATGAGTTCGTCGACGTCCCATGGCCGCCGGACGGTGCCGGTGGAATAGCTCGCGTAGTACCGGCCCTGGTGGGCCAGCAGTTCGCGGACCCGCCACTTCCCGTGGTCCCGCCAGGACTGCAGCACCACGCCCACCCGCGCGCGCCAGCGCTCGTCCCCGTGCGCGGGGTCGGTGCCCAGCACGGTGACCTCGCCCGCGGAACGCTCCCGGAAGCCTTCGAGGATCTCGATCGTGGTGGTCTTCCCGGCGCCGTTCGGGCCCAGCAGGGCGAGCACTTCGCCCCGCTGGACGGAGAACGTCACGCCGTCGAGGACGTCGTGGTCGCCGTAACGCATCCGTAGGTCGCGTACTTCCAGTGCGGTACCGGTCTGCGCCGGTGCCGTCCGCTGGGGCGCGGGTGCCGCCTGGCTCACCGAGCCGCCCACTCCGGGGCGAAGACGGCGTCGATCGCGCCGAGCACGGCCCGGAACGCGGGGGCGCCCGGGTCGATCAGCTCGAAATGCCCCATGCCGTCGAGTCGTTCCAAGGTGACGTCGTCGCCCTGTCCGGCCGCGACGTGGTAATAGAGCCGGCTGATGTCGAAGGGGACGCGATCGTCTTCGTCGCCGTGGAGGAGGACACAGCGTGCGCCGAGCGGGAGCAGCCCGGCCGGGTCCGCGTCGCGGTAGCGGTCGGGGACCTGCGCGGGACCGCCACCGAGCAGGCGGCGGACGGCGCCGTCGTCGAGGTTCAGGCGGTAGGCCGCTTCGAGATCGCAGACACCGGCCAGCGACACCACGCCCCGCACCCGGAGCGGTTCGCCGCCGTGGCAAGGACTTCCGGGCGGCAGCCGGTGCCGCGAGGCCGCCCACAAGGCCAGGTGACCGCCGGCGGAATGGCCCAGCAGCACCGTGTTCGCACCGTCGACGAGCCCGCCGGTGAGCGCGGGCAGGGCGTCCAGGCCGTCAGCGACGTCGGTGAACGTCCCCGGCCAGCCTCCGAGCGGCTGGCCTACGCGGTGGTACTCCAGTGCGGCGGTGAGGTAGCCCTGCCGGGCGAGTTCCGCGCACAGCGGGCGGATGTGGGTCCGGTCGTATTCGGCGGCCCAGAAACCGCCGTGCACGACGACCACGGTCCGCGTGACCGGGCCGTTTCCGGGCCGCCAGAGCTCGATGACGTGTTCGCTTCCTTCGCCGTAGCGCAGGGTTTCGTCGGCTTCGCGGGCGCTGCGGCTCAGCACCTCGGCCAGGCTCACGCCGGTTCACCCCGCTCCGCCATAGCCCTGACCAGGCTGGCGGGCCGCATGTCGGACCACTTCCGCTCGATGTGGTCGAGACAGTCCTCGCGCGTGCCCGGCCCGTGCACCGAGCGCCGGCCGTCGGGCACCGGCGCGAACCCCGGCCACAGGGAGTACTGCTGTTCGTGGTTGACCAGCACCAGAAAGGTGCCGCCGGCGTCGTCGAACGGATTGGTCGTGTCGCTCATGCGCTCCTCCGGCCCCGCCTTCAGAGCATCCACTATGGACAGACGGGTGCGGCCACCGGCCACCGGTCCACGGGCAGGCTGAAAGACGAGCTGTCACTGACTACCGTGCTGGAAACCCAGTGTTCGAAAAATCCCCAGTGTCGATCCCGGTTCTCCCGGCATGCGGCGCGAGAACCGACGCAAGCATAGCCAACGGCCGGTACTCCGACAAGGCAACGTGAATTAGCGGCAATCTGGACATAGCAGACATTTCCCGCTTCTCCGTGGTTCCTTGACGAGCGTTTATGCCGCTGTCTATCGTCGTGCCATGGGGGATTTCTGGGGTGTGCCGCTTCTTGGGCGGCAGCGAATTCGCGGAATCCTTTGTGGATGATCATAACGTGCCGCGGCGCGTGTCGTTCCGCCGGCGCAGGGCACTGGAGGGACCGATGAAGTACTGCAAGGCCTACCGGCTCGACGACCTCCGCCGGTTCCCCGGCTGGGACGACGGCGCGGACCGGGCGGAGCGGGAGCTGGACGGGGAACAGATCGCCTACGTGTGCGACGACTTCACCGTGGTGACCGATCCGATCAAGGGGGAGGGGCTGCTGTTCGGCGCGGTCACCCCCGAATGGCGGGAATTCTGTGCCGGGGAACTGGAGTTCGCGATCCCCGCGGATCCGGTGGGCGCCTCGGCCGAGCCCGGCGATTCGTGACGATGACGTGCTGGCGAACCCGTTCGCGCTCGCCGAGGGGCTGGACCGGATCGGGGCCGGGTTCGTCGAGACGCCCGTGGTGCGGCTCGACCACGACCGGCTGAACCTGTTCGCGAAGCTCGAATTCGGCAATCCCAATGGAAGCGTCAAGGACCGTTCGGCCTACCTGATCCTCAAACGCGCGGCGGAGCGCGGCGAGCTGACGCCGGAGAGCACGGTCGTCGAATCGTCCTCGGGCAATTTCGCCATCTCGCTCGCGTCGTTCTGCCGGATGCTCGGCGTGCCGTTCGTCCCGGTCATCGACCCGAACGTCAACCCGGCGACCGAACGATTCCTGCGCACGATCTGCGAGCGGGTGGAGAAGGTCACCGAGCGGGACGCCAGCGGCGGCTTCCTCCACAACCGCCTCGCCAGGACGAACGCCCTGCTCACCCTCCTGGACGACGCGTACTGGCCCAACCAGTACGCGAACACCGACGCCGCCGACGCTCATCACCGGCTCACCGGTGGTGAGCTGTGCCGTGTGTTCGACCGGATCGACTACCTCTTCGTGGGGGTCGGCACCGGGGCGACCATCACCGGCCTTTCCCGCCGGATGCGGGAAAGTCTGCCGGGTACAAAGGTGATCGCGGTCGACACGGTGGGCTCGGCGATCTTCGGCGACCGGCCGCGCGCGCGGCACATCCCGGGCATCGGGTCCAGCATCCGGCCGCCGCTGCTGGACCACGCGCAGATCGACGACGTGGTGCTCGTTTCCGAGACCGCCGCGGTCGCCGCCTGCCATCGGCTGCTGCGGAGGCACGGCATCTACGCCGGCGGTTCCAGTGGCAGTGTGTACGCGGCCATCGAGGAGTACTTCGCCGGTTGTCACGGGACCCGGCCGACGGTCGTCTTCCTCTGCGCGGACCGGGGCACCGCCTATGCGGACACGGTGTACCAGCCCGGCTGGCTCGCGGACCGGCTATCGCGCTGAGTGCGGCGTCTCGCGGTTCCGCTTTTCCGCGCCGCAGTGTCCGTAAAGGACGTACGACCTGGTTTCGGAGTGCGCAAAAGCAGAAAGATCTTGGTAGTCCTCCAAAACCAATCATCAATTGGTGATCCGCCTGTCTTTCACGGGTCCCCGCCGGTCAAGATCACGAAGTCCGGCCGGTGTGCCGGGTCGAATATCGCAGGCCGCCGGGCGTGTCCGGTTGTACCGATTGTTCGCGGTTGTCCCGCGCGGATCGCCGAAATGGCGTAACAAATTCACGTCCAGTGCCTGTAGCATGCGATATGGGACCAGGAGAGCGCATCTCCTCGGACATCTTCTTCATGGTCAGCGCTTTCGTGCCAGTGGCCACATCGCCGTGGGTTTCCGCTGGGTGCCGGGCAGGAGTCACATCGATTGAGCGTCGGGATCGGCGCGCTCGGTGTGGTGTGCACGGCCGGTGAACCGATGGCAGTCGATAGTGGTGGACGGCATGGGGGAACGGTGATAGAGGCGGAACGGCGGATATCCCGCCGCGCGGCTTTTTTCGACGTGGACGAGACGCTGATCTCGGCGAAAAGCATGTTCGCATTCCTGCGGTACTGGTGTGCGCGCAACGGGGACGACGGAAGCGGCTACCGGAAGAAGGCGGACGAACTGCGCCGCATCGCCGCGTCGGGCAGGCCTCGCGCGGAAGGGAATCGTCTCTACTACCGGAATTTCGCCGGTGCTCGTGCCGGGGACGTGCTGGCCGCGGGCCGGGAATGGTACGCCGCCTACCGGGCGCGTCCCGACGCGTTCGTCGACGCCGCGCAGGCCGCTCTGGAACGGCATCGTGCGGCGGGGGACCTGATCGTGCTGGTGTCGGGCTCCTTCGCGGCCTGCCTGTCGCCGCTGGCCGAGGATGTCGGTGCGGATACCGTGCTGTGCACGGAACCGGTGGTTTCGGAGAATGGTCTCTACACCGGGGAAGTCCGCGTGGCGATGATCGGAGAGGCCAAGAAGGACGCCGTGCTGGCGACGATCGACGGCGCGGGGCTCGAAGGGGCTTCCTGTTTCGCCTACGGAGACCACGTCAGCGATGCGGACATGCTGAACGCGGTGGGAAACCCGGTCGTCGTGGGCGGTGACCCGGCCCTCGGCAGGATCGCCGCGGACCGTGGGTGGCCAGTGCTCCCGTCGGCGGGCGCACCACGGCGCACCGGCAGGTGTGCGGCCGGGATGCGCTGAACCGCCTTTTCCCGAAGACGAGATCGAATACTTGCTTCCGATGACGGACAAGGGTTCCGCGACAGGGGCCTGGGAGGTGCAATGACCGCGTTCGTGGTAGTCGGCGACCGTTTCGCGCTGTTCGCCGGGCATGCTCCGGCACTCACGGTTTCCCGGGTGATCGACGAACTGGGGAACGGTGACGGCTGGTTCGGAAAGGGATCGGACCCCGTTGTCCTCGCCGAAGGGCAAGGAGTCACGGAAGAGGACTGGGGGCGGATCCGCGGCGAGATCGCACGTCGGGACCTCGCGGACAGATTCGAAATACGCCAGTCGCCGCGAGGGCCGCTCAGCGGCACGGAAGAAACGCACAAGCATCGCGAGGAGAACTTCCTGATAGCGGGCCTGGAAAAGGCCGGCGATCACGAGTTCGAGGCGTCGCTGCGGCTGCACAACGATCAGGAGCTCCAGCTCGACCATCCCGGTGTGCACGTCCAGGGAATGGTCATCCTGGAGGCCGCGCGCCAGATGTACATCGCGGTGTGCGAGCGCTATTACACCGTGAGCCGGTCCGCGGAACGGCAGATCCACGTCCTCGACAGGATGGAGTCGAGCTTCCGTAATTTCCTCTATCCGGTGGAAACGCGGATACGATCCGCCGTCGTGGTGGGAACGAACGCGTACGACCTGCCCACCTTCGACGTGCGGACCGAGTTCCGGCAGGCGGGCCTGCACATCGCCGTGGTGCGGACGACGGGCACGGCCATGTCCCGGCCGGTGCTCGATCGCAAGGAGGCCCGCGGCGCCGAACGCGCGGTGCGCCACACCCTCAGGAACCTTCCCCTGCCCGCCAGAGCCCAGTGACCCCTCGCGGGTCGGTTCTTCGAAGAGGACACACATGACAACGACGGAAAGCGCGGGACCGCCGAAATTCCCGATGGCCCGTCGCCGCGGATGCCCGTTCGATCCGCCGGACGAACTCACCGAGATCCGTGAAACGCGGCCGATCCGGCAGGTGCTCAACTGGGACGGGTCCCGGCACTGGCTGATCACCCGGTACACCGACTGCCGGACCGTGCTGGGAGATTCCCGGTTCAGCTCGAACTTCCGGCTGCCCGGCTACCCGACCACCGGCCCTGCGCAGATCGCTTCGACCTGGCGCAGCTTCATCAACATGGACGGCCCCGAGCACCTCGAACAGCGCCGGGTGCTGATGCGCGAGTTCACCAGGCGGCGCTCGGAGATGTTGCGGCCGCGGGTGCAGCAGATCGTGGACAACGCGATCGACGAGTTGCTGGCACAGGGCCCTCCGGCCGACCTGGTCAGCAGGTTCGCGTTGCCGGTTTCGTCGCTGGTGATCTGCGAGCTGCTCGGTGTACCGTTCGGCGACTCGGGGTTCTTCCAGGACCGTTCGGCGGCGATGCTGAACAAGACGCTGAGCCGGGAAGAGATCAACGACGCCAGGGAACAGCTGCGTGCATTCCTGCGGAATCTGGTGACGGCCAAGGAAACCGCGCCGGGTGACGACCTGATGAGCAGACTGGTGCACGAGCGGATGCACACCGGGCAGATGACCTCGGACCAGATCGCGGACATCGGCATGCTGCTGCTGATCGCGGGCCACGAGACCACCGCGGACATGATCGGCCTCGGCACCGCGGCCCTGCTGAACCACCCCGACCGCCTCGCCGAGCTGCGGGACACCGACGATCCGGCGCTGATCGCGAACGCGGCCGAGGAACTGCTGCGCTACCTCACGATCACGCAGTCGGGCAGGCGCCGGGTGGCCGTGGCCGACGTCGAGGTGGGCGGTCAGCTGATCCGCGCGGGCGAGGGCGTGATCGTCGCGAACGCCGCGGGCAACCGCGATCCGGCGCACTTCACCAATCCGGATGTGCTCGATCTGCACCAGAAGGCACGGCACCACCTGGCTTTCGGCTACGGACCGCACCAGTGCCTCGGCCAGTCGCTCGCCAGGGTGGAGCTGCAGGTCGTCTACGGAACGTTGTACCGGCGGATCCCCACCATGCGGCTGGCCATTCCCGCCGGGGAAGTCCGCTACCAGCACGAAATGCTCATCTACGGCGTGCATGAGCTGCCGATCACCTGGTGACCGGCGCACACCTCCACATCAGCCACGAGACCCGGGAAAGGGAACCCTTCATGACCTCATCGTTGCTCCTGGTGACGGAGATCCCCGTGGAGCCATCGGCGGTTGCGGACGCGGTCGCGGTGCTGCGGCAGCACGGCGCCGACGTGCTCCACCAGAGCGTCGAACACTCGAGCCTTCTCGAGCTGACCCCGCTGCCCGCGCTGAATGCGCTCTCCGCACGGATGGACCGCCAGCGTGAACTGCGCAAGCCGCTCGCCGCGCTGCTGACGGGTGACTTCCGCAGCCAGGTACTGGAATTCGTCGGCGCGCCGAAACCGGTGGACGGCGAGCTGCCGGAGACGCCGTACCTCCAGCTCCGGCATGTCGAAGTGAAGCCGCCCGTCCACGAGGAGTACCTGGCCTGGCGTGAGGGAACCATCTTCGCCGAGGTCCGCAAGTCGCCCCGGATCGAGGCGTTTCTGGCCTACCACTCGCTGCTGAGCACCGAGCCCGGCGTCCTGTTCATCGCGGGATTCTCGTGCGAGCCGGAGGAATACCTGCCGACGTTCGCTTCGGAGCGGTACGCCGAGATCGCCCGGCAGGCGCATCCCCGGTTCGTGACCGACGAAGGGCTCTACACTCGCATCTACCGGCGGGTGGCCGCGTGACGACGTCGAAGACCTACCCGCTGAGCATGACCACCCAGGGCCCGCTGTACCCGCCGAGCGAGGTGATGAACACCGACGGGGACTTCGTGGTGATCGGCACGATCACCCGTGAGGGCCCGGACGGCGGTGTCGTCGCGGTGCCGGGACGCGCCATCGTCGCGGCGGACAGCCCGCTCCCGGAGTTCGGCTCGACGCTGCCCTACCGGATCGTCCGGGAACTGCCCGAGCGGCTTTCCCCGGCGGACGAGGCGATGGTGCTCGCCACGCTGCCCCTGCCGCTGCCATGCTCGAACTACACCGCGGTGATGGCCCCGCAGCAGCAGCCGGACCCGTTCTCGGTGACCCGGCCGAGCTACCCGTTCCACCAGGTCCCCATCCCGGACCTCCAGCCGGAGGACGGCCCGAAGGTCACCGGGCCGGTGACGCTGGGGCAGTGGGTCAAGGCCCGTGGCGAGGTGACCGTCACCCTGACCGGGAACGACACCGCGGCCGAGTTCCGCGGCGAGTTCGCCGGCCTGATCCCGGACAGCCTGTACACGGTGATGGCCATCCGGCGCCGGGACATGGACCCCGGCGGCCCGGCGCACCCCAGTCCGCTCGGGGTGCCGAACGTGTTCGTGGCCGACAGCGAGGGCAACGGCCGCTACCGGGCCGTCCTGCCGGACCCGTTCCCGGCCCCCGACGCCCCGAACGCCGCGAACCGGGTCGTCAACTTCGTGGTGCTCTGGATGAGCTACCAGCTGAGCTACGGCGGCGCGGTGGGCCACCACGGCCTCGGAGCGGACATTCATGCGCAACTGCGCCTCGACCCGCCCGGTTTCACCGAGTTCACCACCAGGCCCTGACCGGCCGGACGGCAGGGCACCCAAGGAGAGGGAAATGACTTCTGGAATCGTTTCCGCGGTAGGCCACCGGGCCGAAGAGACCGCGGCGGCGCGAAGAACCAACGCGGCCGCGGGTCTGAACAGGCCGGTCGGCATCGTGGCCACCGGGCTGTGCGTCCCGCCGCGTGTGGTGACCAACGCCGAGCTCACGCGGACACTCGACACCTCCGACACCTGGATCAGGTCCCGCACCGGGATCGAGGAGCGGCGGTTCCTGGCGCCAGGGCTGTCCACTTCGGACATGGGTGTTGCCGCCGCACGGGACGCGCTGATCCGGGGCGGGGTGAGGGCCGCCGAGCTGGACGCGATCATCGTCACGACGTTCACCCCCGACCAGCCGCTGCCGTCGACCGCGCTGATGGTCAAGGAAAGGCTGGGCGCGCACCGGGCCGTCCCGCTCGACCTGACCCAGGCGGCCTGCGCGGGCGGGATCTATGCGCTGGTGGTCGCGGCACACCTGCTGCAGAACGAGTCCTACCGGCACGTGCTCGTCATCGGCGCCGACGCGGGATCGCGGGCGACCGACCCCGAAGACAGGGGAACCCGGGTGTTCCTCGGTGACGCCGCGGGCGCCGCGTTGCTCGCCCCGACCTCCGAAGGGTTCGGCATCCTGTCCTGGCACACCGGATCCGAGCTGTCCTACGAGGTCGAGATCCCGGCCGGGGGCTCTCGGACACCGACGAGCGGGGAGACGCTGCGCCGCCGGGACCAGTACCTGAAGATGAACGGCAAGGCCGTCTGGAACATGGCGACCGACCGAATCCCCCGCAGCATCCGGGAAACGGCGCTGCGGGCCGGGCTCGAGATCGACGACATCCGGTACTTCCTGCTGCACCAAGCGAACCTCAACATCATCACCGAGGCGATGGCGAGTCTCGGCGTCCCGGCGGATCGCGCGCCCACGACGGTCTCGCGGTTCGGGAACACCGCGGCCGCCAGCATGTTCACCGTCCTGCACGAGACGATGACCGGCCCGGCCGAACACGGCGACGTCATGATGATGGCGGGTATCGGCGCCGGGTTCCTGTGGGGCTCGCTCTGCTTCCGCCATCGCGCGGCGAGGGGCTAGGCGTGTTCGCGATCTCGGCGGTGGGTACGGACGCCGCCGACCCGCTCAGCGGGCTGCGGGCCGGCGAGTGGCCGGACCCCTCGCCCGGAGACGGTTGGACGATGGTGACGGTTCGGGCGGCTTCGCTGAACCGGCACGATCTGTGGACCCTGCGAGGCGTGGTCCCGGCGCACCAGCGGCTGCCGATCGTGCTCGGCTCCGACGCCGCGGGTGTCGACGACGAGGGCAACGAGGTGCTCGTGCACTCGGTGATCGGCAGTCCGGGCCGGTATGGGGACGAGACGCTCGATCCCCACCGTTCGGTGCTCAGTGAGAAGTACGACGGGACGTTCGCCGAACGGGTGGCGGTGCCCGCCCGGAACCTGGTGCCCAAGCCGGCGTCGCTGTCCTTCGAGGAGGCCGCGTGTCTGCCGGGTTCCTGGCTGACGGCCTACCGGATGCTGTTCGAGCAGGCACCGCTGGGACCCGGTGCCACCGTGCTGGTGCAGGGAGCGGGCGGGGGAGTCGCCACGGCGCTGATCGCGCTCGGCAGGGCGGCAGGCCTCCGGGTCTGGGTGACCGGGAGTACCGGGGAACGCCGCGAACGAGCCGAACGCCTCGGCGCCGAAGCGACCTTCCCGCCGGGGGCGCGGCTGCCGTGCCGGGTCGACGCGGTGATGGAAACCGTGGGCGAGGCGACCTGGGCGCATTCGATGCGCAGCGTCCGGTCCGGCGGCTACATCGTCGTCAGCGGGGCCACCACGGGAGCGGCCCCGGCGGTCGACCTGACCCATGTGTTCTACCGGCAGCTGACGATCACCGGCTGCACCCTCGGCACCCGGGAGCAGCTGGTGCGGCTGCTGCGTTTCTGCGCGGAACACCGGCTCGCGCCGACCGTCGACCGGGTCATGCCGCTGTCGCAGGCCAGGGCGGGTTTCCAGGCGATGGCCGAAGGAACGGTGTTCGGCAAGGTCGTGTTCACCGTGTGAATCGGTGGATGAAGGAAAACGAGAAAGGAGAGCAGGCCGATGAGCAGGTCGACGTTGACCCGGGGGGTCCTCGAAGAGTTCGTGATCGACGCACTGGTGGCGCAGGGCGCCACCAGGGAGCAGATCACGCCCGACGTGTCGTTCGACGAGATCGGGCTGGATTCGCTGAGCGTCACCGATATGGGGCTTTCGGTCAAGAACGAGTTCGGGATCGCCCTGGCCCCCGGAGATCTCGAAGACGTCGAGAACCTCCGGGCCGCGCTGGCCGTGATCTTCGCCAAGGCGGGGCTGTGAACGCCGGTCCGCGGAACCCGGACACCCCGGAGGGACATCGATGACCGTCACCCTGGCAGGGGCGGGCTCGGCGTTGCCGGACCGGGCCCTGGGCAACGACGAGTTCACCCACCTCGACACCTCCGACGAGTGGATCGTGCAGCGCACCGGCATCCGGCAGCGGTACTGGCTGGACGAAGACGGGAGCCTCGCCGGACTCGCGGAGCGTGCCTGCCGTCGTGCGCTGGCCGACGCCGCGGTGGCACCGCAGGCGATCCGGCACGTCATCGTGGCCACCTCCACCGGGGACCGCGTCAGCCCGGGGATGGCGGTCGAGGTGGCCACCAGGCTGGGACTCGGGTGCCCGGCCGCGTTCGACGTCGCCGCGGGCTGTTCCGGGTTCCTCTACGCGGTGGACCAGGCGATCGCGCTGATCGAGTCCGGCAGGGCGGAGCACGTCCTGGTCTGCGGCGCCGAGGCGCTGTCCCGGATCACGGACCGGACCGACCGGAGCACCGCGGTGCTGCTGGGCGACGGCGCCGGGGCCGTCGTGGTGTCGAGGTCGGCCGGTGCGCTCCGGCCGCAGTTCGCGCTCGCCTCGGACGGCACGAAGATCGACCTGCTCTACGTCGGCAGGCAGGACCGGCTGCTGCGGATGCGGGGAAGGGACATCTACCAGCACGCCGTGGAGGCGATGACCGGGCACACCCGCCTGGTGCTCAAGGCGTCCGGGCTCGGCGCGGACGACCTCGCGCTGTTCGTGGCGCACCAGGCCAACGCGCGGATCGTGCGGGCGGTCGCCCGGCGGCTCGAAGTCCCGGAGGAGAAGGTCTTCCTCAACGTCGACCGCGTGGCGAACACGTCCTCCGCGTCGATCCCGCTGGCGCTGGCACAGGCCGCGGAAGAGAACCTCCTGCCGTCCGGAGGGATTCTGGGCCTGGCGGCCTTCGGCGCGGGCCTGACCTGGGGAGCCGGGGTGATCTCGTGGAAGGCGGGCCCCGGCGCGGACGGCGACACCGGAAAACCGGCAGGAAAGGAACGGGAACAGCGATGAACAACTCTGGCCTGCTCGCGGACAAGGTCGCCCTCATCACCGGCGCGAGCAGTGGTATCGGCGCCGCCGCGGCGAGGGTGTTCGCCAGGGAAGGAGCCAAGGTCGTCCTGGTGGCCCGGCGCAAGGAACTGCTGGAGGAACTGACCGGGGAACTGCGGGCCGGGGGCGCCGAGGCCGAGTTCGCCGTCGCGGACGTGCGGGTGGCCGAGGAGTGCGTCGCGGCCGTCGAAACGGCCGTGGAGCGGTTCGGCAGGCTGGACGCGGCGTTCAACAACGCCGGGTACGGCATCGGGCGCGACCCGCTGCACCTGATGGACGACGACGTCTACGACTACATCGTCGACACCAACCTGCGCGGGGTGTTCAACTGCCTGCGCCCCGAGATCACCACGATGCTCACGAACGAGAACGGCGGTGCGATCGTCAACACGAGCAGCGTCGGAGGGCTCGTCGCCACCCCGGTGTCCGCGCCCTACGTCGCCGCGAAGCACGCCGTGATCGGCCTGACGCGGGCAGCGGCGTCGGAGTACGGCGGCGAGCGGATCCGGGTCAACGCCATCGCTCCCGGCGTCACCCACAGCGAACTCGTGGCCGACTGGTTCGCGAAGAACCCCGGTATGGAGGCGATGCTGCACCAGTTGACGCCCCAGCCGCGTACGGCGCAGCCGGAGGAAATCGCCCAAGCGGCCGCGTGGCTGTGCAGCGATCGGGCCTCGTACGTCACCGGGGTCGCCATGCCGGTCGACGGCGGCTTCACGATCCAGTAGCCGGACTGATCCATCGGAAGAGAGGAGACGGTGATGGCGGATCGCCTCGCCGGAAAGGTCGCCGTGATCACCGGCGCGGGCTCGGGCATCGGACGTGCGGTGGCGGAGCGGTTCGCCGAGGAGGGCGCGGTCGTCGCCGCCTGGGACGTGAACGAACCCGCCGCGGCCAAAACGGCGAAAACGCTCGTGGAGCGCGGCGCCATGGCGACGAGTTTCGCGGTCGACGTTTCCTCGTCGGCGTCGGTGCGAGCCGCGGCCGCGGGAGTGCTGGAGCAGTTCGGCACCGTGGACGTCCTGGTCAACAACGCCGGGATCTTCGATTACTACACCACCCTGAGGGACACCACCGAGGAAGCCTGGGACCGCGTGCTCGACGTGAATCTCAAGGGGATGTTCCTGGTCACCCAGGCCTTGCTGGACGCGCTGATCGAAGGCGGCGGAGTCGTCGTGAACACCTCTTCGATCTCCGGGATGATCGCGGGCGGCGGTGGTGTCGCGTACACCTCGTCCAAGCACGGGGTCGTCGGGTTCACGCGGCAGCTGGCGCTCGAGTACGGGAAACAGGGGGTGCGGGCCAATGCGGTCCTGCCCGGCGCGGTCGAAACCGAAATGACCAAACCACTTCTCGCACAGAAAGATCTGCCCATTCTGGAAACCGTGCGGAGCGTGCCCGCCGGGCGACATGCGCAGCCGGATGAGATCGCCGACACGGTGCTGTTCCTGGCCAGTGACGAAGCGAGGTTCGTCTACGGCACGAGCTTCGTCGTCGACGGAGGGTGGACGATCGTCTGAACGCGCCGTGGCAGGCGGCGATTCCTGGGGAAATCAGTTCTGGGGAAAGCACATTTTCGGGGAAACCCGTTCTTTTCACCACTGGGGTTGCGCGGAAGGAAGCTCCGCGCGTAATCAAGAGAAACGGATGAAGATGTTCTCGTCTGAGTCACGCACGCCGGCAAGACGCGGCTTCCGGGGAGCCGCGGTGCTATCGGCGGCCCTCGCCACCCTCGCGCTGGCGGTCGCGCCGGCACACGCCGCGGGACCGGTGACGCCACTGTTCACCCTTCCGCCGGGCAACGTCGCGCCCGAGTCGCTGACCGCCGACCCGGCCACCGGGGACATCTTCGTCTCCAGTTACACCAACGGCGAGGTCGACCGCCGTCCCGCCGGTGCGGGGCAGGCACAGGTGTTCATCGCGGCCGGCGCGGACGGCCGCGCGAACGCCACCGGGGTCAAGGTCGACGGGGCGGGCAGGCTGTGGGTGCTGGGCGGCCCCACCGGACTGGTCGACGTGTACGACGTCAAGACCGCCCAGCGGATCGCGGCCTTCACCAGCGGTCGCACCGACGGGCTGCTCAACGACCTCACGTTCGGCCCGGACGGAAGCGCCTACATCACCGACTCGTACCTGCCGGTCGTCTACCGGGTCACGCCCGCGGACCTCGCGGGCTCGCCCAACGGCGCCGCATTGCCCGAATGGCTTTCGCTGACCGGTACGCCCGCCGACTACGGCACCACGAAACAGTTGAACCTCAACGGGATCGCCGCGTACGGCGGCTACCTGGTGACGGTCAACTCCACGACGGGACAGCTGTTCCGGATCTGCCTGGCCAGCCGCACGGTCAGCGTTGTCCAGAGCAGCACCCAGTTCGTCACCGGCGACGGTCTGACCATCGCCGGTGACCAGATGTGGATCAGCCAGAACTACCGCAACACGGTGGTTCGGGCCGGACTCAGCGACGACGCCGGTGTCGCCACCACGGAGGTCACGTTCACCAGCGACGACCTCCGGATTCCCAGTTCGGTGATCCGCTACGGCGGGCAGACGGTCGTGACCCGCGGCCAGTTCGGCAATCCGACGCCCGTGACCCCGTTCGACGTGGCAGTGGTCGGCGGGATCTAGCGGACGAACTCCGCTGTGCCGTAGCGCCTCCCGGGACGGCTCCGACGACCTCAGCCGTCGTCGGCCCCGTCCCGGGAGGCCATCTCCGACAGCCGCCGCATGGCGTCGTGGTCGGCGCTGCCGGGCTCGGCCTGGTAGATCGTCATCCGCTGCCCGCCGACGCCGAGGCGGAGTACCTCGTAGTCGAACGTGACCTCGCCGATTTCCGGATGCCGGAACCGGGCTTGCGCGCTCCGGCGCTGCCGGACGTCGTAACGTTGCCATATTCCGCCGAATTCGGCACTGTCCCGGGAAAGTTCCTCGACCAGCGCGGTGAGTTCCGGCGCCTCGGGTTCGTCGGCGAGCAGCGAGCGCAGTTGGGCGGACGTGCTGACCGCGGCCTCCTCCCAGTCGGCGTAGAGCCGCCTCGCGGCGGGATGCAGGAACAGGTAGCGGATCGTGTTACGGCGTTCGGCGGGCCAGTCCGCCATTCCGGGGAACAACGCGAGCGCCTCGGGGTTGGCGCCGAGGATGTCGCTGGTCCGGCTGAGGACGTACGCGGGCCAGGGGCGCACGGTCTGGAGCAGCCGCCGGATTCCGGGGCGCACCTCGCGCTCCGACGGGGTTGCCGGGGACAGCACGCGCTGTGCGGTGTGGTTGGCCAGTGCGTACAGGTGCGCGTGCTCCTCCCGGTTGAGCCGCAGCGCACTCGCGAGCCCGTCGAGGACCACACCACTCGGATTGGTTTCGCGGCCCTGCTCGAGGCGGATGTAGTACTGGACGCTGAGCCCGGCGAGGGTGGCGAGTTCCTCCCTGCGCAGCCCCTGCGTCCTGCGCAGGCCGGTGCCCTCGGGCAGCCCGACGTCGGCCGGGCGCAGCCGCGCGCGGCGGGCGACGAGAAATTCGCCGAGCAAAGTGGACTTACTCGTTCTCCCGGGCCTGACCATCCCCACTGCTCCTGTGTTTCCGTGCCGGTCCCCGTGCCTGTCCCTGTCAGTGGCAGGCACGGTGGTGATACCCACACTGCGGTCTTTTTGATGACATTACTTGCTGACAGGGTGGAAATCGTCCGGGTGATCACACCGTCTGTCTCGCGAAGGCGGTTCGGCCGGGGCACAGCCGAACGCCGAAGGAAGGAAACCGGTGACCGAAACAGTCACGCCCAGTCCCGCGCGGCGCGGCCGCTGGGCTGGTCCCGCACCGGAACGGGCGGGCTTCGGCGGGCGGTTCACCACGGCGACCTCCCTTGGTTCGGTCCTCAATCCCGTCAACTCGTCGATCATCGCGATCGCGCTGGTGGCCATCGGCCGGTCGTTCGGTGTCGGCGCCGACGCCACCACCTGGCTGGTGTCCGCGCTGTACGTGGCGACGGCGGTCGGGCAGCCGACCGCCGGACGTCTCGCCGATCTCTTCGGCCCGCGGCGGATCTACGTCGCGGGGTCGATGCTCGTGGGGATCGGTGGCCTGACCGGATTCCTGGCCCAGTCGCTCACCGTGCTGGTGATCGCACGGGTGATCATCGGTCTCGGCACGTCGGCGGCCTACCCGGCCGCGATGGCCATGGTGCGGCGGCAGTCCGAGCGGCTCGGGACCCCGGCACCCGGGGGAGTGCTCAGCGCGCTGGCGATCGCGGGCTGGACGAGCATGGCCGTCGGGCCGCCGCTCGGTGGCCTGCTCATCGCCATCGGCGGCTGGCGGGCCACGCTGATCGTCAACGTGCCACTGGCGGCGATCAGCCTGCTGTGCGCGCTGCTGTGGCTGCCCGCCGACGAACGCCGGGAACGCGGGACCTCCTCGCGGCTGCGGACGTTCGATCCGGCCGGGATGGTGCTGTTCGCGGTGGTGCTGATCAGCCTGCTCGTGTTCCTGATGGACCTGACCTCGCCGCGCTGGTGGCTGCTGGGCGTGTCCGTCGTGCTGCTGGGCGTGCTGATCGGGTGGGAGCTGCGGAATCCCACGCCGTTCCTCGACGTGCGGATGCTGGCGACCCACCGCGCGCTGACCACGACCTACCTGCGGTACGCGGTCACCATGCTGGTGACCTACTGCTTCCTCTACGGCTGGACGATGTGGCTCGAGCAGAGCGCGCACTTTTCCAGCTCGGCCACCGGGCTGCTGATGGTTCCGTGTTTCGTCGTGGCGGCCGCCGGTTCGGCGCTCATCGCGCGGTGCGGAGTGTGGGGTCCGCTGCTGGCGGGCACCGTCGCGCTCACCGCGGCCAGCGCGTCGCTGCTGTTGTTGCACGCGGACTCGCCGCTGTGGCTGCTCGTTGCCACCAGCGTGCTGTTCGGCCTGCAGAACGGGCTGAACGCGGTGAGCAACCAGAGCGCGATGTACCGCCAGGCGCCCGCCTCGCACACCGGTTCGGCCGCCGGGCTGCTGCGCACCTTCTCCTACCTCGGGGCGATCGCGTCGGCGAGCCTGATCAGCCTCACCTTCGGTGCCCAGGCCGAGGACCACGGCCTGCACCACCTGGCCCTCATTCTCACGGTCGGTTCCGCGGCGACGATCCTCACCGTCGCGTTCGACCGTGAGCTCCGGCGGAAACCCACGCCCGCGAAGCTTCCTGACCACGGCAAGTGACTACACCAAGGAGAAAGAGAACAACGTGGCCATCACCACGATCGACCGCAACACCGCACTGATCGTCGTCGACCTGCAGAAGGGGATCGTGGCGCTGCCCACCGTCCACTCCGCCGACGAGATCGTCGAGCGCAGCAACCGGCTGCTGGCCGCTTTCCACCGGCACGGCCTGCCGGTCGTCCTGGTCAACGTCGACGGCGGCGCGCCGGGCCGCACCGACGCCAACGCCGGTGGCGGGGAACTGCCCGCGGACTTCACCGAGTTCGTCCCCGAACTCGACCGGCAGCCCACGGACATCGTGGTGACGAAGCCGAACTGGGGTGCCTTCTACGGGACCTCGCTCGACCTCCGGCTGCGCCGCCTCGGCGTCACCCAGGTGGTGCTGGCCGGCATCGCGACCAGCATCGGTGTCGAGTCGACCGCCCGCGCGGCCCACGAACGCGGCTACCACGTCACGCTCGCGGTGGACGCCATGACCGACCTGAACCCCGAGACGCACCGGAACAGCATCGAGCGGATCTTCCCGATGCTCGGTGAGAGCGGTACCGCGCAGGAGATCATCGATCACCTGAAGGAATCTCACTGACCGATCGGGTTCCCGAACCGTTTGCCGGCCCCTCTTCCCCAGGGAGGAGCCGGCAAACGGTTCTCCCGTCTTCGCGGCTCGGCCCCCGCGCCGCGGTGACCTGACTGGTCCTCGGTGGACTTTCAGGCCGTCCGGTCACATCAGCTGGTGCGCCGCCAAAGTCATCGGATTCATGTAGTCGCGGAAGTGCGCCACCTGTCCGTCGCGCCGGGTGATGAACCAGGCGCAGCTGATCTCGACCGGTGTGCCTTCGGCGGTCTGGTGGTGGCCGTCGCCTTCGATGATGACCTCGTCGCCGACATCGCGCACTCGGACGTTGTCGAAGGATCCGAAGCGCAGGCGCCCGTTCTCGGCGTCGAAGACCTCACGCAGGCGGGCGGCGATCGCGTCCCGCCCCTCGATCCGGCGTTCGGCCTCCCGGGGCGAGAAGGGGAATTCGTGCACGGCATCGGGGGCGTAGATGCGCGCCCAGCCGTCGACGTCGCCGTCGGCGAGGCAGCCGAACGCCTCGGCCAGCCAGCCGGGAACAACGGACACAGGAGCCATGGCATCCTCCGGTAGAATTTCGGACCGTGAGTCCCCATCGTGACCGAGCCCGGGGTGTCGGTATCGGCGAAGAGCGCCTCGGCGGCGGTCAGGATCCGAGGCGCCGGCACGGGAGCGGATCATCGCGTTCCTGGACGCGGTGCTCACCTTCAAGCTGAACAACCGTCACCTCATCCGCGCACGAGAAGTCGCCTCCACCGGAGCACTGCGAACCGAGCGTTACCTGTGGATGCAGGACACGCTGCGGACTCTGATCGCCGACGCCATGCCCAGGGCGACCGACGGCGATGCCGGATACACCGCCCACGCCCTGCTCGCCGCGATCCACATCGACCTTGTCGAGGAATTGCTGGCCAGCGGATCCACATCCGACCAGATCCGCCACTCTCAGGCCGCCTTCGCGCGGGCGGTCATCGCCGACGTGCCGAGGCGTGACAGCCGCTGTTGATCTACGCTGCAGCGCGCTGCGCCCGTGCCGGGGAGAGTGCTCCGACGATTTCGTCGACCTTGGTCTTGGCGTCGCCGAAGAGCATCTGGGTGTTTTCCCGGAAGAAGAGCGGGTTCTGCACACCGGCGTAGCCGGCGGCCATGGAGCGTTTGAAGACGACGACGTCCTTGGCTTCCCAGACCCGGAGGACCGGCATGCCGGCGATGGGGCTGCCGGGGTCTTCGGCCGCGGCCGGGTTGACGGTGTCGTTGGCGCCGATGACCAGGACGACGTCGGTTCCGGCCAGGTCGTCGTTGATCTCGTCCATCTCCAGCACGATGTCGTACGGCACCTTCGCTTCGGCCAGCAGCACGTTCATGTGCCCGGGGAGGCGCCCGGCGACGGGGTGGATTCCGAAGCGGACGTCGGCACCGCGCTCGCGCAGGAGGCGGGCGAGTTCGGCGACCGGGTACTGCGCCTGGGCGACGGCCATGCCGTAGCCCGGTGTGATGACCACGCGCGACGCGGAGGCCAGCAGTTCGGCGGTCTCCTCGGCCGAGATCTCGCGGTGCTCACCGTGCTCGGTGCCGTCGGTGGCCTTGGCCTCGATGCCGAAGCCACCGGCGATGACCGAGGCGAAGGACCGGTTCATCGCTTTGCACATGAGGTAGGACAGGTAGGCGCCCGAGGAGCCGACCAGCGCGCCCGTGACGATCAACAGGTCGTTGTCGAGCAGGAAGCCCGAGGCCGCCGCGGCCCAGCCGGAGTAGCTGTTGAGCATCGAGACCACGACCGGCATGTCGCCGCCGCCGATGGAGGCGACCAGGTGCCAGCCCAGCGCCAGGGCGACCAGCGTGATCAGGGCGAGGACGATCGTGCCCGTGCGGTCGGTCCTGTCGTGGGAGACGACGAGGTAGACCACGCTCAGCACGGCGAAGACGACGAGCGCACCGACGTTGATGAAGTTCTTGCCCGGCAGCATGAGCGGGGCGCTCTTGATCTTCGCCGACAGCTTGAGGTTGGCCACGATCGAGCCGGTGAAGGTGACCGCGCCGATGAAGATGCCGATGGCGATCTCGGCGTTGTGGATGTTCCACAGCGAGATCGGCGACTCGGCCGGTTCGCCGGACAGCAGGCCTTCGCGGTGGCCGACCCAGCCGATCAGCACGGCGGCCAGACCGACGAAGGAGTGCAGCAGGGCGATCAGTTCGGGCATGCCGGTCATCTGGACGATCCGGGCACGCCACAGGCCGATCGCACCACCGGCCGCGACGGCGACGAACATCAGGACGATGCCCGGCGTGCCGTTGCTGCCGCCGCTGTCGATGACGTAGACGATCGTGGCGAGAAGGGCGACGCCCATGCCGGTGACGCCGTAGGTCCAGCCCTGTCGGGCGCTTTCGTGCCTGGACAGTCCGGCGAGGCTGAGGATGAAGAGCAGCGCGGCGACGACGTACGCCGCGGTGGCCATGGCGGAGACGGTCATGTCGTCAGTTCCCTCGGCTGAACAGGGCGAGCATGCGGCGTGTCACCGCGAAGCCACCGAAGATGTTGATGGAGGCGAGCAGGACGGCGACGGCGCCGAGCGACTGCATGAGGTGGTCGGGGTGCCACACCTTCAGCAGCGCACCCACGACGACGACGCCGGAAATGGCGTTGGTGACGCTCATCAGCGGGGTGTGCAGTGCGTGATGGACCTTGCCGATCACGTAGTAGCCGATGACGATCGCGAGCATCAGCACGGTGAAGTGCTGCGGCAGCGGGGCCGGGGCGAAGGCGACGATCAGGCCGAAGGCGAGGATGCCGGCCAGGCTCAGGCCGAGCTTGGTGACGGCGCTCAGGGGCGCCTTCTCCTCCTTGGCGGGTACGTCGGCAGCCGGCCCCGTGCTGCCGGCGGCGGGCGCCGCCGAGACCTGCACGGGCGGCGGTGGCCACAGCTTCTCTCCGTCCCTGACCACGGTGATGCCGCGCTGGACGACGTCGTCGAGGTCGAGGACGACCTTCCCGTCCTTGCCCGGAGTGAGCAGCTTCATCAGGTTGACCAGGTTGGTCCCGTACAGCTGCGACGCCTGGGTGGGCAGGCGGCCGGCGAGGTCGGTGTAACCGAGGATGATCACGCCGTTGCCGGTGACGATCCGCTGCCCGGGGACGCTGCCCTCGACGTTGCCGCCCGTGCCTGCGGCCATGTCGACGATCACCGAGCCCGGCTTCATGCTCGCCACGTCGGCGGCCGTGATCAGCCGCGGCGCCGGGCGCCCCGGGATCAGCGCGGTGGTGATGACGATGTCGACGTCCGCGGCCTGGTCGGAGTAGAGCTTCGCGGCGGCCTCGTTGTAGAGGTCCGAGGTGGCCTTCGCGTAGCCGTCGGACGACTGCTGTGTCTCCTCCTGGACCGCTACCGGGAGGTAGTCGCCGCCCAGTGACTTCACCTGATCGGCCACCTCCGGGCGCGGGTCGGTCGCACGCACGATCGCACCCAGCGACGAGGCCGCGCCGATCGCGGCCAGGCCCGCCACCCCCGCCCCCGCGACGAGCACCTTCGCCGGCGGTACCTTGCCCGCGGCGGTCACCTGGCCGGTGAAGAAGCGGCCGAACTCGTGGGCCGCCTCGATCACCGCGCGGTAGCCGGCGATGTTGGCCATGGACGAGAGCACATCGAGCGACTGGGCGCGGCTGATGCGCGGCACCGCGTCCATCGCCAGCACCGTGATCGGCCGCGCCGCGAGTGCGTCGACCAGCTGGGGGTTGAGGGCCGGTGCGAGTGTGGAGACCAGTGTGGCGCCGTCCTTCGGCTTGCCCACCTCGCCCGGTGACGGGCCGTTGACCCGGAAGACGATGTCGGCGCCCCACGCCTCCTCGCCCGTGCCGATCCGTGCCCCGGCCTCCCCGTACGACTCGTCGGCGAAGGCGGAGAGTGCCCCGGCCCCTGCCTCGATCACCACGTCGTATCCGAGCCCGGTCAGCTGCTTGACGGTCGCCGGTGTCGCGGCGACACGCGTCTCCCCTGCGGGCTCGCAAGGGACTCCAATGCGCATGGGAATACTCCAGTTTCGTTTCGGAGGCGCCTCCGAGCCGAGCGGTGCGGCCATCGGCTCGGAGGCGCCGGTGGGATGCCGGACAGGAGGCCCGCCGTCAGACCTGCGTGTTACGGGGCAGCCGGGGCCTTTGTGAGGTGCCGGGCGAGGTAGTTGTTCCAGGTGTGCCGGAAGCTCTCCGCGAGCTGGGACTGCGGGGCGAACAGGTCGAAGGCGTGGTAAGCGCCGGGATAGAGGTGCAGCTCGACGGGGACGCCGTGGGTACGCAGGCGCGTGGCGTAGTCGAGGCTCTCGTCGCGGAAGACGTCGAGTTCACCGACGCCGATGAAGGTCGGAGGCAAGCCGGCGAGGTCGGCCGCCCGGGAGGCGGCGCAGTAGGGCGTGATGTCCTCGGTGCCGGCGCGGTCGCCGAGGATCGCTTGCCAGGCAAGGAGGTTGGTCGCGCGGTCCCAGATGCCGATGTCGGTGATCTCCCGGCTCGAGTCGGTCGTGTTGCGGTCGTCGAGCATCGGGTACATCAGCAGCTGGAACAGGGGGGTCACCGCGCCGCGGTCGCGGATCAGCAGGGCGGTGGTGGCGGCGATGCCTCCGCCTCCGCTCTGGCCGGCCAGCCCGATCCGGGTGGGGTCCAGGCCGAGATCGGTGGCGTGGTCGCTGATCCACCGGTAGGCGGTGTATCCGTCCTCGGCGGCGCCGGGCGCGGGGGTTTCCGGTGCCAGGCGGTAGTCGACGGCGGCGACGGCGCAGCCGAGTGCCGCGGACAGCTGCTTGAGCCAGGGGACGTCCTGGGCGGCGAAGCCGAGCACCTGCCCACCGCCGTGGAACCACATGATGACCGGCAGCGCCCCGGGCGCGTTCTGCGGACGCAGCAGGAGGATCGGGACGTCGGGGGCTTCGGCGCGCGGCACGCGGATCTCGTGGGCGGTGACGGTGGGCTCGTCGGGGATGGTGCCGGCGATGGATTCGGCGAGCGCGCGGACGGCTTGGCGTGTGGCGGGGACGTCGGTCAGGTCGAAGATGCCGTTCGGGCCGATCGGCATGGCCTGGAGTGCTGTGGCG